>NZ_MKJY01000356.1 GCF_001942465.1 Actinomadura sp. CNU-125
CGGGCCCGGCGTCGTCGATGAGGGGGCCGGGCGTCGGCGAGCAGCTCGGCGATCCGGGCGAGCAGCCGGTCGGCGTCGGGGAAGCCGCGCGGCGCCGTCCCGTCCAGGTCGGTGACCAGCTCGGCGAGCCGCTCGGCGGGGTAGCCGGCGAACACCTCGCGGACGGTCGGGCCGAGCCCGGCGGGGTGCGGGAGGCCCTGCCGGACGCCCGGGGCCGCGGCCGGGCCGCCGCCCCAGGCCAGGCCGCGGCGGCGCAGGACGGCGAGGGCGTCGTCGACGCGGGCGCGGGCGCGTCGAGGGCCGCGGCGAGCGCGTCCGGGGAGGGCTCGGGCAGGACCAGGACGGACTCCAGCACCGCGAGCGTGAACCGGTCGAGCCGGTCGAGGCCGCGGGAGATCGCGGCCGGGGTGGTGGCGCGGGCGGCGAGCGCGGTCAGGTCGGCGGGGACGGGCGCGAGCAGCTCCGGACGCGCGGACAGCAGCGCACGCAGCTCGTCGTCGCCCCGTGCGCGGAGCCAGTCCGCATACGTCTCCATGCAGCTCCTGCCGCTTTCCGACCCGCCGAATCTCTGCCCGTCGTCGCGCGCCGCCGTCGTGACGGCTCTATTCAGGGTAGGAGCACCCGAAGCGTGCGGTGGCGGCGGCGCGCCCCCGACCGGTGGACGGCCCGTCCGGTGAGCCGGGCGGGAGCGTTCGTCAGGTGGCGGGCGAGGGTTCCCGGTTGGCGAGGCCCATGCCGAGCCGCGCCCAGCTCTCGACGAACCGTTCCTCGTCGATGCGGGTCGGCGGCTCGTACATCGACTCGTTGGCCAGCCAGTAGTTCACGACCGCGCCGCCCAGGATGGACGCGACCGCGGGCCAGTCCTCGTCGGAGCCCTCGTACTCGGGCTGTTCGGCGAGCCAGGTCGCGATGCCCTCGTAGAGCGGGTTGACGATGCCCTCGCGCATCTCGGCGACCAGGTTCGGGAACTGGTCGAGATCGCGGAACAGCACCCGGATCAGGTCCTGTTCCTCGCGCATCTTGGCCAGGCCCGCCTGGCAGGTCATCCGCAGCCGGATCTCCAGCGGGCGTTCCTCGTAGCGCCGGCGTGCGCGAGGACGTCGCTGATCTGCTTGCGGGTCCGGTCGATGTGTTCCCGGATGGCGGAGGAGAGGACCTCCTCCTTGGACCGGAAGTGCCGGTAGAGACCGCCCGCGCCCGGGGACAGCCCGGCCGCGGCCTCGATCTCGGCGACGGACGTCGCGGCGTAGCCCCGCTCGGCGAACAGTCGGAGCGATTCGGCCACGATCCGCTCGCGGGTACTTGGCGTCATGGTGATGGTTTCCTCCGCAAGAACAGTAAGGCATCCCGGACCCGGGCACCGCTGAACCACTCCGGACGTGCACGTTTCGTGACCGGACTCGCACGTCCGGGGACGTGCGCGGACGGGCGCGCGGGCGGGGCGCGCTCGTCCGGCGGGGCGGTGCGGCGGGCGTCCTCGCGGGGCGGGGGCGATCGTCCTTTTGCCGGGGGTGGCGGTATCGGGTGCTGCGTTTTCCCTGGTGAGGCGGTTGGTGGCCGGGGGGTCGGGTATTTTGGCAGTACGGGCGGCGTTCCCGGTGACCGGACAGGCCAGTTCCGGCCACGCGGAAGGTTCCCGCGCGAATGAGTTCCCGCGCTCTCCCACTCGGATCCCGTCGCATCGCCACTACCGGGAGGGCGCGGGTACTCGCGTCCAGAGCGTCCCGGGCGGGCCTTTACCCTGTGGGCGTGTTGCACCGCGATTCACCCGAAACGGACGCCGACCCGCTGCGCGCTTCGTGGACCGGCGGGGGTACGGCCGTCGGTTTCGACCTCGACCTGACGCTCGCCGACACCCGCGCCGGGATCTCGGCGGTGTACGCGGCGATCGCGGCGGAGAGCGGCGTCCACATCGACGTCGACGTGGTGGCGGGACGGCTCGGGCCGCCGCTGGAGGTCGAGCTCGCGCACTGGTTCCCGGCGGCGGAGGTGCCCGCGATGGCGGACCGCTACCGGGCGCTTTACCCCGGTATCGCGCTTCCGGCGACGGTCGTCATGCCGGGCGCCGCCGCGGCGCTGGACGCGGTGCGGGCGCGGGGCGGACGGGTCGTCGTGGTGTCCGGGAAGAACCAGGCCGACACCGAGCGGACGGTCCGGTTCCTGGGGCTGCCGGTGGACGTCGTCGTCGGCGGGCTGTTCGGCGCCGAGAAGGGCTCCGCGCTGCGCGAGCACGGCGTCGGCGCGTACATCGGGGACCACACCGGCGACGTGGACGCGGCCCGCGCCGCCGCGGCGGTGGCCGTCGGCGTCGCCACGGGCGCGTTCGACGCGGCCGCGCTGACCGCGTACGGCGCGGACGTGGTGCTGCCCGACCTGCACGCGTTCCCGGACTGGCTCACGGGTTTCGTCACCGGCTGACCGGTCCATTTACCGCGCGCCGAAAATGGGTCGCCGCGTGAAGGCGTTCGAGGTACTTTGCGATCATCGGTCCCGGTGTGTCGTTCACGCCCCCGGCGTGTTCACCGGTTAGTGGCGAGGCACTAATCTTGGGGACGATTCCACACGATTACTAGACGAGGTTCCCGTGCCGACTGGCAAGGTCAAGTGGTACGACTCCGACAAGGGGTTCGGTTTCCTCACCCGTGACGACGGGGGTGAGGTTTTCGTGCACTCCTCGGCCCTGCCGGGTGGGGTGACGACGCTCAAGCCCGGGCAGCGCATCGAGTTCGGCGTGGTCGAGGGCCGGCGCGGGCAGCAGGCGATGCAGGTGCGGGTCCTGGAGACCCTGCCGTCCGTCGAGAAGGCCATCGCCAAGCAGCGGCGCAAGAAGCCGGACGAGATGGTGCTGATCACCGAGGACCTCATCAAGCTGCTCGACGGGATCTCCAACACCTACCGGCGCGGCAAGCATCCGTCGCCGGCCGAGGCCAAGAAGATCGCCACCGTGCTGCGGGCGGTCGCCGACGACCTCAGTCCGTGAGCGTCCGGGACGCGCGCGGCGCCGGTGCCGGGCGCGTTCACTTGGATCCATGGGCGAGAATTGAGACGTGAGCCCAACGCGTCAGTCCAGCCCAGCTCCCGAGAACGCCGAGACCCCGTCCGCGAAGCAGGCGACCCGCCGAACCACGGGGGCCCGCCGCCCCCGGACGCCCGCCGTCGACCCCGCCTGCGCCGACGCCGTCGATCTCGCCCGTACGGCGGCGGAGGAGACGGCCTGGCCGGGACGGGTCGGGGAGCATCTCGGCCTCCGCGCCGAGGCCGACCGGGTGGTCACCCACGCGTTCGAGTGCCTCGACCCCGCCTACCGGGGCTGGCGCTGGTCGGTCACCGTGGTGCGGGCGTCCCGCGCCAAGAACGTGACCGTCAGCGAGTGCGTCCTGCTGCCCGGCGACGACGCGCTCCTCGCGCCCGAGTGGGTGCCGTGGCTCGACCGGCTCCGCCCCGGTGACCTCGGCCCCGGCGACCTGCTGCCGACCGCGCCCGACGACGTCCGGCTGTCGCCCGGCTTCGCGGCGACCGGCGAGGCCGACCGCGACGCCCAGTGGGAGCCCGGCCTCGGCCGCGTCCGCGTGCTGTCCCGCGAGGGCCGCGACGAGGCCGCCGCCCGCTGGTACGACGGCGTGCACGGCCCCCGCACCCCCATCGCCGCCTCCGCCCCCGCACAGTGCTCCACCTGCGGTTTCTACCTGCCTCTGGCGGGCGAGATGCGGCTGGTGTTCGGCGTGTGCGCCAACGAGTACGCCCCCGACGACGGCCGCGTCGTCTCCGCCGACCACGGCTGCGGGGCCCACTCCGAGGCCGTCACGCTCCCGGCCGCGTCCGAGCACGGCCCCCCGGTGATCGACGAGCTCGGCTACGACATCGTCCCGTCCCCGGGGGACGACTCGGCGCCCCTGGACGACGAGGCGCTCGGCCTCGGCTGACGACGACCCCGTGACCAGCGACCCCGTGACCGGCGACGCAGTGACCGGCGATCTGGTGACCGGCGATCCCTTCGGCACCCGGCCGCTCCGCGAGCGGGTGCTGCGCGCCTGGGCCGAGTCGCCCGCCCGGTTCCGCGAGGACGCCAACACCGAGGACGACCACGCCCTCGGCGGCTACCGCGACCGGGTGATCGTCGAACTGGCGCAGAACGCCGCCGACGCCGCCCGCCGCGCCGGTGTGCCCGGCCGGCTCCGGCTGACGCTGGACGGCGCCCTGACGGCCGCGAACGCCGCGGCGCCCCTCGACGCCGCCGGGGTCGAGGCCCTCTCGACGCTCCGCGCGTCCGCGAAACGGACGACACGGGCGCCGTGGGCCGCTTCGGCGTCGGCTTCGCCGCCGTCGTCGCCGTCGCCGACACCCCCGCGATCGCGTCGCGGACC
>NZ_MKJY01000357.1 GCF_001942465.1 Actinomadura sp. CNU-125
CCCCACCGTCCGTCCCGACGCCCCCGTCCGCCCCGCGGCCGACACCGAGGCCGTGCGGGACACCTCGCGTTCCTCGGCGAGGCGGGGCAGCAGATAGGCGGATCCCTCGACCACCTGCAGGCCGCCCGCACCCTCGCCGGGACGCTCGTCCCCAGGCTCGCCGACTTCGCCGCCGTCGAACTCCTCGACGCGTCGCCGACTCCGCCAGCCCCGCCGCCGACATCGCCGAGACCGTCCACGTGCGCCGCGTCGGCGTCGTCCACAACGACGAACCCGGACGATGGGACGACATCGTCCCCGAAGGCGAAGCCCTCCGGCTGCCGCCCGGCACGTCGTGCCTGCAGGCCATGCGCACCGGACGCACCGTCCACGTGCCGCACGTCGACGAAGCGTGCGCCGACCGTCTCGCCGCCCCCTTCACCGACCGCGACCTGCGCCCCCTCTTCACCGGACGCGCACTGCTGATCGTCCCGCTCATCGCCCGCGGCCGCGCCCTCGGCAACATCAAGCTGCTCCGCAAATCCGACCGGCCCGGCTTCGACGACCTCGACCTCGCCCTCCTCGGCGAACTCGCCCGCCGCGCCGCGCTCTGCATCGACAACGGGCGGCTCTACCGGCGCGAAGTCCAGACCGCCCAGGAACTCCAGCGCAGCATGCTCCCCGACGACCCGCCCGACGTCGCGGGCGCGCGCGTCCGCTACCGCTACCGGCCCGCCGGGCAGGCCGCCCAGGTCGGCGGCGACTGGTTCGACGCCATCCCGCTGCCCGGCTGCCGGCTCGGCATCGTCGTCGGCGACGTCATGGGCCACGGCCTCACCTCCGCCGCGATCATGGGCCAGCTCCGCACCGCCGTCCGCACCCTCGCCGGGGAGGACACCCGCCCCGGCCGCCTCCTGCGCCAGCTCGACGGCCTCGCCCGCCGCCTCGGCGACGGCTACCTCGCCACCTGCCTCTACGCGATCTACGACCCGGTGGCCCGCACCTGCACCCTCGCCAACGCCGGGCACGTCCCGCCCGTCCTGGTCGCCCCGGACGGCACCGGCCGCGTCCTCGACCTCCCCGAAGGCGTCCCCATCGGCGTCGGCGGCGCCCCCTTCGAAGCCGTCCAGATCCCCGTCGAGGACGGCTCCCGGCTCGTCCTGTGCACCGACGGCCTCCTCGAACGCCGCGACCGCGACCTCGACCAGGGCCTGCGGGAGCTCACCGACTGCCTCGCCGCCGCCCCGCCCGACCTCGACGCCGCCTGCGACGCCGTCCTCGCCGGTCTCGGCAGCGACAACCCCGCCGACGACATCGCCCTCGTCGCCGTCGGCTTCGACGGCGTCCCCGCCGCCGACGTCGCCGCGTGGGACCTCGAACCCGAACCGTCCATGGTCCGCTGGGCGCGCGCGCAGGTCGCCGAACGGCTCGTCCAATGGAACCTCGACGCCCTCACCCCCACCATCCAGCTCCTCGCAAGCGAACTCGCCACCAACGCCCTCCTGCACGGCGCCGGATCCATCCGCCTCCGCCTCATCCGGGGGCGCGCGCTCGTCTGCGAGGTCTACGACGACGGCGCCGACCTGCCGCACCTGCGCACCGCCGCCGCCACCGACGAGTCCGGCCGCGGACTCCAGCTCGTCAGCAACCTCGCCGCCCGCTGGGGCACCCACCGCACCGCGGCGGGCAAGGTCGTCTGGTTCGAACACGACCTATAGGGAACCGTCACCCCCGCGACAGATCATTTCCGGCGCCGGCTCCGTTCAGATCGAAGCGTGGGAGAACTGACGCTGCCGGTCCCGGAGACCCTGGAGGCCGTCTACGCGATCGCGCCCGCGGAACCGGTCGCCGACCCCGGCGACCTCGCCCGCACCGAGGTCGCCCGCCGCATCGACCCGCCGCTGCGCGACCTCGTCCTCGGCATGCTCGACAGCCCCATGGTCACCCTCGACCAACGCCCCGCAGCCGACTTCCCCCCGCTCCCCACCGACCTACTCACCGCCTACGGCGCCGCCCCCCGCGACCTCGCCGCCCTCTCCCGGCGCGACGCACCTGCCTCGCCGTCCGCGCCGCGTACCGTCCCGGCCGCCCGCCCGCCCACGAATGGCGCCCGCGCCATCGCCGCCGCCGTCCCCGGCACCGTGATCGACGTCTTCACCCCGCAGATCCTGCCCCGCGACCGCCTCGAACGCTCCCTCCCGTCCCCCGACGCGCCGTGCGCCTCACCGACTGGATCCTCCTGCCGCACACCCCGTCCGGCGACGGCTACCTGTTCACCACCCGCGGCCTCGCCCGGTTCGGCCTACCCGAACTCCAGACCGACGACGTCCCGTCCGCCCTCGTCGAACCGTGGGCCCGCGTCCTCAACGGCCTGGCCCACCGCCTCCTCGACCTCTGGCACGACGCCCTGCGCACCGCCGCCGACACCGTCCGCCTCCCCGCCGTCGTCTCCGTCGGCCTGCGCGACATCGCCGCCGCCCACGGCGGCACCGAACCCCTGGGCCGCGAAATCTCCGTCCGACTGCACCTCGACGAGGGCGCCCTCACCGTGCTGCCCGTCGAAGACGGCCCCGACCGCCTCGAAACCCTGTGCGCCGCCCTGTTCGGACGACCTTGCCGATGATCTTCGTGGCACGCAGGATCGAAGCGTGAGATTCGGCCCGCACGAGCGTCCAGCACCCGAACCCGAACTCCCGCACCCGGGAGACGTCCACGTGGCGGGCAGAACCAAGCCCCCTGCAGGCGCCGCACCACCGCGCCCTTACCGTCCGGAGACATCTGCGTCACCTCCGCTCCCGCCCCCCGGCCCGTCCCCGACGGCCCCCCAATGGACGCCGGGCCCGTCCGCGGACCCGTCCCCGACGGGCCACCAGTGGACACCGGCCGGTGCGCCCGCGCCGCAGCGCGACTGGACGCCGCCCGCGAACCCGGACCCGACGCCCCCGCCCGGCGCCGCCCCGCCGCAGCCCCCGGACGTGGACGTCGACAGGTGCCCCCGGCCCGTCCGGTCCGGAGAATGTCCCGGCCCCCGATACGGGCGCGCCTGGTTGGGCGCCGTCTGCGGCTACAGGCCCGGCGGGTGCGGCTCCTTCGGCGCCTTCGGAGTGGACGTCGGCCGTTGACCCGGGCTCGTCCGAGCCGGGGGATGTCCCGGTCTCCGGTACGGACGCGCCGAGTTGGGCGCCGTCTGCGGCAGCAAGCCCGCCGGGTGCGGCCCCGGAGTGGATGTCGGCCGGTGCTCCTGGCCCGTCCGATCCTCGGGATGTTCCGGCCCCCGACAGGGGCGGCTGGGCGCCGCTCGCGGACGCGGGCCCGTCGAGTCCGCAAGGTGCGGCGCCCCCGGTAAGCCCGGAGCGGACGCCCGGTGGTGTGGGTGCGCCTTCCCCGTCGGCCGGGGAGCGGCCGTCGGGCGGCCGCCCCGATCCGTCGACGGGCGCGCAAGGGGCGCCGCAGGGCGGGCACTCTTGGCCCGGTGGGTCCGGCGAGGACGAATGGCGCCCCGGCCCTTCGGCGCCGAGGTCGCGCGGTCGGCGTATCTCGTGGCCCTGGAAGAACCGAGGGAAACCGGACGCGTCGAACGAGGTCGCCGCTTCGGAGGGCACTCCGACGGTCCCGGTGCACGAGCCGGGTACGCAGGAAGACACGCCATCGTCGACGTCCCTTGATTGGACGCCGCGGGGCCCGAGAGTGGTGCCCGAGGGCCCGCCGTCGGAGGTGTCGTCTCCGGGCGACCCCACTGGGCCGTCCGTCCCCGACCGGTCGGTTGGTTTCGGGGCAGTGGACGAGCCGGATGAGCCGCGCTGGCGGCCCATGGGGGGCGGCGCCGAGGCGACGCCGGGTGATCCAGGGACGCCGCTGGAGCCGGAAACGTGGCGCGGACTGCCTTCCAGGCCTGAGGCCGAACCGGTGCGGCCGTCGGGCCCCGAAGCGAGTGGGGGCGGTTCTGCGGGCCCGTCCGTTCCGGAGCGGCCGATGGATGAGGCTGCGGCTTGGCAGGGGTTGCCTCCGGGGGGCGCGGCCGAACCGGTGCGGCCATCGGCAGACGCGAGTTGGGGCGAGTCCGCGGGGGCATCTGTTCCGGAGCGGCCGGTGGATGAGCCCGGCCCTTGGCGTGGGTTGCCTCCGAGAGGCGAGGCCGAATCAGCGCGGCCGTTGGGGCCGAGTTCGAGTGGAGGTGCCCCTGCGGGGGAGTCCGTTCCGGAGCGGTCGGCGGATGATGCTGCGGCTTCGCGGGGGTTGCCTCCCCGGGGTGCGGCCGAACCGGTGCAGTTTTCCGGGGCAGCTTCGAGTTGGGGCGAGTCTGCGGAGGCGCCTGTTCCGGAGCGGCCGATGGATGAGGCTGCGGCTTGGCATTGCCTCCGAGAGGTGCGGCTGAATCGGT
>NZ_MKJY01000358.1 GCF_001942465.1 Actinomadura sp. CNU-125
CCGAGGCGCTGCGCGAGTCGGCGCGCCTCCGGGAGCAGCGGCGGGCCGGCGGACGGCCGGTCCGCGACCGGGCCTCCGGTCGCGCCCGGTCAGGTCCGCGTGCGCTCCATCAGAGCGGCGAACTCCTCCAGGGAGATCTTGCCGTCGCGGTCGGTGTCGCTCGCCACGACCAGTTCGACCGCGCGCGTCTGGTCGGCGCCGAGCCCCAGGACGCGCATGAGGTTCTGCAACTCGGGGATCGAGAGGTACCCGTCACCGTCGACGTCGACGAGGTCGAACGTGGGCCTGTACTCGTCGATGCTGCTCATGTCGTGGTTTCTCCTTCATTGGCGGTCGGCTGACGGTAGCACCCGGCCCGGCGCCTTTACATAGTAAGGTAAGGGCGGTCGAGGGGAGTCCGCCATAATCGGACGGGTGCGACGCTCGTACGAATTCCTCGATCATCCCGGGCCGATCCCGTTCGCCCACCGCGGCGGCGCCGGCGGGCGCCCCGAGAACTCCATGGCCGCCTTCCAGCGGGCGGTCGACCTGGGCTACCGGTATCTGGAGACCGACGCGCACGCCACCGCCGACGGCACGGTGGTCGCCTTCCACGACCGCACCCTCGACCGGGTCACCGACCGGACCGGCACCGTCGCCCGCCTCCCCTACTCCGAGGTCGCGCGGGCCCGGATCGGCGGCACCGAGCCGATCCCCCGGCTGGAGGACGTCCTCGGGGCGTGGCCGGACGCGCGCGTCAACATCGACCTCAAGGACGCCCCGGTCATCGGCCCGCTCGCCGAGGTGCTGCACCGCACGAACGCCTGGCACCGGGTGTGCCTGACCTCGTTCTCCACGCGCAGGCTGGCGCAGATGCGGGCGCGGCTGCCGCTGTACACCGACCGGGACGTGTGCACGGCGCTGGGCCCGCGCGGGGTGATGGCGCTGCGCGCCAAGTCCTACGGCGGGCCGACCGCCAAGCTGGTCCGGCTCGCCGCCACCGGGGTGGCGTGCGCGCAGGTGCCCTACGGGCTGGGCCCGCTGCCGTTCGTCACCGAGGGGTTCGTCGCCGCGGCGCACCGGCTGGGGCTGCAGGTGCACGCCTGGACGGTGAACGACCGGGCCGTCATGGAGCGGCTCCTGGACCTCGGCGTCGACGGCATCATGACCGACGAGCTGATCGCCCTGCGGCACGTCCTGGCGTCTCGGGGGCAGTGGGAGCGCCCCTCCCCCGCCCCCCGCGAGCAGGCCGGCGCCTGACCGCGCCCGGAGACGGCCCCGGGCCGCGCCCCCCCGCGGCTCAGCGGCCGAAGCCGGGCGGCCGGTACTCGGCGGCGATGCGCAGCGGCGCCGCCTGGGGACGGTCGGCGGGCGACGGCGCCTGCGGCTGCTGCGGCGCCTGCACGGGCTGTCCCGCCTGCAGCTCGGCGCGCTGCGACCGCAGCATCTCCAGCAGCTCCAGATCCTCCGGAGAGACCAGTGCGGCCATCACCTTGCCCCGCCGCGTCAGCTTCACGGGCTCGCCGGTGTAGGCGACCCGGTTGACGAGGTCCGCGAACTGGGCGCGTGCTTCGGTTACCGGAACATCCACGGGATTCATCGTATAGCGAAACATCCTCTCTCCCTCTGGCCGAGGTAACGCGCCGCCACTAACCTCAGACGTACGTAGTGTACGAAACGTACAGAACGAGCGGGAGGGTTCATGAACGAGGAGCCGAGGCCCCGGCCCGGTGAGCGGCGACCGGACACCCATGCGCCCCGCGTCCGGGCCGCGGTCGCGCAGATGCCGCAGCTCGCGGACGCCCAGCTGTACGAGCGGCTGCTCGCGCAGCGCATCGTGTTCCTCGGGACCGAGATCGACGACCAGGTCGCCAACCGGGTGAACGCCCAGCTGCTCCTGCTCGCGGCCCAGGACGCGCGGCGCGACATCACCATCTACGTCAACTCCCCCGGCGGGGTCGTGGACGCCGGCATGGCGATCTACGACATGATGCAGTTCGTCCCGAACGACATCTCCACCGTCGCGATGGGCATGGCCGCCTCCATGGGACAGACACTGCTGTGCGCGGGAACGGCCGGCAAGCGCTACGCGCTGCGGCACGCGCGCGTCATGATGCACCAGCCGCACGGCGGCATCGGCGGCACCGGGCCGACATCAAGATCCAGGCCGAGCAGTCGCTCTACCTGAAGCAGACCCTGGCCGAGCGGACCGCGTTCCACACCGGGCAGCCGCTGGAGAAGATCCGGGCCGATTCCGACCGCGACCGGTGGTTCACCGCCGACCAGGCCCGCGAGTACGGTTTCATCGACCACGTCATCGACAGCACCGAACGGGTGGGAAGCTGATGCGGGCCGAGAAACGCTCCCTCGTCCCCTCGTACGAGGAGCAGACGCCCTACGGTCGCAAGGAGACCGACCCCTACAACAAGCTCTTCGAGGACCGCATCGTGTTCCTCGGGGCGCCCGTCGACGACGTCAGCGCCAACGACGTCACCGCGCAGATGCTCGCGCTGGAGGGGATGGACCCCGACCGGCGCATCGCCCTCTACATCAATTCCCCGGGCGGGTCGCTGACGGCGATGATGGCGATCCACGACACGATGCAGTACGTCCGCCCGGAGGTGGAGACCACCTGCGTCGGGCAGGCGGGGTCGGCGGCCGCGGTGCTGCTGGCGGCCGGGACGCCCGGCAAGCGCGCGGCGCTCGCGAGCGCCCGGATCCTGCTGCACGAGCCGGAGGTCGGGGTGTCGCGCGGCCAGTCCAGCGACCTGCAGATCCAGGCGGAGGAAGTGCTGCGGCTGCGGACGCAGACCGAGGCGATCGTCGCCGAGGCCACCGGCAAGGACGCCGAGACCGTCCGCCGCGACCTGGACCGCGAGCGGTACTTCACCGCCGCCGAGGCCCTGGAGTACGGGCTGATCGACGAAGTCCTGACGTCGCGGCGGTGACCCCGCCGGCCTCCCGCGGGCCCGCCGGCGCGGGCCTCGCGGGCGGGCCGCCGGAGGTTTCCCGCGGGACGCGGCGGCCCCGCCGGAAACAAGCAGGGTTGGACAGGGCTCCGGACGGGAATCTTGTCACGAGATTCAGCGTTGGTCAGGGCAAGACCGCAAGCCGTCTGGGAGGCACTTGACGATGGCCGAGCGCGCACTTCGCGGCACCCGACTCGGAGCGACGAGCTACGAGAATGATCGCAACACCGATCTGGCCCCTCGGCAAGAGGTGGACTACACCTGCACCAAGGGCCACCGGTTCACCGTGACGCTCGCAGCCGAGGCCGAGGTGCCGATGACCTGGGAATGCCGCAACTGCGGCGCCACGGCCCTGCGGGTCGACGGCGAGCTGCCCCAAGCGAAGAAGGGCAAGCCGCCGCGGACGCACTGGGACATGCTCATGGAACGCCGGACGGTCGAGGACCTCGAAGAGGTCCTGGCCGAGCGGCTGGAGATCCTGCGGGCCGGGCGCCGAAGGACCGCCTGAACCGCAGGACGATCGGGTAACACGGCATCACCCGACGGGACCGCACCGTGCGCGCGCATGCACGGTGCGGTCCCGTCTCGCGTCCGGCCGGATCAGCGGGCGCGGGGCACCACCAGGCCGGTCTCGTAGGCGGTGACGACGGCCTGGACGCGGTCGCGCAGGTCCAGCTTGCGCAGGACGCGGCTGACGTGCGTCTTGACCGTCTCCTCCCCCACCACGAGCCGCGCGGCGATCTCGGCGTTGGTCAGGCCCTCGGCGACCAGCCGCAGCACCTCGGTCTCCCGCGGCGTCAGGACGTCCGGCGCGGCCGACGGCGGGCGGGGCCGCAGCCGCGCGAACTCGCCGATGAGGCGCCGGGTGACGGTCGGGGCCAGCAGCGCCTCCCCGGCGGCCACGACCCGGACCGCGTCGAACAGCCGCTCGGCCGTCACGTCCTTGAGCAGGAACCCGCTGGCGCCCGCCACCAGCGCGTCGTAGACGTGCTCGTCGAGGTCGAACGTGGTCAGCATCAGGATCCGGGGCGCGCCGGGCCCGGCGGTGACGCGGCGGGTGGCCTCGATCCCGTCCATCACCGGCATCCGCACGTCCATCAGCACCACGTCCGGGCGGTGCTCGCCGCACGCGCGCACCGCGCCCGCGCCGTCGTCGGCGGTGGCGACGACCGCGAAGTCGGGCTGGGTGCCCAGCAGGGCGCCGAAACCCGCGCGGACGACCTCCTGGTCGTCGCCACGACGATGCCGGACGTCGCCGCGCCGCCCCCGCCGGGGGCGCGGCGGCGGCCGGGTCCGCGGACGCGGCGGGCAGGACGGCCTCGACGATGAACCCGCCGAGCGGGCCCGCCCCGGTGCGCAGTTCCCCGCCGACCGCCGCGGCGCCGGTCGTCGCATGCCCGGCAGCCC
>NZ_MKJY01000359.1 GCF_001942465.1 Actinomadura sp. CNU-125
GGGCCGCGCACCCGGGCCAGCCGCCCGGCCACCGCGGGGTCGCGGACGGCCAGCGCGCGCGCCACGTCCCTCGCTGGCGGGCGCGGTGGGCCTGCGCGCGCCAGTCGGTGCCGGTGGCGCGGTGCGCGAGCGGCACCTCCACCTCCGTCACCCGGAAGCCCTTGCGCAGCAGGTCGATGGTGAGGGCGGTCTCGACGCCGAATCCGGCGGCGAGCGGCCGGGCCGCCTCGAACGCCGGCCGGGTGAGGCAGCGCTGCCCGTTGAGGGGCTGGGTCGCCTCCCAGCCGGTGGCGCGGCGGATGCCCTCGCGGGACACCCGCACGACGATGCCGTGCCCGCCGAGCTTGACGGTGGTGGCGAACGTCGCGATCGACATGTCGGCCTCGCCGCGCCGGACGGGCTCGACGAGCGGTGCCGCCGCGCCGGCGGTCTCGGCGAGGTCGGCGTCGAGGAACAGCAGGTGGCGCGGCTCCTCGCGGCCGTCTTCGAGCAGCTTGACGGCCTCGGCGCCGCTCTCCATCGCGGCGCCCTTGCCGCGGTTGCGGCCGTGCCGCACGACGCGCGCCCCGGCCCGCTGCGCCGTGGCGGCGGTGTCGTCGGACGACCCGTCGTCGACGACCACGACGAGGTCGGCGCCGGGCAGTTCCCGGGCCGCCTCGACGGTGTCGGCGATGCGGTCGGCTTCGTCCTTGGCCGGAATGATCACCGCTACGTCCTGCATACCGGCGATCGTAGTGCGGGCGTCGCACACTTCGTGCGAGCGTCGCACGCTTCGCGCACGAAGTGCGAGGCACCTCGCCCGGTGCGTCGCGCGGCGGGCGCGGCGGCTCGCGCGCACCGGTCGCGCGTCACGTGCCGGTGCCGGGTCGGCCGCGTGCGCGGCCGTTGGTCCGGCGGTCGGTCGATGGTCGGGTCGGTCGGGTCAGCCGGCGTCCATGGCGGGCGCGGCCTCGGTCACGGTGAACACGGTGTCGAGCCCGGTGACCTGCAGGATCCGCTTCACGGCCGGACGCGGCGCGGCGAGTTCGAGCGAGCCGCCGTGCTCCTTGAGCCGTTTCATGGCCGACAGCAGCACGTTCATGCCGGTCGAGTCGCAGAACTCGATGCCGCTCATGTCGACCGTGATGTGGTCGACGCGGTCGCGCAGCAGGGCCGCGAGCGCGGCCTGCAGCCTGGGCGCGGTGTACAGGTCGAGCTCGCCGGTCGCCGTGACGACGGCGTGACCCCCTTGAGACGCGGTCGAGACGTTTAGCTCCACGTTCGGCACACTATCTCTCTGAAGGCCGCCGGGCCAGACGGTTCGCCGAGTCCCCTATGACATGGGGGTGTCCGGGCGTGTCGCCCCTCCCGACCCGCCCGCACCCTTTGTGAACTACGCTGGGTAATGTCGCGTTTGCACCCTTGTTCGGGGCATCGACCTTCGCCGTTCGCCCCTCGCGGCGCCGCCGTTTGGGAGACCCTGAACCTGTGCCACAGCGGACGGCGCCGCCGCCGCGCGGTCGAGCATTGGGGGTGCGCCGCAGATGACGGCCGAAGAGCGCGAGACCCGGCTCCGCGAACGCCTGGAGACGATCCGCGCACGCTCCGCGAAGGCGAGCTCGTGGCGCTCGTCCACCCGGAGCCTCGCCCGGCTCGTGAACCGGGACGGCTTCGTCGCCGTGAAGGCGCGCCTCTCCCGCGAGGACATCGCCTTCATCACCGCGCCCGCGACGAGGTCCTCGCGTTCGCCGAACTGTCGCTGCGGCTGCTCGACCTGCACCGTCCCCAGGAGTCGGGCGGCATCACCAGCGACCCCGACCGTCCCATCCGCCGCTGCCGCGCCTGCATGGCCCGCTGGCCCTGCGCGACGGTCCGCACGATGACCGAAGGTCTCGAAACCTGACCGGGCGGACGGGACGGACCGGGCGGACAGTTCGGACCGTCCGGACCGGGCGGACGTGTCGTCAGACGGGCAGCCGGATCTCGAAGCGGCAGCCCGGCCCCGCGTTCGCGACGCCGATGCGGCCCGCGTGGGCCTCGACGATGCCGCGGGCGATGGCGAGGCCGAGCCCGGCGCCGCCGCCCGGGCTGCGCGCCGCCTCGCCGCGGAACGCGACGTCGAAGACGCGCGGCAGGTCGTCCTCGGGGATGCCGCCGCAGCCGTCCGCGACCGTCACCCGCACCTCCCCGCCGTCCACGTCGCCGACGATCTCCACGGTGCCGTCGCCCGGGGTGTGCCGGATCGCGTTCACCACCAGGTTGCGCAGCGCGCGGCCCAGCTCCCCCGCGTCGACCTGGACGGGCAGGGCGTCGCGCACGCCGCCGTGCAGGCGGACGCCTTCGCGCGGGCGAGCGCCTCGGTGCCGGCGACCGCCTCGGCGACCAGGTCGGCCAGCCCGATCCGGCTCCGCGTCAACCGCAGCGCGCCCGCGTGGATGCGGGAGAGCTCGAACAGGTCGTCCACCATCGAGGTCAGCCGCTCGGCCTCCACCCGGATGCGCGAGTGGTAGCGGTGGACGGTCGCGGCGTCGGCGACGACCTCGTCCTCCAGCGCCTCCGCCATCGCGCGGAGCCCGGCGAGCGGGGTGCGCAGGTCGTGGCTCACCCACGCGACCAGCTCGCGGCGGCTCGCCTCCAGGGCCTGCTCGCGCTCGTGCGCGGCGGCCAGCCGCGCGTAGGCGGCGTCCAGCTCGCGCGACAGCTCGGCCAGCTCCGCCGGGAGGCGGCCCGCGGGCGGGCGGAACCGGTCCGCGCGGACCGCCTCGACCAGCGCCCGGTTGGCCGCGACGAGCCGGCGGCCGAGCAGCAGCGACACCGCCGTCGCGACCAGGCCCGCCGACACCACCACGGTCAGCACGACCGACCGGTCGTGGTCGTTGATCAGCATCAGGAACGAGATCACGAGGATCCCGCAGATCACCGCGAGGACGGTCGCCGCGCTCACGACCACGAGCTGCGTCGCGACGGACCGTCCGCGCAGGACGTGCAGCAGACCGAGCGCGACGGCCGCCACGGTGACGGCCGGGAGCGACGCGTAGAAGACGACCAGGAGCAGGTCCGCGAACGGGATCACGCGTCGTCCGCCTCTGCGGGCTCGTAGCGGTACCCGACGCCCCAGACCGTGACGATCCGGCGGGGCGCGGTCGGGTCGGCCTCGATCTTCTCCCGGAGCCGCCGCACGTGGACGGTGACGGTCGACGCGTCGCCGAACGTCCAGTCCCACACCTCCCGCAGCAGTTCGTCCCGGCCGACGCGCGGCGCGGATGCCGGGCGAAGAACGCCAGCAGGTCGAACTCGCGGGCGGTGAGCGCGAGCGGCGCGCCGCGCAGCAGGGCCTCGTGCGCGGCCACGTCCACGACCAGGTCGCCGTCGCGCAGCGGCCCGGCCGGGCTCGCCGGGCGGCCGGGCCGCGCGCCCGGCGCAGCACCGACTTCACCCGCAGCGCCAGCTCGCGCGGGCTGAACGGCTTGGTCACGTAGTCGTCGGCGCCCAGTTCCAGCCCGGCGAGCCGGTCGGTCTCGGCGCCGAGCGCGGTCAGCATCACGATCGGGACGGCCGTCGCCGCGCGCAGTCTCCGGCACACCTCCAGCCCGCCCATCCCGGGCAGCATCAGGTCGAGGACGACGAGGTCCGGCGGACGGTCGAGGGCGCGGCGCAGCGCCGTCCGGCCGTCCGCGACGCACGTCACCTCGTGCCCGTCCCGGGCCAGGTAGCGGGCCACGACGTCCGCGACCGTGGGGTCGTCGTCCACCACCAGGATGCGGCCGGGGGCGGTCATCGAGGCCCCGGCCGCGGGATCCGGGGGAATCGTCGAGCGCACGTCACGCGGTCCAAGGTACGGACCTCACCGGCGGTCCACCGCACGCGTCACCACTCTGTAAGGAGTCGCTCACCGAGCGAACGGAGGGGTTCACACTCGGCGACGATCAGCGCTTTAATGGCCGAATGCCGCAAACTCGCTCCGCGACCTCCAACGGCGTGGTCATCGGCCTGATCATGGTCGGGGGCGCCCTCGCCACCGGCGTGTCGATCGTCGCCACGATCATCCGGAACTACGTCTCGCCGGACTTCATCCAGTTCCGCGCGTCGACGACGTACTTCCTGATCGAATGCTTCTTCGTCGGGCTGGTCGTCGGAGGCGTGCTGCTGCTGACGCGTCCGCGCGGGCCGGTGGCGCCGATCGCGGCGGCGATCGCCGCGTACGTGGCGCTGGAGGTGGGCGTCCGGATCGGGGCGTACATGTCCATCATCGTGTCGTTCGAGCGCTTCCCGGGGACGGGCCCGCTCGGCGACCTCCTGAAGCCGACCTTCTCGGAGTTCCAGGCGTACGAACTGCTCGCGTCGCTGGTCGCGGGCGGGCTGGCGCTCGCGAAGGT
>NZ_MKJY01000360.1 GCF_001942465.1 Actinomadura sp. CNU-125
CTGGCCGCGTTCGGCCGCGCGGTGTTCGAACGGTGGCTGGAGTCGGGCGCCCCGGCGAAGGAGGTGTGGGCGCTGGACCAGCTCGGCGCGACCGGCGACGACGCGACCGTCCGGCTGCTCGCGCCGCTCGTCCGCGCCTGGGGCGACGGCAGCGGCGTCGCGCGCGCGACGCACGGCCTGGACGCGCTCGTCGGCATCGGCTCCGACGCGGCGATGGGCGCGGTCTACGACATCATGCTGAAGACGAGGTCGTCCGCGCTGTGGAAGGAGGCGCGGCGCAAGTTCGACCTCGCCGCCGCCGAACGCGGGCTGACCGTCGAACGGTTCGCCGACCGGCTCGTCCCCGGCTTCGGCCTGGACGCCGCCGGGAGCATGGTCCTCGACTACGGGCCGCGCCGGTTCACCGTCGGGTTCGACGAGCAGCTCAAACCGTTCGTGGCCGACGAGTCCGGCAAGCCGCGCAAGTCGCTGCCCAAGCCCGGCGCCAAGGACGACCCCGACCTCGCGCCCGCCGCCTACGCGGCGTTCGCGACGCTCAAGCGGGAGGTGCGCGCCGTCGCGGCCGACCAGCGCCGCCGCCTCCAGCGGGCGATGCTGGCGGGACGCCGCTGGGACCCCGCCGAGTTCCGCGACCTCGTCGCCGGGCACCCGCTCGTCCGGCACCTCGCGCGCCGCCTCGTCTGGACGGCCCACGACCCGACGGCCGACGACCCGACGGCCCACGACGGCGGCACCGTCGCGGCGTTCCGGGTCGCCGAGGACGGCACGTTCGCCGACGTCCACGACGACGCGTTCACCGTTCCCGGGTCGGCGCTGATCGGGCTGCCGCACCCGCTGCACCTGGGCGCCGACGCCGTGGACGCGTGGTCGGAGGTGTTCGCCGACTACGAGATCCTGCAGCCGTTCCCGCAGCTCGGCCGTCCCGTCGTCGTCCTGACCGAAGCGGAACGGCACGCCGACCGGCTGGACCGGGTCGCGGGCGTCCGGCTGACGGAGGCCGCCGTGGAGGGGCTGCGGCGGCGCGGCTGGTACACCGACCGCTACCGCAGCCTCGAACGGACGATCGGCGGCGTCCACCGCGTCGACGTCGAGGCCGAGCGCGCCGGAGACGACCGTGTCCTCGGGACGGTCCGGCTTGCCGGCGGCGCGCGGACGTTCGGCGAACTCGACCCCGTCCGGCTGTCGGAGACCCTCACCGCGCTGACCGACGCGGCGGGCTGACGGCCCGCCCCCGCTCGACCCGCCCGACCCGCTCGTCCGATTTCCCCTATACGCCCGGACGGTGCCAGCATGATCGGCACCCGGGCCGAAGTGTCCGACGCGCTTGCCACACTGGTCTCCGCGGCCGGGACGGCCGCCCGATGACCCCCGGAAGAAGGAAATGACGAAAGACACTGGCAGAGACACCGGCCAGGACACCACCGACTACCAGCGGCCCCCCGCCGAGGTCCGGTACGCCGCCGAGCTGGAGCGGCTCGCGCAGGACGACACCGCGCCCAGGCCCCCGGGGTGGGCGCTGAGCCTGACGGCCGCGCGCCGGTTCATCGTCGGTGACGACAAGCTCGGCGTCACCCGCAAGTTCGTCGGCGACACCGCGCTGATCGACCGCGCGCTGGTGACGCTGGCGACCAGCCGCGGGCTGATGCTGGTCGGTGAGCCCGGCACCGCGAAGTCGCTGCTGTCGGAGCTGATCGCGGCGGCGGTCAGCGGCACCTCCACCCTGACGATCCAGGGCGGCGCCGCCACCACCGAAGACCAGATCAAGTACTCGTGGAACTACGCGCTGCTGGTGTCGGAGGGCCCCTCCACCCGGTCGCTGGTGCCCGCGCCGCTGCTGCACGGGATGGCCGAGGGCCGGGTCGTCCGGTTCGAGGAGATCACCCGCTGCCCCCTCGAAGTGCAGGACTCGCTGCTCTCCCCGCTGTCGGACCGGGTCATGGCGATCCCGGAGCTGACCGGCCCGGAGGCGATGGTGTTCGCCCGCGACGGCTTCAACGTGATCGCCACCGCCAACACCCGCGACCGCGGCGTCAACGAGATGAGCGCGGCGCTGAAGCGCCGGTTCAACTTCGAGACGGTGTTCCCGATCGCCGACTTCGCCGTCGAACTCGACCTCGTCGAGGCGGAGGCGGCGCGGCTGCTGGAGCGCAGCGGCGTCCAGGCCCCGCCGCGCCGCGACGTCCTGGAGGTCCTCGTCACGACGTTCCGCGAGCTGCGCTCCGGGACCACCGAGGAGGGCCGCTCCCTGGACAAGCCGCAGGCGGTGATGAGCACGGCCGAGGCGGTGTCGGTCGCGCACGCCGTCGGGGTGCGCGGCTGGTTCCTGCGCGGCGAGCCGGGCGGCGCCGCCGACATCGTCGAGTGCCTCGCCGGGACCGCCGCCAAGGACAGCGCCGACGACCTCGGCCGCTGCGCCGCTACCTGGAACAGCAGGCGTCCCGCCGCAAGGGCGAGCAGTGGAAGGCGCTGCACGCCGCCCGGCACCTGCTGCCCGGCTGATGGCGGTCACGTTCGTCGGGGTCCGGCACCACAGCCCCGCCTGCGCCCGGCTGGTCCGCGAGACGATCGAGCGGCTGCGGCCCGCGCACGTCCTGGTCGAGGGGCCCGCCGACTTCACCGGACGGCTGGACGAGCTGCTGCTCGGCCACGAACCGCCCGTCGCGATCTTCAGCTACCACCGGGACGGCGACCGCGTCGGCCGGTGCTGGACGCCGTTCTGCGGCTACTCGCCGGAATGGGTCGCGCTGCACGCGGGCCGCGCCGCGGGCGCCGACGTCCGGTTCATCGACCTGCCCGCCTGGCATCCCGCGCTCGCCGACCGCGACAACCGCTACGCCGACGCCGAGAAGCGCTACGCCGAGGCGACCGGGCGGCTGCTCCGCGAGTTCGCCGTCGACAACACCGACATCCTGTGGGACCACCTGTTCGAGATCGGCGACCCGGACGGGCTCGCCGAACGGCTCGACGCCTACTTCGACCTGGTCCGCGGCGAGGCCGAAGCCGGGGAGGACGACACCGCCCGCGAGGCGTACATGGCGCGGTGGATCCGCGCCGCCGAGGCGCCGCCGCGACCGTCCCGTCGTGGTCGTGACCGGCGGCTTCCACACCCCGGCGCTGCGCGCCCTCGCCGCCGCCCCCGCCCCGGACGACGCCGCCGCCGACGGCCCGGAGGGCTGGCCGGAGGTGCCGGAACCGGCGGACGGCACGGACGGCGGAGGCTTCCTCGTCCCGTACTCGTTCCGGCGGCTCGACGCGTTCACCGGCTACCAGTCGGGCATGCCGTCGCCCGAGTACTACGAGCGGCTCTGGGCCGACGGCCCGGACGGCGCGGCCGCCGCGCTCATCGAGTCGGTCGTGACGCGGCTGCGCGAGCGCAAGCAGGCCGTCTCGACCGCCGACCTGATCGCCGCCCGCACCCTCACCGACGGCCTGACCCGGCTGCGCGGCCACCGCGCGCCGCCCGCACCGACCTGCTGGACGGGCTGGTCGCCGCGCTCGTCGCCGACGACCTCGACCAGCGGCTCCCGTGGACGTCGCGCGGCCCGCTCGGCCCCGGCGCCCACCCGGCCGTCGTGGAGATGGTCGCGGCGCTCGGCGGCGACCGCGTCGGGCGGCTGCACCCGGACACGCCCGCCGCCGCCGCTCGTCCACCACGTCGCGGCGGAACTGGAGCGGCTCGGGCTCGGCAAGAGCGGCCCGCTCACCGTCAAGCTGACGCAGCCGCGCGGGCTGGAACGCAGCCGGGCGCTGCACCGGCTGCGCGTCCTGCGGATCCCCGGCCTCGTCCGCGACTCGGGTCCCGACAGCGGCGCCGACCAGGTGCTGGAGGAACGCTGGCGGATCGACACCGCCGACCCGCGCGGGCAGCGCGAGGCCGCGCTGATCGAGGCGGGCGCGTACGGGCCGACGCTCGCCGACGCGGCCGCCGCCGTCCTGGACGAGCGCGGCGCCCGCGCCGGCGCCGACGTGGCGGGGCTCGCGGCGGTGCTGTTCGACGCCGCGCTGTGTGGGTGCGCCGACCAGTCCGGCCGCGTCGCGCAGTCCCTCGCCGACGGGATCGGCGCCGCGTCCGACGTGGCCGCGCTCGGCGCCGCGCTGGAGGTCGTCCTCGGGCTGTGGCGGCACGACCGGGTGCTCGGCACCGCCGGAAGCCCCATGTTCGGCTCGGTGATCTCCGAATGCACGGACCGGCTGCTGTGGCTGCTGGAGGGGATCCGCGGCGGCCCGGCGCCCGCCGACTTCGGCCGGTTGCGGGCGGTCGCCGCCGACCGGGACGCGCTGCTGCTCGGCGTCCGCGCCGCCGTCCGGCGGGCGGCCTCGGCCTGGACGAGGACGAGCGCGCGGCG
>NZ_MKJY01000361.1 GCF_001942465.1 Actinomadura sp. CNU-125
GAGGGCGGGCGGGGTGGGGGACGTCGGGTGGGGGCGCGGGGTCGTGGAAGGGGGCCAGGCCGGGGAAAGCGCGGGCCAGGCGGCGTTCGACGGTGCCCGGGGCGGCTCCGGCGGCCGTCCAGTTCGCGGGCATCGTCCACGCGGCCGAGCCACAGCGCCCAGGTGGTCAGCCGGTCGGCGGCGTCCGGCGGGAGGTGCCCGGCGCGCAGGGCGGCGGTGAGTTCCGGCAGGTGCCGGATCGCGCGTTCCGGGTCGGCCTGCCACTCCGCGCACGCCAGGTCGAACTGGACCGCGGCGCGTTCGGGTCCGTCGGGGCGGCCGCGCAGCGCGAGCCGCAGCCGGGCGATCGTGTCGGGTCGGCCGGCCGCGCTGGAGATCGGCCCGGACGCCTCGCGCAGCTCGGCCAGCGCCCACGGGCCGGGCACCCGGTCGGCGGCGACGAGCCGGTCGGCGACCTCGGCGGCGGGCGCCCCGGCCCGGTGCAGCAGTTCGGCGCGCGCGGAGCTGGAGCGTGCGGCGCCGGTCGGCCCGCATGCCGCCCAGCACCGCGGCCCGGACGGCCTCGTGCCGGAACCCGGCCCCGGCGGTCAGGCCGGTCGCGGGCCAGCACCTCGCCGGTCAGCGCGACCGCCTGCGCGTCCAGCCCGACCAGCTCGCCGGCGCCCGGACGGGACGAGCGGGGCGGCAGCACCGCGAGGCCGCGGGCGTACGGGACCGCCTCGCACCGGTGCAGGCAGGTGAGAACGGCGCGGCGGAACGCCTCGCCGAACACCAGCTCGGCCGGGTGGGCGGCCCCGGACGTCCGGTGGTCCTCGATGAGCGCGTGCACCAGCAGCGGGTTGCCGCCGGTGGCGCGGTGGCATCCGGTCGCCAGCCGGCGGACCGTCAGCGGGTCGAAATGCCCGGCCAGGACGTTCGCGACGCCGTCCCGGGTCAGCGTCCGCAGCCGCAGCCGGTGGACGCGCGGGCCCCGCAGCAGCTCGGCGTGCAGCAGTGGGTGCGGGGGCGCGGCGCGCACGCACTCGGTGAGCACGAGCATGATCGGCGCGGTGCCCGCCCGGCGGACGAGGTAGTGGAGGAACTGCAGGGAGGCCGGGTCGGCGTGGTGGACGTCGTCGACCGCGATCACCAGCGGCGCTCGGTCCGCGGCCGACAGGAGCGGCGCGCTGAGCCCGCGCAGGACCTCTTCGGGGACGGCCGCCGCGGACGGGCGGCGGGGGTTCGGCACCGCGGCGCCCTCCTCCAGCAGCCGTTCCGCCTCTTCGAGTTGCCGGGGGCTCAGCGCGGGCCAGCCGAACAGCTGACCGACCGCGCTCAGCGGGAAACCGCGTTCGGCGCGGGACGCGGCGGCGGGCAGGAAAGCCGCGCCCGCGGCGATCACCCGCTCGCCGAATTCGTGAATTATGCTCGTTTTTCCGGTTCCGGCCGGGCCTTCCACCATGAATACGGCGCCGCCTGCGGCGCGACTCTCGGCGAAGACCTCGTCGAGCCGGCGCATCTCTCCGGTACGCTCGGCAATGGCCATGCGGACGTCGCCTCCCCCGAAACCCCGGACAGCGTTAACGGGAGGCCGAACCCACGGCGGCGATGGCCGCACCGGGAGCCCGCCTCGGGTCACCGGCAGATGACCGGGCGACATGCGTGTGCCCTTGTGGGGCGACACTTCAATATTCGCACGGCGTCCAGACAAAACCGATGACTCTATACATACGTGTCATTACTCAGAGTTAAGAGAAGCGCTCTCACCTGGGCTTTGTCGGATGCTCGGACAGATGGCCGGATCCAGCCAGCCGTTTCGGCGAACCTGATCACGTCTTTCCCGAACGGATCAATTCCACCGGCGCGCGAACGCGAATACCGGCGGCGCCGCACGGTCCGCCCGGCGGCCACGCCGAGCGGCCGTCCCGCTCCGTTACGTCCCTGTGACTGCTTCCGTGGTCTACTCCGCTCATGGGCTCACCGCCTGCGGAAACGACGGCGAGAGGTGTGTTCGCGCATGGCACAGCGGATCCGGGCGGCTCGCCGGGACGGGCGGGCGGGCGGCCGGGAACGGGAGTCGGCCGCTCTGACGGATCTCCTCACGGCCTCCCTGGACGGACGTCCCGCCATCGCGATCATCGTCGGCGAACCGACCATGGGAAAGAGCACGCTGCTGCACGGATTGACCGATCGGGCGGCCGAGTCGGGCGCACTCGTCCTGTCCGGGCTGCCCTTCGCCGACGATCATGAAGTTCCGCTTTCCCTGATCCGCAATATGATCACCGGGACTTCTCCCGAAACGGTGAGGACATTGCGGCCGCTCCTGGAGGAGGCGGTGCGGGCCGTGCCCGCCGCCGAGTGGAACGCGTCCCCGGAAGTCCTTCCCGTCGCGGCGGCCGCGCCTTTCCGGCGGCTCGCCGGGCGGCTCCTCCGGTCGTCCGCCGAAACACCGCTGCTGATCAGTGTGGACGACGTGCACGCCGCCGACGCCGCGTCCCTGCATTTCCTCGCCCATCTGGCGCGCACCGTCCGGAAAACGGCGCGCATCATGATCGCGCTGACCGAACGCCCCGGCCCGGACGGCCCGCCGCCGTGGTTCCGCGCCGCCCTGCCCAACGACCCCCGGGTCACCGTCCTGCGGCTGCGGCCGCTGTCGCGCGCCGAGCAGGCCCGGCTGCTCGCCGTGCACACCGCCGCCGTGACCCTCGACCGGTGCGACGCCGTCACCGGCGGCAACCCGCTGCTCGTGCGGGCCGTGCTGGAGGACGCCCGGCACGGGCGGGGCACCGTCCCGGGCGCCGCGTACGCGCGGGCCGTCCGGACGCTGCTGGAGCGGCGGGCCCGCGGGCGACGGCGATCGCCCGGGCCGTCGCCCTCGCCGACGGCGCCGTCCCCACCGCGGCCCTGGCCCGGCTGCCGGGCACCGAGGGCGCGCGGGCGCCCCGCCTGCTCGACGTGCTGACGACCGCGGGCCTGCTGGCCGACGGCCGGCTCCGCCACCCGTCCATGGGGGCCGCGATCCTCGACGGCACCCCGCCCGCCGACCGCGCCGACCTGCACGGGGCGCTCGCCGGCTGCTGCACGAGCAGGGCGCGTCCGTGCTGACGGTGGCCGGGCACCTGCTGTCCGCCGCGGCTCGTGCGGCGCCCGGCCGGCCGCGTCCTGGACCGTCCCGGTGCTGCTGGAGGCGGGCGAACGGCACCTGCTGGACGGCGATCCGCGCACCGCCCTCGGCTGCCTGTCCCTCGCGCGCCGCCTCTGCACGGACGAACGGCGCGCCCCCCAGCATCGACGCCGCGCTCGCCCGCGCGCACTGGCGCATCGACCCGGCGGCGATCGTCCCGCTGCTCCCGGCGCTCCGGGCGGGGGTACGGGACGGCCTGGTGCGGCGCGACGACGCCGAGCGCGCGGTCTTCTACCTGATGTGGTTCGGGACGGGCGCGAGGCCGACGAGCTGCTGGAACGGCTCGCCGGACGGCCCGGGGCGACCATGCGGCGCGGGCGCGGCGCGCTGCTGCTCGGCGGCGCCCCGCCGGGGACCGACACCGCGCCGCCCCTGTCCCCGGGCGCCGGGACCGCCGAGCCGGGCGAGCGCGCCTCCGCCGCGCTGGCCGCGGTGCTGACCGGGGACGTGACGGGCGAAGCGTCCGGTGCGGACGCCGAGACCGCCCGCAGATCCTGCGGGACGCGGCGCGCGGCTCCTGGGCGCGGGCCCGGTGTCGACGGCGCTGCCACGCTGCTGTACGACGATCGCGCCCGGGCGGCGGCGGAGCGCTGCGACCCGCTGCTGTCCGGGCGGCGACGCTGCACGATCCCGCCGCGCACGCGCTGCTCGCCGCGATCCGCGCACTCGCGTGCGTCCGGCTCGGCGACCCGGCGGGCGCCGAACGGCACGCCCGGACGGCGCTCGCCCGGATCTCCCCCGCGAGCTGGGGCATGGCGATCGTCCTCCCGGTCTCGGCGCTGGTCCTGGCCCTCACCGCGGCGGGCCGCTTCACCGAGGCCGCCGGGCAGCTGCGCGCGCCCGTCCCGCCGGACGCGCTGCGGACGCCGATCGGCCTGCACCATCGGCAGGCGCACGCGCACCTGCTGCTCGCGACGGGCCACACGGCCGCCGCGCTGTCGGAGTTCCAGGCGTGCGGGGAGCTGATGCGGCGGCGGGGCGTCGACGTACCGGGCCTGGTCGCGTGGCGGATCGGCGCCGCCCACACGCTGCTGCGCGCGCGACCGTCACGGCCGCCGCCGCGCTCGCCGCGGCGCAGCTGACGCGGGTGCGGCCCGG
>NZ_MKJY01000362.1 GCF_001942465.1 Actinomadura sp. CNU-125
CCTGGGCGGGGAGCCCGACGCCGTCGGGGCCGCCGTCGTCGAGGCCGTCGCGCTCGCCGGGGAGAACACGGACGGGCGGTGCCGGCCGTTCGTCGATCTGTGGCGCGCGGGGCACGGCCTCGGGTTCGCGGCGTGCGCGGCGGTGGAGCTGAGCCGGTTGCGGGTCCCGCCCCGGGACGGGCGGCCCGTGCCCGTTCAGATCGAGACCTTCCACCTGGGCATCATGGAGGAGGAGACGCTCCGGTACGTCCGCCGCCTGCTGGTGGCGGCGCCGGACGCCGAGCACGCGGACGCCGTCCGGCGACTGGCGGACCACCGGACGGACGCGGCGCGGCGGCGCGTCGTGTCTTACCTCGTCCCGACCCACGCGGAATGGCTGGACGAGAGCGCGGCCGATCCGATCGGCGGCTACGACGTCCGCATGTTGAGACTGCATTCGATCGACCGGGCCGAGCGGCTCGCCGGTCCGTCGCCCGCGCTGTTCTACGCGGACATCACGCGGGGGCTGCTCGCGACGCTGCTGGACGCGTGCGGCGCGCACGTCCTGCCGGTCCTGCTGGCCGTGGTCGACGAGAACCTCCCCGCCCGCCAGGCCGACATGCTGCTGGAGGCCGTGACGCTGCTCCCGACGGACGCCGCGTTCGCCGCGCTGGTGGAGCGCGCCGACCGCGACCGGGTGCGGCCCGCGCTGCTGACGATGATGGAGCGGTTCCCGGTGCGGGCGGCGCGGGTGCTGGCGGCGACCGACACCGCCCGGGCGCTGGACCTGCTGAGGACGCACGTCAGGGCCCGTCCGGAACTCGCCGGGCTGCTGCCCGAGGGCGCCCGGGCGGTGCTGCGCGAGCGGGAGGAGCGGCCGGAGGCCGACCCCGCGAGCCTTCCGGCGCCGCTGAGCGGGCTGCCGTGGGACGAGCCGGTGAAGCCGATCGTGCAGGGCCTCGAACCTCCCGCGACGCGGGCGACGGTCTGGGCGGACGGCGAACGCGACGAATGGACCCTCGCGGGCTTGGACGAGATGCCCGTCCCGGAGAACGTGAACTGGGACGACCTGGAGAGCGCCTTCCAGGAGGCCAACTCCGTCACCCGGGCCCGGATCGCGATGTACGGGCCGGAGGAGCGGGTCCGGCCCGTCCTCGCCGGGTGGGACGAGCCGATGTCCTGGCTCGACGACGAGGGGGACTGGCCGAAGTCGCTCGTCGCCCGGTACGGGTGGGACGCGCTGCCGTTCGCGCACGCCATGGCGAAGGCGGAGCAGGCGAAGCACGCCGCCCTGCTCGTGCCTTTCCTGGACGCCGGGGTCGCGGAGGTGATGGGCGACTGGCTCGCCCGCGGGACGCGCGGTGCCGCCGCCGCCCGCGACTGGTGCGACCGGCACGGTCTCGCCGCGGTGCCGTTCGTGGTCCCGGCGGCGCTCGCCAAGCCCGTGGTGCGGCGGCGGGCGGCGGAGGCGGTGCTGCGGCGCGTCGCCGAACGGCACGGCGTCGACGCCGTCGCGGGCGTCGTCCCGGCGGCGGCGGACGGGCTGCGCGCCGTCCTGGCCGCGCACCCGGCGGCGACCGGTCTGCTGCGCCGCCCCAAGCCCGGCGTCTGGGCCGACCCGGCCGTTCTGCCCCCGGTGTTCCTGCGCGACCGGAAGCGGGTCCTTTCGCCGGAGACTGCCCGGACCCTGGTCGAGCTGCTGGCGATGCCCGAACTGGACGGCATGGACGTGGTCGAGCGGGAGTGCGACCCCGAGTCGCTGGCGGGGTTCGCGCTGGCGCTGTTCGAGGGCTGGCTGTCGGCCGGGATGCCCGCCGACGGCGCCTGGGCGCTGACGCGGCTCGCCCGGTTCGGCGACGACCGGGCCGTCCCCGTGCTGGCCCCCCTCGTCCGCACCTGGCCCGGCAAGGAGCGCATGTACCGGGCCAAGCAGGGCCTGGACGTCCTCGTCGGGATCGGCACCGACACGGCGCTGGCGGACCTGCACGAGCTGGCCGTCCGGTGGCCGGGCGTCAGCCTGCGGAAGGCGGCGGGCCGGGCGTTCGACCGGGCGGCCGCCGTGCGCGGCGTGTCCGCGGGGACGCTCGGCGACCGGTTCGTCCCCGACCTCGGACTGGACGACGACGGCTCGGTGACGATCGACTACGGGCGGCGCCGGTTCACCGCCCGGTTCGACGCCCGGCTCCGGCCCGTCGTGACCGACGAGGACGGCGTGCTCCGCAAGTCCCTCCCGAAACCGGGCAAGAAGGACGACCCCGAGCTCGCCCCCGCCGCGCACGCGGCGTTCACCACGCTGCGCAAGAAGGTCGCCGACGCCGCGTCGTTCCAGGTCGTGCGGCTGGAGTCGGCGATGCGGACGGGACGCGCGTGGACGCCCGACGAGTTCCGCGGCTACGCGGTCCGCGACCCGCTCGTCCGGCAGATCGCCCGCCGCCTCGTGTGGCTGTGCGAGGGGGACGGCGCGCCGGTCGCGTTCCGCATCGCCGAGGACGGCACGTTCGCCGACGCCGACGACGACGTGTTCGAGCCGTCCGCCGCCGCGCGGATCACCGTCGCGCACCCGGTGCGGCTCGGCGCGGCCGCCGCGACGTGGGCGGGGATCCTCGCCGACTACGAGCTGCTGCAGCCGTTCGCGCAGCTCGACCACCCGGTGTGGACGCTCACCGAGGACGAGCGCGCGGGCGCCGTGCTGGCCCGGCTGGAGGGACGGGACGTGCGGCGCGACGCCGTCGAGGCCCTGACCGGCCGCGCCTGGTTCAGGGTCCGCAACCGGTACCGCATCGACACGATCGCGCGCCGCTTCGCGGCCGACCGGCACGTCGTCGCCGAGTTCGACCGGTGCGAGGACGACCCCGCCCACTGGACGATCCGCAGCGTGCGCGCCGTCACCGAACCCGGCGCCGCCGGGACGCCCGTGCGGTTCGGCGCGCTCGATCTCGTCGCCGCGTCCGAGGTGCTCACCGACCTGCTCATGGCCGCCGGGGAGGCCACGTGACCGCGCTTCCCGACGAGGACGCCCTGGCCCTCCCGTCCGCCTGGCTGCGGTTCCTGCATCCCCGCGCGGCGGCACGCCCGTCCCGGCGCCGCGCGGGAACCGGGCCGCCGAGGTCCCCGGGATCGTCGCCGCCGCGGTGCCGCACATCGACGCCCTCCCGCCGGCGCGCGTCCGCGACGCCGCGCGGCGCCATCTGGCGGGGACGCCGGACGCCGCCGGGGCGGCGGTGGTCGCGGCGGTCGCGGCGGCCGTCTCCGGCCCGGCCGTCCACCGCGCGTTCGCCGACCGCGGGCACGCCGACCACGGGATCGGGTTCGCCGCCCGCGCCATGGTGGAGCTGACCCGGCTGACCGCGGCGCCCGCCGAGGACGGCCCCGGAATCGTGGTCGTCCGGCACGAGGGCGTGTGGCCCGAGGACGATCCGGACGGCGTCCTGCGGCACGTCCGGCGGCTCCTCGCGCGCGCCTCCGACGACGACTACGACGACGCGGTGCGGCGCCTGGCCCGCCACCGGACGACCGCGGCGACGCGCGGCGTCACCGCCTACCTCGCGCCCACCCGCCGGGACTGGGTGGAGGAGGCCGTCGAGGAGTCCGCGGGGCTCCCGTGGCTGCGGCGCCTGGCCCGCCTGTCGCTCGCCGACGCCGCCCGGCTCGACCGTCCGGACCTCCTGCCGCGCCCCGGCTACGCCCGCGACGAGTTCGTGACGCTCGCGGACGGGACGGGCCCGGACCTCCTCGCCTTCCTCCTGCGCTGCCTCGACCGGCCCGGCGCCGCCGCCCGCGACCGCGCCCTCGTCCTCGACACGGTGGCGGCGCTGCCGTCCGACGAGGCGTTCGGCGCGCTCCTCGGCCTGGTCGAGGGCAAGGGCGTCCGCGCTCAGGTGCGGCGGGAGGCGCGGCGGGTGCTGCCGGCCGCGGAGGCGCGCTTCCCGGTGCGGGCGGTGCCGGCTGCTCGGCCGCCTCGCGGAGCGCGGACGCCGGCGGCTCCTGCGAAGATCACGCGGCGGCGAACCCGGTCCTGGTCGCGGCGGCGCTGCGCACCTGCCCGCCGACGTCCGCGCGGCCGTCGCGCCGCCGCCCGCGATCGGCGTGCCGGACGCGCCGCCGGACGTCCTGCCCCCGCTGCCGTGGGACCGCCCGGTCAAACCGGTCGTGAAGGGGCTGGAACCGCCCGCGACCCGCGAAATTTCATGGGCGGACGGCGAACGCGACGCGTGGGCCGCCGAGGCGGTCCGCATGGTGCCCCGCCCGGA
>NZ_MKJY01000363.1 GCF_001942465.1 Actinomadura sp. CNU-125
GGCGCGCCCGCGGGCCGCCCGGCGGGCCGTCCGGGTTCGGCGTGCTCGGGATGATCGAGCGGGCGCGCTGCGTCGGCGGCACCCTGGACGCCGGTCCCGCCGCCGGCGGCGGGTTCACCGTCACCGCGACCCTCCCCGCGGGCCGCGCGATCGCCCCTCGCTGACCTCGGCGGACGCGCCGCCGAGGGTAATCGCGCTCACATGATCCGCGGCGGGGTCTTTCCAAGGTTGACCTGTAAGGTCAACATCAAGGGCATGGGGGAGGCGAGCGCGTCGGTGAGCACCGAGACGGGGACGGCGTCCGAGGCGACCGGGCGGATCTTCACGGTGCCCAATGTGCTCAGCATGGCGCGGCTCGTGGGAGTCCCGCTGTTCCTGTGGCTCGTCCTGGTCGAGGCCGACTGGTGGGCGCTCGGGCTGCTGGTGGCCGCCGGGCTGTCGGACTGGCTGGACGGCATGCTCGCGCGGGCCCTGAACCAGACGAGCAAGCTCGGCATGGTCCTCGACCCGGCCGCCGACCGGCTCTACATCCTCGCCACCCTCGTCGGCCTCACCATCCGCGAGATCATCCCGCTGTGGCTGGTCGCGCTGCTGGTCGCCCGCGAGGTCGCGATCGTGCCGATCGCGCCGCTCGTCCGGCGGCTCGGGTACAACGGGACGCTGCCGGTCCACTTCATCGGCAAGACGGCGACGTTCTGCCTGCTGTACGCGTTCCCGCTGCTGCTGCTGGGCGACCACGACGGCGGCGCGGCGACCGCCGCGAAGATCATCGGATGGTCTTTCGCGATCTGGGGGACGGCCCTGTACTGGTGGGCGGCCGTCCTGTACTGGGCGCAGACGCGGCGACTCATGTCGGCCGGCCGCGGCTCGCCGCCGGGTTCGCAGGCCGAGGACGGGTCCGGCCCGCCGCACGGCCCCCCGCGCGACCCCGCCGCGGATCCCCCGGCCGGCGACCAGAAGGGAGCTGAGACCCCCCGATGAAGGCCGTCGTGATGGCGGGCGGCGAGGGGACGCGGCTGCGTCCGATGACCGCCAACCAGCCCAAGCCCCTGCTCCCGCTCGTCAACCGGCCCATCATGGAGCACGTGCTGCGCCTGCTGAAGCGGCACGGGTTCACCGAGACCGTCGTCACCGTCCAGTTCCTCGCCGCGCTCATCCGCAACTACTTCGGCGACGGCGAAGAGCTCGGCATGTCGCTGAGCTACGCCACCGAGGAGATCCCGCTCGGCACCGCCGGCAGCGTCAAGAACGCCGAGGAGGCGCTGCGCGACGACCGGTTCCTGGTCATCTCCGGCGACGCCCTCACCGACATCGACCTGACCGACATGGTGCGCTTCCACGAGCGCAACGGCGCACTGGTCACCATCGGGCTCAAGCGGGTCCCGAACCCCCTGGAGTTCGGGATCATCATCGTGGACGACGAGGGCCGCGTGCAGCGGTTCCTGGAAAAACCCACGTGGGGGCAGGTGTTCTCCGACACCGTCAACACCGGCATCTACGTCATGGAGCCGGAGGTCCTCGACCACGTCGCGCCCGGCGAGCCGGTCGACTGGTCCGGCGACGTGTTCCCCAAGCTGCTCGCCGCGGGCGCGCCGCTGTTCGGGTACGTCGCCGACTGCTACTGGGAGGACGTCGGCACCCACGAGAGCTACCTGAAGGCGCAGGCCGACATGCTGTCCGGCCTGGTCGGCATCGACCTCGGCGGGTTCGAGCTGTCCCCGGGCGTGCGGGTCGCCGAGGGCGCCGAGGTCGACGCCGAGGCCGTCCTCAAGGGCCCGCTCTACATCGGCGACTACGCGAAGGTCGAGGCGGGCGTCGAACTGCGCGAGTACACGGTGCTCGGCAGCAACGTGGTCGTGAAGGAGGGCGCGTTCCTGCACCGCGCCGTCGTCCACGACAACGTGTTCGTCGCGCCCTCCACGAACCTGCGCGGCTGCGTGATCGGCAAGAACACCGACATCATGACCGGCGCGCGCGTCGAGGAGGGCGCGGTCGTCGGCGACGAGTGCGTCATCGAGGCCGAGGCTTACGTGTCCAGCGGCGTGAAGGTGTACCCGTTCAAGACGATCGAGGCCGGCGCCGTCGTCAACACCAGCGTCATCTGGGAGTCGCGGGGGCAGCGCAACCTGTTCGGCCCGCGCGGCGTGTCCGGCCTGATCAACGTGGAGATCACCCCCGAGCTCGCGGTGCGGCTCGCCAGCGCCTACGCCACCACGCTGAAGAAGGGCACCACCGTCGTCACCGGCCGGGACGTGTCGCGCGCCGCCCGCACCCTCAAACGCGCGGTGATCAGCGCGCTGACGTCCAGCGCGATCAACGTGCGGGACCTGGAGGCCGCGCCGCTGACCGTCGCCCGGTTCGAGACCGGCCGCGCCGAATCGGCGGGCGGCATCTACATCCGCACCACCCTCGGCGACCCGCAGGGCGTCGACATCCTCTTCCTGGACCCCGGCGGCGCCGACCTGTCGCAGGGCGCGCAGCGCAAGCTCGAACGGGTCTTCGGCCGCCAGGAGTACCGCCGCGCGTTCCCCGGCGAGATCGCCGAGCTGACCTACCCGCCGCGCGTCGTGGAGACCTACATCCGCGAGCTGCTGCGCGGCGTCGACATCAGCGGCGTCCGCGAGGCCGGGCTGAAGATCGTCCTGGACTGCGCGGGCGGCGTCTCCTCGCTCGTCCTGCCCGCCCTGCTCGGCCAGATCGGCGTGGAGGTCCTCACCCGCAACCACGGCCTCGACGAGGCCAACCCCACCGAGACCCTCGCCGAGCGGATGCGCGACCTGGAACGGCTCGGCGAGCTGGTGTCGTCGTCGCGCGCCGCGTTCGGCGTCCGGTTCGACCCGGTGGGGGAGCGGATCTCCCTGGTCGACGAGAACGGCGAACTCGTCGGGGACGACCGCGCGCTGCTCGTCATGCTCGACCTGGTCGCCGCCGAGCGGCGCGGCGGCCGGGTCGCGCTGCCCGTCACCACCACCCGCGTCGCCGAGCAGGTCTGCCGGTTCCACGGCGTCCAGGTCGAGTGGACCTCCACGTCCCAGGACGTCCTCACCAAGGCCGCCGCCCGCCCCGGGGTGATCTTCGCCGGGGACGGCCGCGGCGGTTTCCTCATGCCGGAGTTCAGCGGCACCGTGGACGGCATCGCGGCGTTCGTCCGCCTCGTCGGGCTCGTCGCCCGCACCCGGCTGACGCTCTCCCGGATCGACCGCCGGATCCCCGACGCGCACCTGCTGCGCCGCTCCGTCCCGACGCCGTGGGCCGCGAAGGGCAGCGTCATGCGGCACGTCGTCGAGGCCGCGGGGGACCGGACCGTCGACACCACCGACGCGTCCGCGTCGTCGAGGACGACGGCCGCTGGGCGCTCGTCCTGCCCGACCCGTCCGAACCCGTCACCCACCTGTGGGCCGAGGGTCCCGACGCGGACGCCGCCCAGTCCCTGCTGGAGGAGTGGGCCGTCGTGGTGGAGCGCGCGGGCGCTGACGGCGGCGCGCTCTCGGGGCGGTCGCCGCCGAGAGCGCTGCCGCCGGGCCCTCAGACCGCCGCCGCGATCCGCTCCTTCTCCTTCTCCTTCTCCTCCGGCGCGGGCAGCGGCGACGGCTCGACCCGCAGCACCCGCGCCGCCCACCCGGGCAGCCACCAGTTCCACCGGCCGAACAGCGACACCAGTGCCGGGACGAGCAGCGCCCGCACCACCGTCGCGTCCAGCAGGATCCCGATCCCCAGCCCGGTCGCGAAGATCTTCACCTCGATGATCGGCGCGGCCGCCAGCGACGCGAACGCCAGGAACAGGATGAGGCCCGCGCTCGTCACCAGCCGTCCCGTCCGCCCGATCCCCTCGACGACCGCCGCGCGGGTGGACCCGGTGCGGTCGTACGCCTCCCGCATCCGGGCGAGGATGAACACCTCGTAGTCCATCGACAGCCCGTACAGGAACGCGAACACCATCGCCGGGACGAACGCCGCGACCGACCCCGTCGCCGAGATGCCCCACAGCAGGTCGCCGCCGTACCCGTGCTGCCACACCAGGACGATCGCGCCCAGCACCGCCGCGAGCGACAGCAGGTTCAGCAGGACCGCCTTCAGCGCGAGCAGCAGAGACCGGACGCCCGCGCCAGCAGCACGAACGTCAGCAGGCACACCAGCCCCAGCATGATCGGGAAGATCCCGTAGACCGTGTCGGCGAAGTCGATCTC
>NZ_MKJY01000364.1 GCF_001942465.1 Actinomadura sp. CNU-125
CCTGGCGCCGGAGCGGCCCGCCGCGACGACGATCGCGGTCGGGGACGGCGACCGTCCCGACGGCGGCTCCGACCGGGCGGCCCGCACCGGCCAGGCCACCGCGCAGGCCACCGCGCAGGCCACCGCGCCCCCTCCCCGCCCCCGTCCGGAAGCCCGGAGGCCACCGCGGGGCAGGCCGCGGGGGAGTCCGGGCCGGTCGTGAACGGGCGGCGGCAGCCCGCACCGGTGGACGTCCCGGAGTCGGCGGGCGGCGAGTACACCGTCGTGCCCGGCACCGCCGAGCCGCCCGACGGAACCTCCGGGCCCGCCGTGGAGTACCTGGTCGAGGTCGAGGACGGGCTGCCGTTCACCGGCCCCGGGTTCGCCGCGCGCGTCCACCGCATCCTCAACGACCCGCGCGGCTGGGGCCACGGCGGCGCGATGCGGTTCCGGCGGGTGAGCGAGGGCCCGGTGCGGTTCCGGGTGTCGCTGTCGAGCCCGGCGCTGACCGACCGGGTGTGCGCGCCGCTGATCACCGGCGGCGAGCTGTCGTGCCGGGAGGGCGAGCGGTCGGTGATCAACGCGCTGCGGTGGGCCGCCGGCGACGACTCCTACGGCCGCGACGTGCTGTCCTACCGGGAGTACCTCATCGGCCACGAGGTCGGCCACGCGCTCGGGCACGGGCACCGGACCTGCCCCGGTGCGGGCGAACCGGCGCCGGTGATGGTGCAGCAGACCAAGTCGCTGGAGGGATGCGACCCCAACCCCTGGCCGCATCCGCGGCGATGAACCCCCGCGCCCGCGGCCCCCGCGGAGCGGGCGCGCCTCCGGCGGTAGGGTGCGGAGGATGACTCCCGCTCCGCGTCCCGCCCGGTGGTGCCCGTGCGCATGATCGGCGGCGGCGTGACGCACGAGCTGGAAGTCCGCCGTTCCCGGTTCGTCTGCACCCTGGCGCGGGTCGCCGACGAGGACGAGGCGGCCGCGTTCATCGCCGCGCACCGCCGCGCGCACCGCGACGCCACCCACAACTGCACCGCCTACGTCGTGGGCGAGCACGGGGAGATCACCAAGAGCAGCGACGACGGGGAACCCGCCGGGACGGCCGGGATCCCGATGCTGGAGGTGCTGGTGCGGCGCGGGCTGACCGGGACCGCCGCGGTCGTCACCCGCTACTTCGGCGGGGTGAAGCTGGGCGCGGGCGGGCTGGTGCGCGCCTACGGGCAGGCGGTCGCGGGCGCGATCGGCGAAGCCGGGCTGGTGGAACTGCGGCCGGTGGTGACGATGACGGCCGCGGTCGATCACGCGCTGGCGGGACGGTTCCTCGGCGACCTGCACGCGCGGTGGGCGCAGCCGTCCGGCGTCCGCTACGCGGCGGGAGTGGAGGCGGACGTGGCGGTGCCCGCGGAACGCGCGGAAGAGTTCGCGGCGTGGGCGGCCGAGGTGACCGCGGGCCGCGCGCGGGTCCGGCGCGGCGCCGCCGGGCACGTGGAGGTGCCGGTCACTTCCTGAGACCCCGCCCCGCCCCGGCGCGGGCCCGGTTCTCCGGGCGGCCGCCGTTCAGGCTTCGACACGGACGTCGGCGCGGCCGGTGTGCAGGCAACGCGCACGGCCCTCGCCGTCGTCTCCCAGGAACGCGACGGGCCCGAGACCGGGATCGGCGGCCAGCCGGATCCCGCCGCACCCGCACGGCAGCGGCGGCGGCGCGATCGGCGGCTTGCTGCCTCCCGGCGTCAGCGGGCGGGCCGGGCCAGGGCGCCGGTCAGGAAGACGGCGGTCACGGCGGCGCTGGCCTCCTCCACGCCCATCCGGTGCCCGACGACGCGCGACACCATCCCCTCCAGCAGGCTGAAGTACAGCTCGGCGAGGGTGTGGACGGGCAGGTCGCCGCGCAGCGACCCGTCGGCGGCGCCGCGCTCGAACACCGCGCGCAGCGGCCCGACGAGCTGGACGTCGACGCGGCGCGCCTCCCCGGCGCTCTTGTCGAGCAGCCCCAGCGCCCGGTACCTGCTGATCGCGGCGATCGTCGCGCGGGTCGTCCGGGCGATCGCCTCCTCGGTGGAGACGGTGTCGAGGCGGGCGTCGGCGAGCCGCTCGCGAAGATCGGCGAACGCCGTCTCGTACAGGGAGCGCAGGAGCTCCTCACGGTTGGGGAAGTAGCGGTACAGCGTCGCGCGGGCGACGCCCGCGGCCTGCGCGATGTCGGTCATGCTCGCCTGCTCGCCGCGCTCGGCCAGCACGGTGGCCGCGACGTCGAGGATCCCCGCGCGGACGTGGTCGCGCAGCACCGTGCTCCTGGTCACCGCCCCGATGATACAGCGCCGTCGCTCCGTCCCGACAAGATGACTCCCGTACGAGACAGGGTGTCTCGGCAGGGCCGACGGCCACGCCCCCCGTCCCGCCGTCCGGCGGGGGCGGCGGCCGCGGAGCGTATGGGACGCGGTGAACCGGGTACCCGGGGACGACGGACGCCCGACGGACGCCCGACGGACGCCCGACGGACGCCCGACGACGGGAGGAGCCATGGCGGTCGAGCACAGCGCGCCACCCGGACCGATACGGCTGCGGACGCGCGGGCGCGACGCCGCGCCCGTCCTGCCGCAACCCCGCGGCCCCCTGTCGCACGCCGTGATCGACGCCCTGGCGGGCCGCCCCCCGGCCGGTGCCGCACCGGCGACCGCGGGGGACGCCGCGTCCGCCGACCCCTACGGCGACGACCTGCAGCTGGCCCTGCACGTCTGCTACGAACTGCACTACCGGGGGTTCTCGGGCGTCGCCCCGGACTGGGAGTGGGACCCGGAACTGCTGCGGCTGCGCGGCGCGCTGGAGACGGTGTTCCTGGACGCCCTGCGCACCGACACCGGATCGACCCGCCCGGACGCCCCGGACCCCCGGGACGCCGCAGGGGCTCGGCGGCCCGGCGGCCGCGGGCACGGACGTCCCCCGGAGCCCGCCGCGCAACGCCCCGCGGGCGAGCCCGTCCCGCCCGAGAACGACGGCGGCGCCCGCGCGGAACTGGAGAACGTCCTGGACGGCCTGCTGGTGGAACCCGCCGACGACGGCACCGGCGTCGCCGGGCACCTGCGCGACGCCGGGCAGTGGTGGCAGTTGCTGGAACACGCGGCGCACCGCTCGGTCTACCACCTGAAAGAAGCCGACCCGCACGCCTTCGTGATCCCGCGGCTGCGGGGCCGCGCCAAAACGGCCCTGGTCGCGGTCGAGCACGACGAGTACGGCGGCGGACGCCCCGACCGCATCCACGCCGGCCTGTACGCCGACCTGCTGGAAGACCTCGGCCTGGACCCCTCCTACGGCGCCTACGTCGACGCGGCACCGGCGCCCATGCTCGCGACGGTCAACATGATGTCGTGCTTCGGGCTGCGCCGGTCGCTGCGGGGCGCGCTCGTGGGGCACTTCGCCGCCGCCGAGATCACCACGGCCCCGGCGGCGCGGCGGATGGTCCGGGCGCTGGACCGGCTCGGCGCGGGACCGCGGGCCCGGCTGTTCTACACCGAGCACATCGAGGCCGACGCCGTCCACGAGCAGGTGCTGCGGCACGACGTGATCGGCGGGCTGCTGGCCGACGAACCGGAACTGGCCGCCGACGTGACGTTCGGGGTGCGGGCGACGGGGCTGCTGGAGGACCGGCTCGCCGCGCACCTGCTGGGCGCCTGGCGGGCCCGCCCGCCGCGGACGTCGCTGCGCCGCCCCCTGACCGCCGCGCCGCCGCGCGGGTGACGCATGTTTCCCGTGACGTCCTCGCGGTACACGGGCGATGTGCTGCTGAGACCGCCGGGGGTGTACCGGCCGCAGGCCGACACCGCGCTGCTGGCCGACGTGCTGCGCCGGGCGGGCGTCGCCGCCGGTGCCCGGGTCCTGGACGTCGGGACCGGGACGGGCGCGGTGGCGGTGGCGGCCGCGCGCTGCGGCGCCCGCGAGGTCGTCGCGGTCGAGTCGCGGCGGGCGCGGTGCTGGCGGCGCGGTGCAACGCGCGGCTGCGGAACCTGCCGGTGCGGGTGCTGCGCGGCGACCTGTTCGCGCCCGTGGCGGCGGAGCGGTTCGACGTGATCGTCGCCAACCCCCCAGTACGTGATCGGCGACGCCGTCCCCGAGGCGGTGCGCGGCCGGGCCCGCGCGTGGGAGGCGGGCCCGTGCGGAGCCTGCTGGACCGGGTCTGCTCGCAGGCCCC
>NZ_MKJY01000365.1 GCF_001942465.1 Actinomadura sp. CNU-125
CGGCCCGCCCCCACCGGCCCGATGCACGCCGGCTCTATGGCCGGGGACCCGGCGTCCGCCGACCCGGCGCCCACCCGCCTCGCGTCCGGCGCGCCCGAGCCCGCGTCCCGGGTGCGCACCGATCCGATGCGCACCGGTTCCGGCCCCGGCGATCGGGACGTTCGGCCGTCCGTGGAGGCTCGGACGCTGGAGTTCCTCGAACTTGCCGGGGCCTCCCGGAGTGCGCGAACGGACGAGCCGGGCGATTCGTCGCAGGGCGCGGACGTCCCGGCGCGCGGACGGCGGAGCACCGGGGAGCAGGTCCGGGCCTGGGCCCGCGCGAACGGACGCCATGTCGGATCGCGGGGCCGGATCGCCAAGGCGATCATCGACGATTACAACTGGGAGCACCCGGAGGCGCCGTACGATCCCGATAGGTGAATCGGGCGGCGACTTGACTTAATCGATGGTTGATTGGGTTCACGCATGTTTTAATGATGTCGTCACCCCCCTAGAGCTGGAGCGGACATGCCCTTCGGAAACTGGACGCCGCACGAGGAACTGGGCGGCGACCCCGGCGTCATCCGGCTCTCGGCGAGCCTGCTCGACCGCGACGACCGGCAGTGCCGCGACTTCGCCGCGCTCAAGGCCCGGCCGAGGGTGTGGCCGCGGCGCGGGCGGCCGCGGCGGTACGCGCCGTGGGAGACGTTCCCGCTCGGGATCGTGATGGACGCGCTGAACCTGACGGAGTTCGGGGGCGTGCCCGCGGACGACGCAATCGACAAGGCGCTCGGACGGGCGCGGTCGGCGGTGCATCCGGGCGTCGCTGTGTGGGTGCGGCACGCGTTCGACGCGTACCTGCGGGCGGCCGAATGGGTCGCCGAGGACCTTGAGGTCGAGGGGGTCGCGGTGCGGCCGGAGCCGCAGCCGCGGGTCGTCCAGGCCGAGTCGGCGGCGGAGCTGCGGGTGCTCACCGCGTGGGGACGCTGGTACGCGTCGGCCGACGGGACCGTGCGGGAGTTCCGGCGGCTGCGGGTCGGACGGCCCGGCGAGCGGGACGCGCCGTCGAACGACGCGCTCGCGTTCGTCGCGGCGGCGGGGCTGCGCGCGGACGGCGACGTCTACCGCGACCTGCCGGTCGAGGTCGTCCCGGACGAGGTCGCCCCGGAGCGCGTCCGGCTGGTGGAGGTCGTGCTCACGGGGGACGTCCCGCCGCGGGTGCTCGTGGACGCCTCGCCCGCCGAGGTCGGCCGCGTCTACCGGGAACGCACCAAGGCGATCGTGACCGACATCGCGTTCGGCACCGGCGCGCGTCCCGGCTCCGACTGCGTCGACTGCAAGGCCCTGCCGACGTGCGGCGCGGTGCCGGAGGTGCCGGGGCTGCTCGGACTCGACGGGCGCGGCACGCACCGTCGCACCTGGTCGGTGACCACCGGCCGGCAGTACCTGGTGTGCCCCGCGCAGGCGCATCTGCGGGAGCTGCACATTCCCGCCGCGCAGCGTTCGGACGGGACGGCGGCGCGGCGGGGCCGCGCGGTCCACCGGTGGCTGGAGTTCGCGCACGGCCGGTCCGGCGCCCGGGCGTGCTCGGCGGCGGACCTGCCCGAGTCCGGGCCGGGCGACGCCGCCGCGTTCATGACCCCGGAGGAGTACGCGGAGGCGCGGCCGTACCTGCTGGCGCACGTGGACGTGTGCCCGCTGCGGGAGCCGTGCGCGGACGTGGCGCCGGAGCCGTCGGTGGCCGCGCACGACACCGAGGCGGACGTCGTGGTCATCGCCCACCCGGACCTGATCCGCACCGTGGGCGGCACCGTCGTGTACCGGGAGACGAAGACGACGCAGGGCGCGCCGCCCGCCGGGGACGCCGGGACGCTGTTCACGCTCGTCCCGCAGCTGGCGCTGGCCGTCCTGCTGATGAAGCACGGCGTCCTCGGCGGGGACGGCGGCGGGATCGTCGAACTGGAGACGATGACGCCGTCGGGCGCCGAGGTGCTGCGGTTCGACGTGTGGGACCCGGCCGTCCGGCAGGCCGCCCGGGAGGTGATCACCTCGATGACCGCCCGCTGGCACGCCGACGAGGCGTTCCGGCCGCTGCCGGGCCCGTGGTGCGGCGGCTGCCCGGTCGCCGACTGGTGCCCGGACCGCGCGTCGAACGACCCCGGCGCCCCGATCGTGGTGGACGGCGTCCGCATCGACCCGCTCACCGGCGAGGTCCTCGGCACGTCGGTGACGGGCCGTGCCGCGGCCGTCGCCGAAGGCGTCACCGAACCGTCCGAAGAACCCCCGCCGTTCTGACCGCCGAACCGTCAGAGCCGCACTGCCCTGGCCGCCGAACCCGCTGAGGGGCGCGCCGTTCTGACGCCGAACGTCAGAGTGGCTCGCGCTGCTCTGATGCCGAACGTCCGAAGGGCCCGCACTGCTCTAGTCGCCGAACCCGCTGAGGGGCGCGCCGTTCTGACGCCGAACGTCAGAGTGGCTCGCGCTGCTCTGGCCGCGCGAGGGTCCCTATTGCCCCGATCGCCCGACCCTCCGGAGGACCGCGCTGCCCTGACCGCCGGACCGTCCGAGGGCCTGTCGATTCCGGCCGTCCGCCGGACCGTCCGGGAAGCCCGCCGTTGGCGGACCGCCGGGCCGTCAACGCTGGGGCCTTGGGGCGGTGGCCAGGCGGGGGGTCGGGGGGAGGTCTCGGATTCGGGCGGCGGCTTCGGCGAGGTCTTCGGAGGCGGTGACGCAGGCGGTGATGTGGTCGTGCAGGGTGGCGAACAGCCAGTCGGGGGCGGCGGCCTGGGTGCGTAGGCGGGCGGCGAGGACGCGGAGGCGGTCGGCGCATTCGGCCGTCTCGCGGGAGTCGGCGGCGAGGAGTTCGCCGTGGTCGGTGGCGTTCGCCCCGCGCGCGACTCGCGGCGCGTCCGGCACTGTGGCGGGCGGGCGCCGTCGAGGCGCGGGCCGGTCATCGGACCGGCGGCGGCTTCCGGACGCGCGCCGCGCGGCGGGGCCGTCGTCGAACAGGCGGTACACCTGGGAGCGGATCACCGGGCCCCGGTAGCGGGCGAGGTTGCGGTCGATCTCCGCGCGCTGCTCGGGGAGGTCGTCGGTGAGGTTGGTCGTGTAGTGCTCGATCGCGTGGCAGGCGGGGAACAGGTGGGTCGGGTCGGTGTAGTCGACGACGTACCAGCCGGGCCGGGGGTCGAGGCAGGCTCCGGCGCCCTGCCCGTCGAGGGACGGGACGATGTCGTGCTGGTTGGTGACGCTGGCGACCCAGGTGTCCGGGGACGCGGGGTGCTTGAAGTCGACCGGGGAGCCGATGGCGACGACGTGGGTGACGGTGCGGCGGGCGGCGAAGTCGGCGTCCTGCGCCAGGCTCATGACGGCGGCGCCGCCCGCGCTGTGGCCGATCAGCGCGAGTTCCGCGCCGGGCGGAACGCCGTAGTCGTCGATGGCGCGGGCGAGGGCGCGGCTGTAGGGGGCGCTGTCGCGGACCGTGCTGCTGAACGCGCCGAGCAGGTCGCAGGGGGAGGCGTCGTCGGGTACGCCGAGCCGCATGCCGGGCGCCTGGACGACGTGGCGTTCGGCGCCGTCGGGGCCGCGGACGGTCTGGACGAGCACGCGGCCGCCGGGGCCGAGGGCGCAGATGTTGGCGAGGAAGTCCAGGAGGGATCCGTGCGCGCGCAGCCGGTCGGCGGGGTAGGACGTGCGGACGGCGCGCGCCCGCGCCCGTGTCGAGGGCGGCGATGGCGCGGTTGCTGATGCCGGTGAGGGGGTCGGCGGTCGCGGTGCCGGTGCCGGTCGCGATGAGCCAGGCGGTGGCGTCGTTGAGCGGGTTCTGGTCGAGCAGGGCGCGCAGCGCGAGGATCTCGCCGAAGATCGGGGCGATCGCGGTGAGGGCGCGGACGGCGCCGTGGTCGCGGACGAGGGCGTACAGGGCGCGGGCCGAGTCGAGGTCGCGGTCGGCGGCGACGGCGTCGATGAGCCGCCGGACGAGCGGGTCGCGGACCAGTTCGGGGTTGGCGAGGGCCACGGCGGTGATCCGCAGGCGAAGCGAGGTGACCATCACCTGGATCGCCAGGTTGCCGGCTCCGGCCATGCCGCCCAGGCGTGCCGCGACGGTGCCGAGGGGGCCGCCGGTGAGGGCGTGCCCGAGCCCGCTCGCGCCGCCGACGGCGCGGCCGAGGGCCCGTCC
>NZ_MKJY01000366.1 GCF_001942465.1 Actinomadura sp. CNU-125
ACGAGCGTCGCGGCGTCCGCGCGGTGGAGCGCCATGTTCCTGCGCACGGTGCTCGGCGACGTGTGGTCGGGCGTCTGGCTGTGGGGCGTCGGCGACGCGGTCGACGACGCGGTCACCGTCGAGTACGTCCGCTGAGCGCGGGGGGAGAGGGGGACCCCGCAGGCCGTCGGCGACGGCCTGCGGGGTTTCCCGTCACATGCCGTCGCCGTCCCACCGGCCGGTGGTCCGGCTGCGCACGGGACGGCTCGACAGGATGGGCGCCGGGACGGGATCGCCCTCCCGCCAGGCGCGGCCCGCGCCCCAGTTGTGCCGCTGGGCGTCGACGCGCTCGTCGGCGTGTTCGAGCGTTTCGACGGGCGCGCCCCAGTCGGGCTCGACGGTGCCGGTGTCGTGGTCGTGGCCGTCGGTGTGGTCGTGGTCGTGGTCCTCGCCGTGGCCTGCCTGCAGGCGGGCGGCGTCCAGGGCCTTGGCGATGGCGAGGACGCTCTTGTCGGGGCCGTGCCCGTGCTGCGCGTAGTCCTCGCCGGGCTCGCCCAGGCTCCGCTGGTACAGCACCGATTCCTGCAGTTCCTTCAGGTCGCGCCCGGAGCGGCCGTCCGTCCCGCGGCCCAGGTCGTGGGACGCCATGGACCAGCGCATCCGGCCGTCGCCGGGCCCGTAGTTGACGGCCCGGCCGCCCCAGCGCACCCATTCGTTCCGGGTGTACCAGTTGACGAGCTCGCCGTCCGACCGCAGCAGCCAGGTCGCGCCGCCCTCCTGTGTGGTGAAGTGCCCGTGTTTCACGCGGGCGGGGCGGAAGAAGTACGTGCCGAGGTCGAGGGTTCCGAAGTTGTACTCCATGTGCCCCTGGACGGTGTACGCCTCCTCGTAGCAGGGGTGGTGGGCGAGGCGGTGGTCGGTCCAGCCCTCCTGCGCGTGCACCAGCCTCGTGTAGAAGCCGCTGACGGGGTCGACGTGCAGGTACTTGATGAACAGCCCGGGCATCGGGCCCGCCTTGGGCACCGCGTCCCACCGCATCCCCTCGCTGTCGACGACGATGACGTCCTCGTAGGCGTCCTTCCAGCGGGGGGCTCCCAGGCCGTCGACGGGGTCGAATCCCGCGTCGCCGTATTCGCGGTAGTGCAGGATCCGGGTGCCCTCGGCGAAGGTGACGGCGTCCGCGGGCACGCCCTTGGGCGCGTACACGTAGCCGCCCGCGCCGATGGCGCGGCCGCCGTACGTCATCGCCCCTTCGAGGACGTAGTACTCCGTGTTCGCGTGGTGGATGCCCGGCCCGCGTCCCCAGCCGGTGTGGAAGTCGATCCGCAGCGAGGACGAGCCGTCCTCCTCGTCCACCGACAGCCTGCGCTCGCTCGCCCGGCCCTCGCCGCCCGCCAGCTCGGCGGCGTGCCAGATGTAGTCGTCTTCCTGGATCAGCTCGACATGGGGTCGCACGTGCTCGTCTCCGTTCCCGGCGGCTGTTTCGCTAATGGAAACATCGTTTCGCATATGCCCGCAAGGCCGAACCTTGACCGGTACGCCCAGAGAAAGAAACACTGTGTCCGTCAGCGGAACAGGGAGCGTCATGGCGTTCGATGCGGTCGTCGTCGGGGCCGGCCCGGGCGGGCTCGCCTGCGCCGTCGAGGCGGCCGCGGCGGGCGCGCGCGTGCTCGTCCTGGAGAAGGCCGCGGACATCGGCGGGACGCTGCCGTACTCCGGCGGGCACCTGTCGGCCGGAGGCTTCTCCGCCCAGCGGGAACGCGGCATCGCCGACGACCCCGGACGGCACCTCGCCGACGTCCGGCGGATCAGCCGGGGCACCGCGCGCGAGGACCTCCTCCGGCTCTCCCTCGCCGAGCAGCCCGCCGTCCTGGAATGGCTCTTCGACGCGGGCTACGAGATCGACCCGGCGACCCCGCGCATCGTGCACGGGCACGAGCCGTACACCACGCCCCGCACCGTCCACGCCGCCGAGACGCCGGGCGGCCCCGCGATCCTGCGGGCGCTGCGCCGCCTGCTCGAACCCCACACCCGCGCCGGACGGGTCGAAGTGCGGTGCGGCCGCGCGCGTCACCGGGCTGCGCACCGACGCGGGGGCCGTCACCGGCGTGACCGTCCCGGACGGCCCGGACGGCCCGGACGCCCGGCGCCCGCCGTCGTGCTCGCCACCGGCGGGTTCGGCCACGCCCCCGACCTGTTCGCCGAACTCGAAGGGGCGCCCCTGACGACGTACGGCGCCGACCTCGACCGGCGACGGGCTGCTCATGGCGCGCCGGATCGGGGCCGGTCTGCAGGGCCGCGGCCGGTACATCCCGACGTTCGGCGGCCTGCCGCCGCAGGGCGGCGACGCGCGCGTCGACTGGACGAACCGTCCGCAGCTCGTCGCGGCCGAGCGCCCGCCGTGGGAGATCTACGTGGACCGGCACGGCCGGCGCTGGATCGCGGAGGACGAACCGAGCATCGACCGCAAGGAACGCGTCCTGACCGGCGTCGACCGGATGACCTTCTGGACGGTCTTCGACGCCCGGGCGCTGCGGGAGTCGCGCCCCATGGTCCACGGCTGGAGCCCCGCCGAGCTGGACGCCCGCTGCGGCGTCCGCAGCGGCCTGCACCGCGCGTCCGACCTGCCCGGACTGGCGCGGTCGGCCGGCATCGACCCGGCCGGTCTCCGCACCGAGGTCGAGCGGTACAACGCCGCCGTCGCCGCCGGGACCGACACCGCGTTCGGACGCCGGCACCTGCCCGCGCCGATCGCCGAGCCGCCCTTCTACGCCGTCGAGAACCGCCCCGTCACGCTGATCACCTTCGCCGGGATCGACGTCGACGCCCGGCTCCGGGTGCGCCGCGCCGACGGCGCCGTCGTCCCCGGCCTGTACGCGGTGGGCGAGGTGATCGGGTCCGCCGCCGTCAACGGCAACGCGTTCTGCTCGGGCATGTGCCTCACGCCCGCGCTCGCGTTCGGACGCCTGGTCGGCCGCGCCCTGGCCGGAACCGGGTCCGCCTCAGTGCGCGAAGGCGAACCCCGCCGCGCGTAGCTTCGCCGACGTCACCGGCACCACCGGCGTCCGGATCTCGCCGCGGAACGTCAGCTCCGGCAGTCCCTCGGCCGCGCAGAGCTCGCCGAACACCTCGGCGTTCGTCCGCGGGACCGCCGCGTCCGGGAACGCGTTGTAGGCCCCGGTCAGCCCCTCGCTCACCACGAAGTCGAGCGCCGCCGCCGCGTCCCGGTAGTCGATCCGGTACAGCAGCGCGTCGGCCGCGAACGGGACGGTCCCGCCCAGCGCCTCGTGCGCGAACCGCACCCGCGCCGGATAGTCGATGTCCCGGGGATGGCCGTGCACGTCCGGGATGCGCAGCACCGCGCCCCGCGGCGCGGCGAGCACGGCCTCCTCCGCCGCGACGAAGCCGCGCGGCGACGCGTCCGCGTCGTCCGTCGGCGGATGGGCTTCGTCGATCACCGTCCCGGAACCCTCCCCGTACACCGATCCGGAACTTGTGAACACGACCCGGGGGTGGACGGCGACGGCGGCCCGCGCGCTCCCCGTCAGGGTGTCGGCGTACTCGCCGACCCGCTGCGCGGCGTCGAACGAGCGCGACGGCCGCGGGCTCACCGTCAGCACCACGGCGTCCGCGCCGCGCGTCGCCTCGGCGACGGCCGCACGGTCCGATCCGCGCAGCACGGCGACGTCCGAGCAGACCTCGCGGAGCTCATCGACCCGTCCGGCGGAGGTGGTGGTGCCGACCACCGAGTGCCCCTGCGCGACCCACCGCCGGGCGAGCTCCATCCCCACGTTGCCGCATCCGATCACCGCGTACCGCACGAGAACCTCCGCTCATCGGCCGTCCGCCCACGCACGGAGGACGCCCGTGGTGTCGAGAAGGTCGGCGTACTTGGCCCCGAGGTCGAACAGCGCGGCCTCGTGCGGGGCCACGTCCCGGTCTCCGACGGCGTCGGTGACGACCGTCGGCCGGAAGCCGTGGCACAGCGCGTCCAGCGCCGTGGCCCGCACGCACCCGCTCGTGCTCACCCCGGTCACCACGACGCCGTCGGCGCCGAGGGACGTCAGCGTGGAGGCGAGCGAGGTGCCGAAGAACGCGCTCGGATACTGCTTGGTCACCACCACGTCCCCCGGCTCCGGGACGAGCTCCGGCGGGGGCTCGGCGAACGGGGAGCCCTGCGCGAAGAAACGCAGCGCCGGGACCTTCCGGTAGAACAGGCCGCCGTCGGCGGGGGAGCGGTACGAGACGTAGGTGAACACGACCGGGCGGCCGAGCCTGCGCGCGTCCGCGACGAGCCGCGCCACCTGCCCGACTACTGGCTCGACGCCTGCGTACAGCGGGCACTCCGGATCGAGGTAGGCGCGGACGAGGTCGACCACGAGGAGGGCGGGCCGTTCGCCGAACCCCAGGTCCGCGCCGAAGCCCGCACGCTCGTAGTCGTCCGCGAGATCCGCGGCCGGCGTACGCGCGCCCGCCCGCGCGCCGCGCGGCTCAGCGGGCATCGGACCGGACCGCCGCGTGCTCGGTGTGCCCCGCCATGGGCTGCCCTTCGAGTCTCGCCGATCCCGCCTCGGAGCAGGATCCGATCTTCGTTCCGGGTGAGCGTAAGCCGCCCGATTTCGCGGGTCAAGAGTCGTCGTCGCGGCGTGGAGGCCGGGTGTGCGGGAGGTCCCGTTCCGCCCGCGGGCTACGCTGGCGGACATGTCGACTCTGCACGAGCAGGTCCTCGCCAAGCTCGGGCCGTTGATCATCTCGGGCTCCCTGGAGCCCGGGTCGAACGTCAACTTGGAGTGGGTGCAGCAGGAGTTCGGCGTGTCGCGGACGGTCGCCCGCGAAGCGGTGCAGGTGCTCGCGTCGAAGCGGCTGGTCGCCAGCCGCCGGCGGACCGGCGTCACGGTGCTCCCCGAGGACGAGTGGGACTCCTACGACCGCGCCGTGATCAGGTGGCGGCTCGACGGGCCGGAGCGGGGCAGGTACCTGCACCAGCTCTCGCAGCTGCGCACCGCGATCGAGCCGCCCGCCGCCGCGCTGGCCGCCCGGTACGCCGACGACCGGCAGCGGGACCGGATGGTCGAGCTCGGGGCGGCGATGGAGTCGGCGGGCGAGGCGGGCGACCTCACCACGTTCCTCGAACACGACATCGCCTTCCACCGGCTGCTGCTCGAAGCCTCGGGAAACGTGATGTTCGTCGGCCTCGCCCACGTCGTGGAGGAAGTGCTGCGCGGCCGCACGCTGCATCGTCTGATGCCGGTGCGGCCCAAGCCGGAGGCGCGCCGGCTCCATCTCGTGGTGGCCGAGGCCGTCGCCGGACGCGAGCCCGAGGTGGCCGGGGCCGCGATGACGGCGATCTGCGTCGAGGTCGCCGACGAGATGGGCCGGCTGGGCGGGAACGGCGTCCCCGCCCGCTGACGACACGGGTCAGGCGACCAGCCACAGCAGCGAGGCGATCACGAACACCGACAGGCCGAGCGTCGTCTCCAGGACGGTCCAGGTCTTCAGGGTGGTCTTCTCGTCCATCCCGAACAGTCGGCTCACCAGCCAGAACCCCGAGTCGTTCACGTGCGAGAGCACGGTGGCGCCCGCCGCGATGACGACCACGAGAAGGGTCAGCTTGAAGTCGCTCAGGTCGGCTTCGGCGACCGCGCTCGCGATCAGCCCGCCGGTCGTGGTCAGCGCGACGGTCGCGGAGCCCTGCGCGACGCGCAGCAGCGTCGCGATGATGAACGCCTGCAGGATCAGCGAGATGCCGAGATCGGACAGGCTCTCGGTCAGCGCGTCGCCGATGCCGCTCAGCTCCAGCACCCCGCCGAACATGCCGCCCGCGCCGGTGATCAGGATGATGGCGCAGACCGGGCCGAGCGCCTGGTCGACGATCCGGCTGACGGTGGCCATCGACGCGTTGGGCCGGCCGAGCACCAGGATCGCGACGATGACCGTGATCATCAGGGCCACCGGCGTGATGCCGATCAGGCTCAGGTAGTCGACCCAGTCCTGGCCCTCGTCGAGCACCCCGCTCTCGACCAGCGTCGAGAGGACCGTGTTGATCGAGATCAGCACCAGCGGGATGAGCAGCAGCATGAGGACCGTGCCGAAGGACGGCGCCCGCCAGTCGGGCTCCTCGCCGTCCTTACCGCCCTTGCCGTCCTCCACCTCGCCGAAGATCACGTCCGGCAGCGACACGTCGACCCGCGCGCCGAGGAAACGGGAGACCAGCAGGACGCCGACGTACCACGCCACCACCGCGATCGGGATGCCGACGAGCAGCGTGAGCCCGACGTTGGCGCCGATCAGGTTCGCCGCGGCGACCGGACCGGGGTGGGGCGGGACGATCGCGTGCATCGCGGCGAACGCGCCCGCCGCGGGCAGCGCGTAGTAGAGCAGGGAGCCGCCGAAGCGCCGCGCGACGGTGAGGACGATCGGGACGAAGATGACGAGCCCGGCGTCGAAGAAGATCGGGAACCCGAACAGCAGGGACGCGACGCCCAGTGCCATGGGCGCCCGTTTCTCCCCGAACCGGCCGATGAGCGTGTCCGCGAGCGTCTGCGCGCCGCCGGTCACCTCCAGCAGCCGCCCGAGCATGACGCCGAACGCGACCAGCAGGGCCACGGAGCCGATGGTGTCGGCGAACCCGTACATCAGGACGTCCGGGATGTCGCCGGGCGAGAACCCGACGACCACGGCCGTCAGCACGCTCACCAGGACCAGGGAGACGAAGGCGTGCAGCTTCACCTTCATGATCAGGAACAGCAGCACCGCCACGGCTCCGGCCGCCATCAGCAGCAGAGTGACGGTGCCGAACTGGGGGTCGATGGCTTCCACGGCAACTCCGATACGTTCCGTCCGGCCGCGCTGGGGCGCGTACGGACACCTTGCCGCAAAGGTAGTACCTTTACAAGACCGCTGCGGACGCCAAGTGGCGAGCGTGCCGCGGTCCCGGACGCGGACGCAGGACGGCGCGGCCTCGCCGGACCCGAGCGCGGTGACGAAGAAGTCGACGATGGCGTCCTGCCGGTCGGGGGCGAGGATGGACGCCTCGCCGGAGAAGCTGACCCGGGTGAGGATCACGCCCAGGAACGATTCGCTCGCGAGTTCGGCGTCGACGGTGCCGGGGATCTCGCCGCGGTGCCGGGCGGAGCGGAACACGTCCTCCACGACCGCCATGCAGTGGTCGATGAAGTCGCGGCGGAACCCCGCGTAGACGGCGGGGTGGTTCCGCGCCTCCTGGACGCACCGCTGCAGGATCTCCAGTCGCGGGCCGGTGAACACCGCGGCCACCGCGGGCAGGATCGCGAGCAGGTCGGTGCGCAGCGCGCCCGTCCCGGGCACGGTCAGCCCGGCGGCCAGGGTGCCCAGCGCGTCGACGACGAGCCGGTCGCGGTCGGGCCAGCGGGCGTAGATGCCCCGCTTGTCGACCCCGGCCCGCGCGGCCACGCTGTTGGTGGAGAACCCGGCGATGCCCCGTTCGGCCAGTTCCGCCACCGCCGCCCGGAGCACCCGCGCGTCGATCGACGGGTCCCGTCGGCGCCCGCGCGGACGTCCTGCTGAACTCACTTCACCATCCCCGAGAATTAATGTACCGTGATGGTACGTCAAATCGTCCGGCCCGGCCGGGCGGCGCAAAAGAACGACTATGCCATCCGCGCCGAGCAGGGCCGCGGCGATCGCCCGGTGGCGGGCGCGAGGCCGCCGCCGCACCCGTCCACGACCGAACCGGGAGAACATCCGATGCTGCGAACCGGCGACCGAGCCCCCGACTTCGAACTGCAGGACCAGGACGGACGGCCCGTGCGGCTGAGCGGCCTGCTGGACACCGGGCCGGTCGTCCTGTTCTTCTACCCGGCCGCGCTCAGCCCCGGCTGCACCCGCGAGGCATGCCACTTCCGCGACATCGTCGCCGAGTTCGCCGAGCACGGCGCGACGATCCTCGGCATCAGCGGAGACGACGTCGAGAAGCAGAAGCAGTTCGACGACCGGCACCGGCTCGGCTACCCCCTGCTCGCCGACACCGGAGGCACCGTCGCCCGCGCCTACGGACTCGCGCGGCGCATCCCCGGCCTGCCGCCCAAACGGGCCACCTACGTCATCGGCACCGGCCGGAACGTTCTCGCAGCGATCCACAGCGAAATCAACATGAACGTCCACGCGGACAAGGCCCTGGCCGCCTCCCGGGGTGACGGGCGGACCTTGGTGCCCCGGAACGGACCGCGGTCACCCTTAGACAATCGAACACACTATGACTTACCGTCTGTCCGTGGATCTCGCGACGCCGGTTTTTCACCTTTTCCTCCCGCAGATGCGGATGTCCGTGGACGCGATCGTCGAGCGGGCGCTCGCCGCGGAAGGGGCCGGTTTCGAGGGCATCGCCTTCATGGACCATCTGGTCCCGCCGCTCGCCGACGAGCACGACATGTGGGACGCGATGACGATCGCCGGGTGGGTCCTCGCCCGGACGAGCACGCTCCACGTCGGGCACCTGGTGCTGTGCGACGCCTTCCGCCACCCGGCCGTCCTGGCCCGCCAGGTCGCCACCCTCGACCACGCCTCCGGCGGCCGGTTCGAACTCGGCATAGGCTGGGGCTCGGCACCGGCCGAGTTCGAGACGTTCGGGATCGGCTCCACCGCCCCGGGGGACCGCGTCGCGCGGCTCGCCGAGTCGCTGGAGATCATGCGGGCGCTGTGGGCGGGCGACGTCGTCGACCATCGAGGCGAGCACTTCACCCTGACCGGCGCCCGCCAGCGTCCCGTGCCCACCCGCGCGATCCCCATCACGATCGGCGGCGCCGGGCGGCGCACCCTCGAACTCGTCCGCGCCCACGCCGACTGGTGGAACCTCCCCGTCCACCAGATCGGCCGGATGAAAACGCTCCGCGAGCAGACGGGCGGCGCACGCGTCTCCATGCAGACGATGGTCGCCCTGGTGCCCGGTGAGGACGAGCGGGCGGACGTCGTCGCCACCGCCCGGCGCCGCTTCGGCCGGACGGCGATGGGCGACGGCCTGGTCATCGGCACCGCACCGGAACTCGCCGCCCATTTCGCCCGGCTGCACGCCGAAGGCGTCGACCGCTTCTACATCTGGTTCACCGACTTCGCACCGGTCGAGACCCTCCGCCGTTTCTCCGACGTCATCTCCTCGGACCTCGTCACCGGACGAACGGCCCGGTGAACGACCGGCCGCCGTCGGGAACACGCGACGCGAGAAGGGCGCCATCGGCCTGGACCGCACGCACGCCTGCACCTGCACCGCGGGCGGGCGGGTTTCCTCCGGTCAGTTCCCGGCCAGTCCCCTGATCGCGTAACACCGGACGGACCGGCTGACCGACTCCGGGTCGCCCGCCTCGAAGGAGACGGACGCCTGGAAGATGGCGCTCTGCGTGGCCGGCAGCCGGACCATGACGGCCTGGTTCCCGGTCGAGGCGTCGGCCTCCGGATGGATCGAACGGATCATCAGTCCGAGAAAACGCCCGGTTGCTCGGAAAGCGTGGTGTGCGCGGCCATCGCCGCGGCGACGGCGGTGAAGAAATCGTCCGCCGCGGACACCGGGTCGGCCCGGAGCCGGAAAGCCGAGGAAGCCCTGCCGAGGGGTTCGGGGTGTCGCGGGCGGTCGGCCTGCGCGCCCGCGACGCCCGAGCGGACGGCCGATCACCGCTCCGCTTCCGGGCTTGCGGTCGCCCGTACCTCACCGAATAACATATACATGTTTTCGTTGTAAATATGTGAGCCTGGAAAGGCGGTCACGCGTGATGGCGCAAGACATGGACGACGACGGGCCGACCGCGTCATGCGCGGCCGCGGCGCCCGATCGCGGCCCGAAGGGCGGTCTGACGCCATGGTGGACCTGAACGCGCCCGGCCTCGCCACCGGCGACGGTGTGAGCGGCGATTCGTTCCTCACTTCGCTCGGGCTGCGCATGCTGCGCCCGGACGGCGACGTCTCGCGCGCGACCGCGCGGCTCGGCCCGGCGGTGTGGGCGGAGGGCGCCGAGCGGCCGCGCCTGGGCGCGCTGGCCGCGATGGCCGACGTGGTCGCCGGGCTGCGCCCGTCCGGCGCGGTGGCGCCGACGGTCGATCTCAACGTCCGGCTGCTCGGGCCGCTCCCCGCGCGCGGACGGGTCGAACTTGAGGGCCGCCCGCTGAAGGCGGGGCGCCGGTTGTTCGTGGGGGAGGTGCTGATGCGGCACGAGGGGGCGCTGTTCGCACGGTCCGTGGCGACGTTCCTGAACCGGCCGTCCGGGCACGAGGTCGTGTCCAACGAGCCGTTCATCGCCACCGGGCCGCCGCCGTCGGTACCGTTCGACGCCTGGTTCCGGCCGCGGTACGCGGACGCGCGGACGGTCCTGGTCGAGCGCAATCCGGCGATCGTCAACGGGCTGAGCGCCACCGTCCAGGGCGGCGCGCAGGCGACCGTGGCTGAACTCGCGGCCGAGTGGGCGCTGGCCCCGCGAGGCCCGTTCGTCGCGGTCGACCTCGACATCCGCTACTTCGGCCCGGCGCTGGCCGGGCCGCTGGCGGCGACCGCCGAGGTGCTCGCCGTGCACGGCGACCGGGCGTTCGTGGACGTCCGGCTCACCGACGCGGGCGCGGACGACGCCGTGGTCGCCGACGTGACCGTGGTGTGCCGTCCCGACCCCTGACCGGCGGCGACCACGATCCGCCCCTGGCGCGGGTCGTCGGGGCCGTCCACGGGGGCGCCTGCCGGTCCCCGCCGCCGTGAGGGGGGACCGGCCGGGCGTCCGCCTCAGGCGGCGGCGCGTTCCAGGATGTGGACGCCGCAGGCCGAGCCGAGGCCGATGACGTGGGCCAAGCCGACCTTCGCGTCCTGGATCTGCCGGTCGGCGGCTTCGTCGCGCAGGTGGCGGCAGACCTCCCAGATGTTGGCGATGCCGGTCGCGGCGATCGGGTGTCCTTTGGACTGCAGGCCGCCGGAGACGTTGACCGGGGTGGTGCCGTCGCGCCAGGTGGCACCGGATTCGAAGAAGTCGACGGCGCCGCCCTCCGGGCAGAGCATGAGGTTGTCGTAGTGGACCAGTTCGGCGGTGGCGAAGCAGTCGTGGAGTTCGACCAGGTCGAGGTCGGACGGGCTCACGCCCGCCTGGTCGTAGGCCCGCACGGCGGCGTCGCGGGTGAGGGTGTTGACGTCCGGCAGGACCTGGCAGCCCTCCTGCCAGGGGTCGGAGGTCAGGACGGACGCCGACACCTTGACGGCGCGGCGCCGCTGCTCGCCCGTCAGCGTTTTCAGCACCGCGCCGCTCACCACGACGGCCGCGGCGGCGCCGTCGCAGTTGGCCGAGCACATCGGCCTGGTGTTGGGGTAGGAGATCATGACGTCGTTCATGATCTCTTCGAGGGTGTAGCGCTTCTGGTAGGCGGCGAGCGGGTTGAGCGTGGAGTGGGCGTGGTTCTTCTCGCTGATGCGGGCGAACAGCTCGAAGCTCGTCCCGCCGTATTTGTGGCCGTACTCCTGGCCGATCTGGGCGAACACGCCGGGCATGGTGCCGGTGCCGACGCGTCCTTCCAGGCCGGTGACCGACCCGACCCGGCCCGAGGGCGTCCAGGTGCCGTCGGCGGCGCCCGCGGTTTTGGGTTGGCCGAGCAGCCCGGCGCCGGAGAGTTTTTCGACGCCGACCGCGAGGCCGTAGTCGGCTTCGCCCGCTTTCACCGCCATGATGGCGGTGCGCAGGGCGGTGGCGCCGGTCGCGCAGGCGTTGGCGACGTTGTAGACGGGGATGCCGGTCTGGCCGATCTGTTTCTGTAGTTGCTGGCCGATGCCGGCTCCGGCGTTCATCAGGTTCCCGGCGGCCAGCACGCCCATCTGCTTCATGGTGACGCCGCCGTCGGCGAGCGCGCCCATCGCGGCCTCGGCGGCCAGGTCGATGGTGTCCTTGTCCTTGTGCTTGCCGAACTTGGTCATGTGGATCCCGAGGATCCAGATGTCGTCAGCGGCCATCGGTGGTCTCCAGGGGTTCGAAGCCGAAGCCGATCGCTTCGGTGCCCGCGCTGTCGGTGCCGACGGGGAGCGTGGTCAGCCGCACTTTCATCCCGAGCGTCACATGGTCGGGGTCGGCGGGGACGTTCACGAGGTTGGCCGCCACGCTCGTCCCCTCGCAGTCGATGGTCGCGGCGACGAACGGGACGGGGACGCCGGGCGCGGCCACCGACACGATCGTGAACGCGCGCACCTGTCCGGCGGTCGCGACCGCGGCCTTGCGGAAAGCGGTTCCGCTGCAGGACGCGCACGCGTTGCGGCGGTCGAAGAAACGCGCGCCGCAGTCGGCGCACTCGTTGGCGACCAGATGCGGGCTGTCGCCCAGCACCAGGTAGTCGACCAGAGGAACCTGTTCTGCCATGCCGATACCTCCTTGAGCCCCGCGGGGACGGACGGTGCCGCGGGCGTGAACCGGGACGTGCCGGGAGTCGCCCGGCGGCGGCTTGCAGTGCCTCTCCTCGGAAACCGGGCGGCGTTCTCGAAACCGGCATGATGGGGCCGACCTGGGGCGGGACTTCTCCGGTGGCCGCCGGGCCTCCGGACATACGGGTCAAACTACCGCGACGCCCCTCGATGTTGAAGACCTCGGCACGGTGAAAGATCTAGAGGTATTCCCCGCGTCCCGCCGCCTGCGTGCGAGCTGGTTTGATTTCGATGTCAAGATTGACAGCTTTCGGCCGCCGCGTTCTCATGGTCGGGTGATGCGGGACGAGTGGATCTTCGATTTCGACACCTACGAGGCCGAAGACGCCTTCACCAGGCATCAGGACCGCTCGCTCGGAAGCCGCGGTTTCCGCTGGGCGGAGATCGGCGGCCGGCGCCGGCCGCCGGTCGGCGGCAGGCTGGACGATTACATCGCGAATCCGACGTTCGCCCCGGTGGCCCGTCCCGGCTCGCTGTACGACTGGTACCGGGGCGATCCCGAACGCAAGACCATCCGGGAGGCGTTCGGCGACCTCGAACCGATCCGGCCGGAGTACCGCGACCCGGACGCCCGCATCGAGGTCATGGACCGGCAGTGCGTCGCCGGAGCACTGCTGTTCCCCACCCTCGGCGTCGGCATGGAGGAGGCGCTCAAGGACGATCCGGAGGCGTGCGCGAAGGTTTTCCACGGTTTCAACCGATGGCTCGCCGAAGACTGGGGTTTCCGGCACGAAGACCGCATCTACGGTGTGCCTTACGTCCCGCTGCCGGATCCCGCGGCCGCCGTCGCCGAACTTCGCACGGTGATCGCCGCCGGAGCCGTCGCGGTGAACGTCAGGAACGCGCCGGTTCCCGTGCCGGGCGGCTACCGTTCACCGTTCGACCCCGTCTATGACCCCTTCTGGCGTCTGGCCGAGGAGGCGGGAATCGTCGTCGCGACCCACGCGGGCAACGACGGCTACGACGCGCTCGTCCGGATGTGGGAGCCGGGAGGCGCGGAGAGTTCGATTCTGGGTCACCCCCTTCTGGGAGGACGACATCGACGGGCTCGTGGGCCGGGTACGCGTGGACCGCCTTCTGCTCGGCTCCGACTGGCCGTACGCCGAAGGCGTCGTCCGGCCCACCGACTTCGTGACCGACACCCTCCGGGGCTTGGCCGCAGACCAGGTGCGGCGCATCTCCCGCGACAACGCGCTGGAGCTCCTCGGCCTCACCGCACGCCGATAGGTCGGCCGCCGCTCGCGGCGGCGTCCGGTGCCGCGCTCAGGGGAGCAGGTGAGCGAGCCGGGCACGGTCGGCGTCGTCGAGGGGCCGGAGAGGCGCCCCCTTCGCCGGCCGCCAGAACACCCGCCGCCCGTGCCACGCCGCCCGCCTCAACCGCGTCTTGTCGATCTTCATGCTCGAGAGTTTCGGCAGCTCCTCGGTCACGAGGACGAACGAGGGCGGCCACTTCGTGCCGAGATCGTCCTGCGCGGTGAGGAAGGCGTCGAAGCCGCGGGGATCGAACTCCGCACCGGCCCGCAGTTCGACGGCCGCCATGACTCGGTCGCCGACCGGGTCGTCGGGGACGGCGTAGACGGCGACGGAGCGGACGTCGGGGTGGCCCGCGAGGATCGCTTCGACGGGCGCGGCGGCGAAGTTCTCGCCGTCGATGCGAAGCCGCTCGTTGGACCGTCCGGCGAAGTACAGCCACCCGTGGCGTCCCGGTAGGCGAGGTCCCCGGACCAGTAGCGGCCGTCGGGGCCGAACGTCACCGGCGGGCACTCCTCGCCGGTGTCCGGGTACACGGCGTCGCCGTCGCCGAGCCCCGCGATCGCGGCGACGTGCGCGCCGGTGCGCGCGAACCGTCCCTGGGTGCAGCGCACCGCTTTGGGCAGGCCGGTGGAACCGGAAGTGAAGATCAGCAGGAAGAGATCGTCCTCCCGGGGCCGCCGCGCGGGCGGCTCTGGCGAGGACGCCGCCGGCCGTGCGGCGTACCCGGGCCCGTCGACGACCAGGATCCGCTCACGGGAGACGCCGGTGTCCGCGCCGTCCAGCAGCGGCAGGTGACCGGACGAGGTGACCAGGACCTGGCAGTCGGTGTGCCGCACGAGCTGCGCGAGCCGGTCGCCGCGGTAGGTCGAGTCGACGCCGACGACGACGGCCCCCGACAGCGCCGCGGCACCGAGCCAGAGCAGGTGGTCGGGCACGTTGTCCAGTAGGACGCCGATGTGCGGCGGCCGCCCGGGGCCGTGCATCTCCTCGAACAGCGCCGCCCTGCGTGCGGACTCCTCGACCAGCCGGCGGCCATGCCCCCGATGTGCAGGGAATGGAGAAGAACGAGCCGGAGAACTCGAGCCATCCCTCTGCGCAGCACCCGCAGATACTCGCGCGTCATCTGGACGGGACGCCGGTACGGCACCCCGTGCCGCCCCTCGACGACCTGGGGCCCGGAGACCCCGAGCCCGAGCATGAACCGCGTCGCGGCCGGTGTCCGCGCCGCCGTCTGCGCGATCGCCGTGCCCGGCCGGAGGCGGTCGGTCGCCGCGGCGACGAAGGCCGGCGGAGTGAACGCGTCCCGCCCCCACGCCTCGGACGACCAGACGGAATCGAAGCCCAGCCGTTCGCCTCGCCGGGCGGTGGACGCGACGGACGCCCCATGGTCCCGGAGGCCGGAAAGGCTCAAGCCGAGGAGGGGACCAGGCGATGGCATGAGCGCATCGTAAACAGAGTCGACACCGACGTCGATATTGAATTGATCCGCAACCGACCCGTCGATATTTCAAAGCTCGTAAATATGTCGAACGGGGGTAGATTGGGGCAGTGTCGAAGGCCGACGGGACCGGACGGCGCGCGTGCCGCGGCCTCGCGCGGGACCGGCTTTCCATGACCAGCTACCTACCGGGAGACGATGTGTCCAGGCAGCCGACGGGCGGGCTCCCCTCCACGCCGCGTGCGCGTCCGGCGACCAGCATCGACGTCGCCCGGCTGGCCGGCGTGTCCCGCGCCACGGTGAGCCATGTCCTCAACGGCCAGGTCGAGCGGTTCAGCGAGGACACGGTCGAGCGGGTGCGCGGGGCCGCGGCCGAACTCGGCTACGTCCGGTCGGCGGCGGGGCGCGCCCTGGTCATGGGACGCAGCGACTTCATCATCGTGGTCGTGCCGTACGCGACGTTCATACGGCTCCAGGACGTCATCGAGGTCATCTCCGCCGACATCGAGGAGCTCGGGTTCACCATGGTGGTGCACTTCGACGTGGCCCGCGGCAGGGAGACGGCGTCGAACCGGCTGCAGCACATGGTCGAGACGATGCGTCCGGCGGGGGTCGTCGACCTGGGCGGGTTGTCCCTGGCCGATCGCGAGGCCATCACGGAAGCCGGCTGCCCGGTGCTGCCGCGGCGGCTGCCCTCCGACGTCAACCGCTGGATCGGGACGCTCCAGGTCCGGCACCTGCACTCCCGCGGTCGCACCGAGATCGCGTACGCGTTCCTGGCCGACGCGCGCGACGATCCGTACGGGCGGGGGCGGGCGTCCGCGTCGCCCGCGTTCTGCGAGTCCGAGGGGCTGGCCCCGCCCTCCCGCGTCCACGTGCCCATCGAGCCCGACGGCGCGCAGCGGGTCCTCCGGGAACTGGTGCAGGCGCGCGGGTGGCCGGTGGGCATCGCCTGCTACAACGACAAGGTCGCGCTCGCGCTGGTGTTCGCCGCCAAGAGCCTCGGCCTGGCGGTGCCCGCGGACGTCGCGGTGGTCGGCGTGGAGGGGGCCGACATCGGGCAGGTCGTGTCGCCCCGGCTGACGACCGTGGCCAGCGACGTCGCCGACTCGGTGCGCCCGTTCCGGGCGGCGCTCGCCTCGGCCTACGGCGGCCGGTCGTCCGCCGGCGACGCGGCCCCGCTCGACGAGGCGTTCTTCCTCCTGCTCGGCGAGACCACATAAGGCCCGGAGGCGAACCGGGGCCCGCCGCCGGGCGGGCCGCGTGGACGGCGTCCGGCTCGTCCAGGCTCGTGAGCGCCCGCCCGATCGTCCGTTGACACGTGTCACGGAAGGTTCATATGGTGGCGGCGTCGACGAAGGATCATCCCCACCCGGACCCCCCGTTCCGGGGACGCGCTGGCGAGGAGGCTGGCCCATGTCGCTGAACAGCCATGTCGACGTCGTGATCATCGGATTCGGAGTGCTCGGGGCCGCCGCCGCGCTGGTGACGGCGGGGACGGGCGCGCGGGTGCTCGCCCTCGACCGCAACGTCCGGACGGGGCATCGCCCGTTCAGCTCGCGCGCCGCCCGGTCCCGCGACGACCTGCGGGCCGAACTGCGGTCGCGGCGCTGGACGCGGGCGTCGAGGTGCGGACGCAGTGCCGCGTGCACGAACTCGCGGTGGACGCGGGACGGGTGGTGGGCGTCGGCTACGCGACGCTGCCCGCCGAAGGCCGCAGCGCCGCCCGCTACCGCCGCCTGCGGGCGTTGAGCGACCGGGCCCCGGCGCGGCTCGCGCCCGCCCTCGACCGCGCCGCCGACGAGGTGTGGCCGTCGGTCTTCCGGGTCGACGAGGTCGGCTGCTCCAGGGTGGTGCTGGCGCTGCACCCCCGGCACTGGGAGTTCGTGGGGACGGCCGTGTGGGCGGCGGCGCACGCCCGGCGCGGCGTCCGGTCGTCGGTGCCGCCGGAGACGAGCACCGTCCAGGTCGGATCGAGGCCCGAGATGGCGGTGCGCCGGTGGTGCGCCACGCACGACACGGCCCGCGGGCACGACGCGAACGGCGGGCACGGCGAACTGTGCGTCGAGGAGACCACGGGCCAGGTCCTGCTGAGCGGCGGCCAGGCCGTCCGGGGCCTTCTCTCGGCGGTGCGGACGAACCGCGCCGGCCGCCTGCCGGGCGAGCTCCTGCCGTGTTGACGCGCTCGGTGACCGCTACCAGGTCAGGATCGCGGCGTCGCCCTCACCCGGTGCGGACGCGGCGGCCCGGGGCTTCTTCGCCCGCGGGGCGGAACGGTCGCGGTCGGCGCGGTTCTGCTCGTCCGGGATCGGGTCCGCGCCGGGAGCGAGCTCCCACAGTTCGCCCATCACCTCGCGCACCACGTCCTTGCGGAGGGAGTAGAAGTAGTTGCGGCCGCGCTTGTGCACCTCGATCAGCCCCGCCTGGGAGAGGATCTTGGTGTGGTAGGAGATGGTCGGCTTGGAGACGGGCAGCATGTCCTCAAGGAGGCTGCAGGCGAACTCGTCCTCCCGGGCGATCTGCTGGACGATGCTCCACCGGATCGGGTCGCCCAGTGCCTTGAAGACCTCCGTCGCTGCGACGGGCTCGCGGGACATGACGCCTCCTCCTCTTTCCGTCGGTCACTATTTCAGTATTCGGCAACTATGAATCTAGCCGAACCAAGGATGTGAAACATTTTCGTTACGGTGTGAGACGACGCACAGGGCGCCGGTCAGGGGCGGCCGCCCCGGTGCACGGGCGCGCCTCTCGACGGGAAGCCCAGGACGACACGACCCTGGTCGGACATATAGTTAGATACATTGACAACTGTTTAGTTTTCGTGTTCAGTGAGCCCTGTCCCGGGCGGTGACGGGCGGGCCGCGGGCCGCACGGGCGCGGCCTGGACGGCGCCGGTCGGCGTTCTCGTGACGGAGTGAAGGGGAGTCCCGATGGAGCTGGCGCTCTCGCCGGATCAGAAGCTCTTGCAGGAGTCGGCGAGGGGGCTGCTGGAGCAGGAGTACTCCCTCGACCGCATCCGCGGCATGGAGGCCGGCGAGCCCCGATGGTCCCGGGACTGGTGGCGCAAGGGCGCGGAACTGGGCTGGGCCGCCGCCGTCGTCCCCGAGGAGCTGGGCGGCGGAAGCGTGTCGGGCGAGGGCGTGCGCGATCTCGCCGTGCTCGCCGAGGAGCTGGGCGCGGGAGTGGCGCCCGGCCCGCTGCTGCCCGTCAACGTCGTCCTCGCCGGTCTCGTCGCGGCGCACGGGAACGGCCCCGACCACACCGCGCGGATCGAGGCGCTCGTGGCGGGGGAGAGCATCGCGACGTGGGCGGTGTACGAGCCCGGCCGCGAGTGGACGCCGTCGGACCCCCGGCTGACGGCCGCGCCCGCGGACCGCGGCTACGTCCTCGACGGCGTCAAGGACCGTGTCGAGGACGCGCGGCAGGCCGATCTTCTGCTTGTCACGGCGAAGGCACCGGACGGCGTCGCGCAGTTCCTCGTGCCCGCGTCCACGCCCGGGGTGACGATCTCCGAGCAGTGGACGGTCGACCTGTCGCGCTCGTTCGGCGAGGTCCGCTTCGAGGGGGTGAGGGTGGACGCCGACGCCCTCGTGGGCGCACCGGGAGCGGACGAGATCGTCGAGCGGCAGCTCCAGATCGCCGTCATCGTCCAGTGCGCGGAGGTGTGCGCCGTCCTGGACCGGGCGTTCGCGATGACGACGCAGTGGGCCTTCGACCGGTACTCGTTCGGCCGTCCGCTGGCGTCCTATCAGGCGCTCAAGCACCGGTTCGCCGATATGCGGACGTGGCTGGAGGCGTGCCACGCGACGACGCAGGCTGCGGCCGCGGCCGTCCAGGACGAGTCGGCGGACGCCGCCGAGCTGGTCAGCGTGGCCAAGTCGTTCGTCGGGGAGCGGTCGCTGACCATCCTGCAGGACTGCGTGCAGCTGCACGGCGGCATCGGCGTGACCTGGGAGCACGACCTCCACCTGTTCCTGCGCCGCGCGATCCTCGACCAGGCGTTGTACGGGACTCCGGCGGACCACCGCCTCCGCCTCGCCGACCTGTCCTCCCTCTGACCCGCCGAAGGATGGATCCGCGATGACCGACAGCACGACGGAGAGTGTGGAGTCGTTCCGCAGCCGGGCCCGGGTGTGGCTGGCGGACAATATGCCGCCCCGCGACGACGCCCCGCCGCCGCTGGTCGAGGACGACACCCACGAATGGGAGCGCGCCCGCGAGCTCCAGCGCATGTTGTACGCGGGCGGTTTCGCGGGCATCTGCTTCCCCCGCGAGTACGGCGGCCTCGGCCTGACGATCGCCCACCAGCAGGCGTTCACCGAGGAGAGCGACCCGTACGAGATGCCGCTGATGCTGAACGTCCCGACGTTCGCGATCTGCGCCGCGACGCTGCTCGACACGGCCGACGAGGAGCAGAAGCGCGACCGGATCGGGGCGGCGATCCGCGGCGACGAGATCCTCTGCCAGTTCCTGTCCGAGCCGAGCGGCGGCTCGGACCTCGCGGGCCTCATCACCCGCGCGGACCGCGACGGCGACGGCTGGGTGCTGAACGGCGCGAAGACCTGGAGCACCTCCGCCTACGCGGCCGACTGGGGGCTGTGCCTGGCCCGCACCGACTGGGACGTCTCCAAGCACCGCGGGCTCACGATGTTCCTGGTCCCGACGAAGGCGCCGGGCGTGACGATGAACCGCATCCGCATGATCAACGGGAACCGGGAGTTCTGCGAGGAGTTCTTCGACGACGTGGTCCTGCCCGCGTCGGCGGTCGTCGGGGAGGTCGGCGACGGCTGGACCGTCGCGTCCCGCCAGCTTTTCCACGAGCGCAACGCCCTGGGCGGCGGCTCGCCGTTCGTGAGCGGCCGCGGCGAGCCCCGGACGATGCCGCGCGTGACCCCGCCGAACGCCGTCCGGGCGTCCGGGCGGGCGGACGACCCGCGGGTCCGCGAGATGCTCGGCGAGCATCTGACCCTGAACAGGGTGGCCGAGCAGACCGCCGACCGGGTGTCGCGCGCGATCGGGTCGGGCGCGCTGCCCCCGGCGGCGCGTCGATGCCGCGGCTCCTGCACGCCGAGGCCGTCCAGCGCGGCGAGGACCTGGCGCTGCGCATCACCGGGTCGAACGCCGCCACGGGCACCGGGGCCGAGGAGGGCATGGGCGGCCGGACTGCCATCGGCTACCTCATGCGGCAGAGCGCGAGCCTCGGCGGCGGTAGCACCGAGATGTCGCGGAACGTGATCAGCGAGCGGCTGCTGGGGATGCCCCGCGAGGCCGCACCGGACCGGGACGTCCCGTTCAAGCAGGTCAAGCGCGGACGCTGACCGGCTCTCGACAACAGGGGGTGGAGCTTCGATGAACCTGGCGATGATCCTCGACATGGTCGCCGACGGCATGGCCGACCGGGTGCTGGTCGGGGACCGGGAGACCGGTCTGACCGGCGCGGGGCTGCGCGCCCGGGTGCTGGCCGGCGCCGACCGCCTCGCCTCCGGCGGGACGCGCCGGCTGGTCTACCTCGGTCCGAACGGCCCGGCGTTCCCCGTCGCGTTGTTCGCCGCCGCGTACGCGGGCGTCCCGTTCCTGCCGGTGAACTACCGGCTGGGCGACGGGCAGCTCGCCGACGTGATGGGGCGCCAGGAGTCGCCGCTCGTGGTGACCGACACTCCCGAGCGCGTGCCCGGAGCCGCGACGATCGGCGTCGAGGAGTTCCTGGCGCTGCCGGAGGGCGACGGCGCGTCGCCCGTCTCGTCGGCGGCGGCGACGCTCGATCCGGAGTCGGTCGCGGTGCTGCTGATGACGAGCGGCACCACGGCGGCGCCGAAGAGCGCCGTGCTGCGGCACAGCAACCTGACGTCGTACCTGTTCGGGTCGGTCGAGTTCGGCTCGGTGCCGGACTCGGACGCGACGCTCGTCAGCGTCCCGCCGTACCACATCGCGGCGGTCGCCAACGCGCTGTCGAACCTCTACAGCGGCCGCCGGATCGTGTATCTGGACCGGTTCGCGCCGGGGGAGTGGCTCGACACGGTGGAGCGCCAGCAGGTCACCCACGCCATGGTGGTCCCGACGATGCTGTCGAGGATCGTCGCCGAACTCCGGAGCCGGGGGACTAACGGGCCCGGCTGCCTGAAGTCCGTCTCCTACGGGGGAGCGAAGATCGCGCCGGAGGTCATCGAGAGCGCGCTCAAGCTGTTCCCCGGCACGGGGTTCGTCAACGCGTACGGCTTGACGGAGACCGCGTCGTCGATCGCGGTGCTCGGCCCGGACGACCACCGGACGGCGGCCGCCTCGGCGGAGCCGTCGGTGCGGGCCCGGCTGGGGTCGGTCGGGCGCGCGCTGCCGTCCGTCGAGATCGAGGTGCACGACGACGAGGGACGCGCGTGCGCCCCGCACATCGTCGGCGACATCGTCGTGCGGGGACCGCAGGTGTCGGGGGAGTACCTGGAGGCGGGTAGCAAAGTGCGCGGCGACGGCTGGTTCCCGACCCGCGACCGCGGCTACCTCGACGCCGACGGCTACCTGTTCGTCCGGGGACGCGCCGACGACACCATCATCCGGGGCGGGGAGAACATCGCGCCCGCCGAGATCGAGGACGTCCTGGACGGGCATCCGGCGGTGCTGGAGAGCGTCGTGGCCGGTGTCCCGGACGCCGAGTGGGGCCAGCGGATCGCCGCGTTCGTCATCGCCCGTCCGGGCGCCGGCGTGAACGCCGACGACCTTCGGACGTGGGTGCGCGAACGGCTCCGCGGCTCCAAGACGCCGGCGGACGTCGTGTTCGTCGACGAGTTCCCCGCGACCCCCACCGGCAAGGTGCTGCGCCGCGAACTCGTCGCGCTCGTGCACGGGGACGACGCCGTGACCGCGTAGGCCTGCCGGCGGGCCGTCGGCGGGTCACCTGTGGGACACCGTCGGCCGCCGGTTCCGGCCGATCGAGTTCCCGGGCGACGCTTGCCTGCCCGACCCAGATACTTCTAAGCTTTTAGAACTTTTGGGGATCGATTCCGGGAACCGAGGTTTCGTCCATGTTCAGACCGATGGAGGGCGTCCGGGTCCTCGAGGTCGCCCAGTTCACGTACGTGCCGTCCGCCGGTGCGGTCCTCGCGGACTGGGGCGCCGACGTCATCAAGGTGGAGCACGCGGAGAGGGGCGACGCCCAGCGCGGGATCGTCAAGGTGTTCAGCCAGAACGTCGGCGGGGAGGGCACGACGTTCTCACCGATGATGGACGGCCCGAACCGCGGCAAGCGCAGCATTGGGCTCGCCCTGGAGAAGCCGGAGGCGACGCCGGTGCTCCACGAGCTGATCCGCTCCAGCGACGTCTTCCTCACCAACTTCCTCCCCGGTGCCCGCACGAAGCTGGGCATCGACGTCGACGACGTCCGCGCGGTCAACCCCGACATCATCTACGCGCTCGGCACAGGATTCGCGCACAGCGGCCCCGAAGCCGGCAAGGGCGGCTACGACGCCACGGCCTACTGGGCGCGGGGCGGCAGCGCCGACTCCGCCACCCCGCCCGGTGCGGAGTTCCTGACCCAGCAGCCGGTCGGCGCCTACGGCGACAACATCGGCGGCATGACGATCGCGGGCGGGATCGCGGCCGCCCTGTTCGCGCGGGCCCGGACGGGCGTCGCCGCGACCGTGGACATCTCCCTGGTCGGGGTCGGCGCGTGGGCGGCCCAGATGAACGTGAACCTGGCGCTGATGGCCGGTGGCCCCCTGCCCAAGGTGGACCCTGTCGCCGCGCGGGCGAGCAACCCGCTGACCGCCGTCTACCGGACGGCCGACGACCGGTGGCTGTCGCTGTCGATGCTGCAGCCCGGCCGGTACTTCCCCGAGTTCGCCGAGCGGATCGGACGTCCGGAACTGGCCGCCGACGAGCGGTTCGACTCGGCCGAGAAGCTGATGGCCAACGCGGCCGAGGCCGCCGCGATCATCGCCGAGGTGATCGAGGGCCGGACCAAGGACGAGTGGGTCGCGGCGTTCGACGGCATGCGGGGCCAGTGGGCGGTCGTGCAGAACACCTTCGAGGTCGGGAACGACCCGTCGCTGCGGACGATCGGCCAGATCGCCGACGTCGTCGACGCCGAGGGCGTCACCCGGCGGCTCGTCGCGAGCCCGGTGCAGTTCGACCGGGAGGCGCCGCGCCTCACGCGCGGCCCGCTGTTCGCCGAGCACACCGACGAGATCCTCCGGGAGCTCGGGCTGAGCGACGAGGAACTGCTGGAGCTCAAGATCGCGGGCGCGGTCACGTGAGCGCGCCGACGCCGGATCGGGTCGGGTTCATCGGTCTCGGCAGCCAGGGCGGGCCGATGGCGCGCCGGATCGTCGAGGCGGGTCTCCCGACGACGCTGTGGGCGCGGCGCCCGCAGACCGTCGAGCCGTTCGCCGATACCGGGGCCGGGACCGCCGCGTCGCCAGCGGAGCTGGGCGCCGCCGTCGACATCGCCTGCGTCTGCGTGGTCGACGACGCCGGGGTCGAGGAGGTCGTGCGCGGGCCGGACGGCCTGCTCGCGGGCATGCGCCCCGGCGGCGTGATCGCGATCCACAGCACCGTGCATCCCCGGACCTGCGAGCGCCTGGCCGAGGAGGCCGCCGCCGGGCGTCGCGGTCGTCGACGCGCCGGTCAGCGGCGGCGGGCCCGCGGCCGAGCGGGGGGAGCTGCTGGTGATGGTCGGCGGCGACGGCGCGGTCGCCGAACGCTGCCGCCCGGTGTTCGAGACCTTCGGCGGCCCGGTCGTCCACCTGGGCACCCTCGGGGCCGGCCAGCGCGCCAAGCTCGTCAACAACCTGCTGTTCGCCGCGAACCTCGGAGTCGCCGAGAGCGCGTTCGCGCTGGCCCGGGGCCTCGGCGTCGACCCCGGGGCGCTGTCGACCGTCCTCGCGCACGGGTCCGGCGGGAGCTTCGGGACGAACATGCTGGGCGGCCTGGAAGGCCACACCCTCGCGCCGCTGGGGCCGTTCGCCGGGGCGCTCCTGCGGAAGGACGCGCGCCTCGTCGTGGACCTGGCGCTGGCCGCCGGTGCCGAGCCGGGGACCGTGCTCGACGCCGCCGACGCGGCCCTGAAGTCGATGGGGCACCTCCGGTGAACGCCCGCCGGACGCCCCGACCCCAACGAAGTGGAGCCTCGAAGTGAACCCTCTCGTCGAGCGGATGCTCATCGACGGCGGGCTCGTGGCCGCCGCCGACGGCCGCACCTTCGGCAACATCGACCCGGCGACCGAGGAGGTGCTCGGCACCGCGCCCGACGCGGGCGTCCCGGACGTCGAGCGCGCCATCGGCGCCGCGCGGCGCGCGTTCGACACCACCGGCTGGTCGACCGACGTCGCGTTGCGCCGCCGCTGCCTGGTGCAGTTGCGGGACGCGCTGCGCGCGAACGTCGAGACGCTGCGGCAGGTACTGGTGGCCGAGTCGGGCGTCCCGGTGGGCCAGACCCCGGGGATCCCGCTCGACACGGCGATCGGTTTCATCGACCACTACATCGACCTGCTGGACGGCTACGAGTTCGAGCGGACGCTGCCCACCAAGACGATCCTCGGCGTGATGCCGACCGACCGGATCGTCCGGCGGGAGGCGGCGGGCGTGGTCGCGGCGATCACCCCGTGGAACTACCCGTTCTACCTGAGCGTGTGCAAGGTGAGCGCGGCGCTGGCCGCGGGCTGCACGGTCGTGCTGAAGCCCGCGCCCGACACCCCCTGGATCGTCCTGGCGCTGGGCGCGATCGCGGCGGAGCACACCGACATCCCGCCCGGTGTCCTCAACGTCGTCTCCACCGCCGACAACTCGGTCGCCCAGGTGCTGACGAGCCACCGAGACGTCGACGCCGTCTCCCTCACCGGCTCCACGGCCACCGGACGCAAGGTCATGGGCGCCGCCGCCGACACCGTCAAGCGGGTGACGCTGGAGCTGGGCGGCAAGTCCGCCGCGGTCTTCCTCGACGACGCGCCGCTGGAACTCATCGTCCCGTCCATGGCCGGTGCGGTCTGCGTCCACGCCGGGCAGGGCTGCACGCAGCTGACCCGGCTGCTGGTGCCGCGCGCGAAGCTGGACGACGCCGTCGGCCTGGCCGAGGGCGCCATGAAGCAGGTGAAGTGGGGCGATCCGACCGACCCCGAGAACGTGATGGGGCCGGTCGTCAACGCGACCCAGCGCGACCGGATCCTGGGCTACTACGAGTCGGCCGGACGGGACGGGCGCGTCGTCCTGGGCGGCAAGCCCACCGACCGGTTCGACCGCGGCTACTTCGTCGAACCCACCCTCATCACCGACGTCGCGCCCGAGGCGGCCGTCGCGCAGGAGGAGATCTTCGGCCCCGCGCTGGTGATCCTGCCCTACGACGATGACGACGACGCCGTCCGCATCGCCGACGGCACCATCTACGGCCTGTTGACGGCCGTGTTCGGCGCCCCGGACCGGGCGATGGCGATGGCCCGCCGGTTCCGGTCCGGGACGGTCGGCGTGAACGGCGCGCAGTGGTTCGACGTCGAGTCGCCGTTCGGCGGCTACAAGCAGAGCGGCCTCGGCCGCGAATGGGGCACCGAGGGCCTGGAGGACTTCCTCGAAGTCAAGACCATCGCGTTCCCCGCGGGCGGCTGACCGCCGCCCGCGGCGACCGTCCTGTCCTGACCCCCTCACCGGGCTGGAGAATTCCCATGAGCACGGACGAGTCCCCGACCGCGGACGCGGAACGGGAGAAGCACACCATCGAGCTGGACCGGCACTCCACCCGCTACCGCACCGAGTTCGAGCAGCTGACGGACGAACTCCACGCCAAGTGCCCGGTGGCCTGGAACGACACCCACGGCGGGTACTGGTTCGCCAGCGGCAACAAGGAACTGTTCGACCTCGCCCGGCGCGCCGACGTGCTCTCCAACGAGCACGACGTCGCGGGCACCAAGCGCGGCTATCGCGGGATCAGCATCCCGCCGTCGACCGGGGAGCACCGGATCCAGGGCGGCTTCCTGGAGATGGACCCGCCGGAACAGCGCCACTACCGGCAGGCGCTGAACCCCTACCTCTCCCCGGCGGCGGTCGCGCGCTGGAAACCGGTGATGGACGAGCTGACCCGCGCCTGCCTCGACGAGCGGATCGAGAGCGGCCGGATCGACTTCGTCGACGACCTCGCCAACATCGTTCCGGCCGTCCTGACCCTGGCGCTGCTCGGCATGCCGCTGACGGACTGGGACGTCTACTGCGAGCCCATCCACGCCGCCGTCTACACCCCGCCCGGCTCCCCGGACCATCCCCGCGTGCAGGAACTCCAGGTCCGCATGGGCATGCACCTGCTGGAGAACATCACCGAGATCCGGGCGAACCCCCGCCCCGGCCTCATCAACGCGCTGATCAACGCCGAGATCAACGGCTACCGCCCCGACGACATGGAGATCGTCGGTGTCGTGATGCTGCTCGTCGGCGGCGGCTTCGACACCACCACCGCGCTGACGGCGCACTCCCTGGAATGGCTGTCGGAGCATCCCGGCGAACGCGAGCGGCTCAGCCGCGAGCGCGACACGCTGCTCAACAGCGCCACCGAGGAGTTCCTGCGCTTCTTCACCCCCGCGCAGGGCGACGGCCGCACCGTCTCCCAGGACTGCGAGATCAACGGTACGCGGTTCAAGGAGGGCGACCGGCTCTGGCTGTCCTGGGCGATGGCGAACCGGGACGAGCAGGTCTTCGACGCCCCGCACCGCATCAGGCTCGACCGGTCCGGGAACCGGCACAGCAGCTTCGGCCTCGGCATCCACCGCTGCATCGGCTCCAACGTGGCGCGCGCCGCGTTCAAGACCATGCTCACCGCCGTCCTGGACCGCATGCCCGACTTCGCCTGCGACCCGGACGGCGCCGAGCACTACGACTCGACGGGCGTCATCAACGGCATGAAGAAACTGCCCGCCGCCTTCACGCCGGGCGAGCGGCTCGGCCCCGGCCTCGACGAGACGATCGCGCGCATGCAGCGCGTCTGCGACGAGCAGGGCCTGGCCGAACCGGTGACCGTCCGCAAGACCGGAGCGAAGCTCGACTGACGGGACCCCGGGTGCGCGCACGGTAAAGCCCGAATGCTAAGAAGTCTATGGAAACGTCGATCGGAGTCAGTGTGCGCGACGGGGATACCCTCTTCATCGACGGCAAGTGGCACGCGGCCGACGACGGACGGACGTTCGCGGTGGCCGATCCGGCCACGGGAACGCCCGTCGGCCGTGCCGCCGACGCCGGACCCGCGGAGACCGACCGGGCGATCGCGGCGGCCGCGGCGGCGTTCGGGCCGTGGAGCCGCGAGACCGCCTACCGGCGCGCGGACGTCCTGTGGCGCGCCCACGCCCTGATGACCGAGCGGGCCGAGGACCTCGCGGCGCTCATGACCCGGGAACAGGGCAAGCCGCTCAAGGCCGCCCGCAACGAGGTGCGTTACGCGGCCGACTTCCTGAGCTGGTTCGCGGAGGAGGCGAAACGGGTCTACGGCGGTTCCGTGCCGTCCGGACGCGCCGACCAGCGGCTGTCGATCCTGCGGCAGCCCGTCGGCGTCGTCGCGGGGATCACCCCGTGGAACTACCCGATCTCGATGATCACGCGGAAAGTGGCGCCCGCGCTGGCCGCGGGCTGCACGATCGTCCTCAAACCGGCGGAGCAGACCCCGCTGTGCGCGGTCGCGGTGTTCGAGCTGCTGGCGGAGGCGGGGCTGCCGCCCGGTGCGGCGAACCTGGTCACCACGAGCCGTCCCGGCCCGGTCGGGGAGCGGCTCCTGGACGCGCCCGCCGTGCGCAAGCTGACCTTCACCGGCTCCACGGACGTCGGCAAGGAGCTGGCGGCGCGCGCGGCGGCCACGATGAAGCGGGTCTCGATGGAACTCGGCGGGCACGCGCCGATGATCGTGATGGACGACGCCGACCCCGTCCACGCCGCCAAGGGCGCCGCGCTGGTGAAGTTCCTCAACACCGGCCAGGCGTGCATCAGCCCGAACCGGATCTTCGTCCACCGCCCGATCCTCGACGCGTTCACGGACGCGCTCGTCTCCCGCGTCGGCGCCCTGGTCGCCGGGCCCGGGGACCGGCCGGGCGTGACCGTCGGCCCGCTGGTCGACGACGCCGCCCTGGCCAAGGTGACCGCCCAGGTCGAGGACGCCGTCGCCAAGGGCGCGCGGCCGCTGGCCGGGGGAGAGCGGCTGACCGGGGACGGTCTCGCGGCCGGCCGGTTCTTCGCCCCCACGGTCCTCGCCGACGTCGACGAGTCGATGCGGATCTACCGCGAGGAGACGTTCGGTCCCGTCGCCGCGATCGTCCCGTTCGACACCGAGGACGAGGCCGTGCGCCGCGCCAACGACACCGAGTACGGGCTGGCGTCCTACGTGTACACCAACGACATGGGACGCGCCGTGCGCGTGTCCGAGGCGCTGCGGTTCGGGATCGTCGGGGTAAACGACATCAATCCCACCGCGGCCGCCGCGCCGTTCGGCGGGGTCGGGATGAGCGGCCTCGGCCGCGAAGGCGGCCCGCAGGGAATCGACGAGTACCTCGATGTGAAGCTTGTCGGGCTCGCCGTCCCCCGATCCGGCCGGGATTGATCCGCGAGCCGACCGAAGAGAGGAAAACACCGGTGCCCCAACAGAACGAGAACCGGCGTGACGGACTGGACCTGGCGCGGCTGCTGCTGCGCACCGCCGTCGGCGGGACCATGATCGCGCACGGTGTGAAGCACGGCCGTACGCTCGACGGGACGGCGGGCTGGTTCGAGTCGATCGGCTTCCGGCAGCACCGGCTGCAGGCGCAACTGAGCGCCGCGATCGAGGTCGGGGCCGGGGCGGCGCTGGTCGCGGGCGCCGGTACCCCGCTGGCCGCGTCGGCCGTCGTGGGGACCATGGGCGTGGCCGCCCGGACCGTGCACCAGCCCAACGGCTTCTTCATCACCGCCGAAGGCTACGAGTACGTCCTGAACCTCGCGGTCGCCACGACCGCGCTCGCCGCCCTCGGCCCGGGCCGCTACAGCGTCGACTCGGCGCTGGGCCTCGACCGCGGCTGCGCGGCCGCCGCGCCGCCGCCGTGGCGGCCGGTCGTCGGGCTGGCCGGTGCCGCCGCCCAGCTCGCCGCGTTCTGGCGCCGGCCGCCCCCGCGCCGCCGGTGCCCGCCGAGGAGCCGCGGCCGACGGCGACGCCGTCCGGGGGACGCGGTGATGCCCGACCACGTCGTCGTCGTGGGCGCGGGCGTCGGCGCCCTCCGCATGATCGAGCGGCTGCGCGCGGACGGTCACGAGGGGCGGATCACCCTGATCGGCGCGGAGCGGCACGACCCCTACGACCGCCCGCCGCTGTCCAAGCAGATCCTCACCGGCGACTGGGAACCCGGACGGGCGACCCTGCGCGACGGCGCGGGCCTGGCCGAACTGGACGTCACGGCCCGCCTCGGGACCCGCGCGGTCGCGCTGCGCGGCACGACCGTCGAGCTGGACGACGGCGGCTCGGTCGCCGGCGACGCGGTGGTGCTCGCGACGGCGTCGTCCCCCGCCGCCTGCCCGGCCAGCCGGACGGCGTACCGACCCTGCGCACCCTCGACGACACCCTGGCGCTGCGCGAGGCGCTCGACACCGCCCGTTCGCTGATCATCGTCGGGGCGGGCTTCATCGGCGCGGAGGTCGCCTGCGCCGCCCGCCGCCGCGACATCGCCGTCACGGTGCTGGAGGCGCAGCCCGTCCCCTGCGCCAGGGCGCTGGGCCCGGACGCGGGCGCGCTCGCCGCCCGGCTGTTCACCGAGGCGGGCGTCGACCTGCGCTGCGGCACCGGCATCGCCCGGTTCGCCGACGACCGGACCGTCGAGCTGTCCGACGGGACCGTGCTGTCGGCCGACGCCGTCCTGGTGAGCGTCGGCGCGGCCCCCGACCTCGCCTGGCTCGACGGCGCGGGCCTGACCACCGGGAACGGGCTGGCGTGCGACGAGCAGGGGCCGCGTGGCCGGCGCGGACGGCGTCTGGGCGCTCGGCGACGCGGCCGCCTGGTGGGATCCCGCGCTCGGGGAGCACCACCGCAGCGAGCACTGGACGACGACGATCACCCAGGCGGCGCAGGTGGCCTGCGACATCCTCGGCACCGAGCCGCCCCCGGCGATGCCGCCCTACGTGTGGTCCGACCAGTTCGGCCTCAAGATCCAGACGATCGGGCGGACCGGCGCGGCCGACGAGACGGTGGCGCTGCACGGCGCGGGCCTCGACGGCGGCGCCGTCAAGGGCACGGTCGCCGGGTACTTCACCGGCGGCGCGCTCACCGGCGTCGTCTCGTTCGGCGCGCCCGCGCTCGTCATGCGCTACCGGCCGCTCGTCGCGTCCGGCGCCGACCGGCGGACGGTGCTCGAACGGGCGGGCACCTGACGCGCGCGCCGTCGCCCGGCGGGGCACGCGGAAGCGGGACCGAGAAGAGCGGGATTGCCGTGAAGGCCCGCCGTCCACCACCGGACGGCGGGCCTTCACGTCGTCGAGACGGGGCGGTGGATCGCTGCGGAAGCCCCGGTCAGGAAAATGCGTCGACCCCTGAGCGGGTCTTTGAAAGGGTGCAGAGGCATCACTGTGATGACGTGAAAGGGAACGCCCTGTGCCTCGTGCCGTTACGTTGATCCGCTCCGCGTCCCTGTCCGATGTCGCCGAGTACGCCTACGCGGCCACGGCACCGGCCGAGGCCCGGCTGATCTTCCTGGCCGGGGCGTGCCCACTGAACCGGGACGGCTCGACCGCCGCGATCGGGGACTTCGCCGGGCAGGCGGCCAAAGCCGTGGAGAACCTGCGGACCGCTCTGGCCGACGCCGGCGCGGAGCTGGAGGACGTCGTCAGCACCCGCGTTCTGGTCGCCTCCCAACGGCAGGAGGACCTGGTGACGGCATGGGGGGTGGTCCGGGACCGGTTCGGCGGGCACGATGTACCGAGCACGCTCATGGGCGTCACCGTGCTCGGCTACAAGGACCAGCTCGTGGAGGTCGAAGCCGTGGCCGCGGTCATCGATTCCTGACCACCGGCCGCGTCCCCGGGTGCCGATGAACGCGTCGGCGAACCGGCGCATCCCGTCCAGTGCCTCCCGCGAACGCGACCAGGGCGACACGATCAGCCGCGTGACGCCCGCCGCGGCGTGGCGCTCGACGTCCTGCGGCCGCTCGATCGCGCCGCCGGGGAGCGTGACCTCGATCGGCGTCGTGCGTCCCGCGTGCTCGGCCAGCTCGCCGAGCCGGGCCACCGAGGCGGGCAGGTCGTCCAGCGAGTGGTTCATCGGCATCCAGGCCGCGCCGACGGTGGCGGCACGGCGCAGCGCGGCCGGCCCGTCGCCGCCGATGTGCAGCGCCGGGCCCGGCCGCTGCACCGGCTTCGGCTCGAAGGCCAGCGGCCCGAAGTCGAAGAACTCGCCGTGGTGTTCCACGACGTCTTCGCTCCACAGCCGGCGGCAGACCTCCAGGGCCTCGTCCACCCGGGCCCCGCGGCGGTCGAAGTCGAGCCCCATCGCCTCCCATTCGGAGCGCAGCCAGCTCGCGCCGACGCCGAACGCGAGCCGTCCGCCGGACAGCACGTCCACCGTCGCCGCGGCCCGCGCCGTGACGAACGGGTGGCGCAGGCCGACGTTGAACACGCAGGTGCCCAGCCGGATCCGGGTCGTGCGCGCCGCCAGATGGCACAGCACGCCCAGCGCGTCGAAGATCGGGACATCGGACGGGATCGGCGGATGGTCCGAGCCGTCGTGCGGGCTCCCGGCCGCGTCGATCGGCACCACCAGGTGCTCGGGCACCCACAGCGACTCGAACCCGAGCCGGTCCGCCTCCTCGGCCACCTCCCCCCACAGGCCGGGGTTCACGGCTCCCAGGTGCACACCGAAATCCATTCCGACCTCCCGGCGACGCCGCGCGACCGGACGCGCGCGGCGATCGTTCGAAATTATTGCATCTGCCGAACATAGACGTTCCGTCCCGGTGCCGTCCACCGCCCCGCACCGGAGACGCCGCACGGGGCGGCGCCTCCGGTGCGCGGTCGTCAGGCCATCGCCGACTCGGCGTCGACGCCGGACGCCGGGCTCGGGCCCGTGCCCGTTCGGCGGGCGTTGCCGATGAACGCGGTGAGGAGCAGGGTCGCCACCGCGCAGCCGACGATGAACAGGCAGCCCGCGGTCAGCGCGGTCTCGGTCGGCAGGTGCGTGCCGGCCGCGGTCCAGGTGGCGAGGATGATCGAGCCGACGGACAGCCCGGCGGCGACCCCGACGTTCAGCACCACCCGGTTCATGCCGGTGGCGGCGCCCGTCTGCTCGGACGGCACCACCTCGACGATCAGGTTCGGCGTCGCGGAGAAGGCGAACGCGGACCCGATGCTGGTGAGCCCCAGGCCGATGATCGTGCCCGGCAGGCTCTGCGCCTGGAAGATCCACACGATGGGGCCGACGATGTACAGCACGCCCGCGACCGCCAGCGCCCAGCGGGCGCCGACCAGCTGCGCGATCCGTCCGCTGGCCGCCGCCCCGCCGTAGCCGACCACGGCGATGCACAGCATCACCACGCCCGCGCGGGTCCGGCGACAGGCCCATGCCGACCGGCGCGTTCGCGGGCATCTGCAGGATGATCGGCGCCATGATCGTGGCGGTGCCCTGCCCGCCCATGCCCACCAGGAGCGTCGCCAGCGTGGTCAGCGCGACCTTGCGGTCGCGGAACTGGCGGACGTCGACGATCGGCTCGCGGACGCGCCGCTCCCACGAGACCCAGGCGACCCAGGCCGCCAGCCCGACCGCGATCGACCCGATCACCGACGCGTTCGTCCAGCCCCAGTCGCCGGCCTGGGTGAGGCCGAACAGCACGAAGGCGGTGGCCGGGACGAGGAGCACGGCGCCGACCATGTCGATCGACGGACGCGGCCTGAGGCCGGGCGTGCGCGGCAGACCCGCCCACGCGATCAGCGACGCGACGACGCCCATGGCGGTCGCGGCCATGAACAGCACGCGCCACCCGCCGTGGTCGAGCAGCACCCCGGCGATCAGACCCCCGGCACCGGCGGAGATCGGGACGATGCCGCCGAGCAGCGCGATCGCGAGCGGCACCCGCCGCTCCGGCAGCAGTTCGCGCACCAGGCCGAAGGAGATGGGCAGGGCGCCCGCGGCCAGGCCCTGCGCTCCCCGGCCGAGGACCACCATCCACAGGTCGGTGGCGAGCACGCTGATCAGCGAGCCGCAGGCCGCCGCCAGGAGCAGCAGCGCGAGGACTTTGCGGCGGCCGAAGATGTCGCCGAGCCGTCCGCCGGTCGCGGCGAAGGCGGCGCCGACCAGCAGATAGGCGGTGGTGGTCCAGCCCACCGCGGCCGAGTCGGCCTCGAAGACGCGCATGAAGGTCGGGATGGCCGCGATCGCCATCGCGGTCTCGGTGACGGCGAAGACCTCGATCGCGATCAGCGCGATCAGCACGCGCGTGTGGGCTGGCACTCTCGGCGGGGCGGACGGGGCGGGTCCGGTGGTCATCGGGTCCTCCAGGGTGGGGTGGGTGGACTCGGCCGTCCGATCGGGAGCATGGGCGAGTCCGGCGCGGCGCTTTCGCCGCCGTGTGCGAGCCGGGCCCGGTGGGGGCGTGGCCGTGCCCGGGGAGGAGAGCGGGTCGCGGGCGCGGCGGTGCTGCGGCCTCGGACGCGAAGCGCTGGAGAATACGGCTGTCGGAGGGATGGCGGCGACCGTGGCCGGGAAAGCCCATCGCCGATGATTTCGACGTCGGTATCGAAAATGATGGTGCGCCGACGCCCCGGCGCACGTCAAGCCCTATCGGCGCTCAGTTCTCCGTACTGACCAGTACAATCGCCGCCCGCCACCGTGCTCGACGGCCCGGCCGGCATCCCCGTCGGTGCATCTACGCTCGCGGCGAGGCCCCGCCGCCAGGAGGATCCGCGCCGGACGACCGGTACCCGCGGCGCCCGCTCAGTGCCCGCGGAACCGCGGGTCTCTGTTCTCGCGGAAGGCGGCGATGCCCTCGTGGAGGTCGGCCGTGGTCATCGTGACCGGCTGGGCGAGCGCCTCCCACTGGATGGAGGCCTCCAGGCCCGCGGCCGACTGCTCCAAGCCCGTCTTGGTGAGCCGCAGCGCGATCGGGCCCGCCTCCGCGATCCGGGCGGCGACCGTCAGGGAGTGCGCGAGCGCGTCCTCGGCGACGTCGTTGACCAAGCCCCACTCCAGCGCCTGCTCCGGCGCGACTTCGCGGCCGGTGTAGAGCATGTCGCGGGCCCGGGTGACGCCGATCGCCTCGGGCAGCAGCCAGGTCGCGCCCATGCCGCCGTGCGTGGCGAGGTAGAGGAAGGGGGTGCGGAAGCGTGCGCCCGGCCCGGCGAAGCGCAGGTCGCAGGCCAGTGCGAGGCAGACGCCCGCGCCGACGGCGGGCCCGTTGACCGCGGCGATCACCGGGAAGGGGAGCGTGCGCGGGCGCAGCCAGCTGCGGTAGAACGGCAGCATCCGGTCCCGGAGGCGGTCGATCGTGATGTCCTCGCCGGTTCCCTGATCGAGCCAGGACAGGTCGGCGCCGGAGCAGAAGGAGCTCGCCTCGCCGGTCACCACGAGGACGCGGGTCTCCCGGTCGGCCGCGACCTCGTCCAGGGCGTCGTCCCAGGCCCGGGTCATCTCCTCGGTCATCGCGTTGCGGACGCCCGGCCGGTTCAGCGTCACCAGCCGGACCCCCGGCCCGGGCCGCGTGAGCACCACCGCGTCGCTGGAGTCGCCCGCCATGCAGATCCCTTCGCTCGTCGACCCGCCAACCCTACGGGAGCGGCTCACGGCCGGCTCGCCGCGTCGCGGCGAGCCATTATTTCGATACATTGACAAACATGTATGAGCGGTGTTCGGTGGGAGGGGCCGCCGGTGACGGCGGACCGGGCTCCAGCGACGGACGGGGAGACGGCCATGACGGGCGAGGCGCCACCGGGACCGTCGGGCGCCTCATGATCGCAGAGGCTCCCGACGGTCCGCCGGGGAACGGCCGGGACGTCAGCGCGACAGCAGGTCGCGGGCGATGTGCGTCACCTGGATCTCGTCGGTGCCGGCGTAGATCTGGAACGACTTGGCGTCGCGGGCGAGCTGCTCGACCCGGTACTCGCTCATGTAGCCGTTGCCGCCGAACAGCTGGACGGCCTCCTGGGCGACCTCGCTCGCGGCCTGCGCGGCGTACAGCTTCATCGCCGACGCCTCCGCCAGCGTCGGGGCGCGGCCCGCGCGCTGCATCTCGACGTGCCGGAACACGAGGTTCTGGACGTTGAGGCGGGCGACCTCCATCTTGGCGAGCTTGAGCTGGATGAGCTGGAAGTCGCCGATCCGCTGCCCCCACAGCTCGCGGGTCTTAGCGTACTCGACCGACAGCTTCAGGCATTCCTCGATGACGCCGAGGGCCATCGCGGCGACGCCGGCGCGCTCGGTGACGAAGTTCTGCTTGGCCGATTCCTTGCCGCCGCCCTTCCCGGACGACAGCAGCCGGTCGGCGCCCGCGCGGACGTCGCTGAGGAACAGCTCGCCGGTGGGGGAGGAGTGCAGGCCCATCTTGCGCAGCGGCTTGCTCTGCTCCAGGCCCTCCATGCCCGTGTCCAGGACGAACGTGAGGATCTCGCGGTCGCGGGGTTCGACGCCCGGCTCGTCCAGCTTGCAGTAGAAGACGATCGTGTCGGCGTAGGGGCCGTTGGTGATGAACGTCTTGCCGCCGTTGAGGACGTACTCGTCGCCGACCTTGCGGGCGGTGGCCTGCATGCCGCCGAAGGCGTCCGAGCCCGAGTTCGGCTCGGTGATCGCCCAGGCGCCGACCTTCTCCATGGTGAGCAGGTCGAGGGCCCAGCGCTCCTTCTGCTCGACCGTCCCGCGCTTCATGATCGTCCCGGCGGCGAGGCCGAGGCCGACGCCCATCGCCGACACCAGGCCCGGGGCGACCTTGCACAGCTCGATGATCGGCAGCATGCTCATCGCCGCGTTGCCGCCGCGGCCGGTGCCGCCGTCCGCGCCGTCCGTGTCGTCCTCGCCGCTTCCGGCGGCGGCGCCCGAGCGCTCCTTCTCCATCCGGGCCTTGAACGACGAGCGGGCCATCTCGTCCATGCCGAACGTCTTGTACAGGCCGCGGATGATGCCGTACGGCGGCAGTTCGCCCGACTCCAGCGCGTCCAGGTTGGGACGGACCTCCGCGTCGATCCAGTCGCGGACCGCGTCGCGGATCATCAGGTCTTCGTCGGACCACTCGATCATGCTCGCCTCATCTTTCGGCCGGTCGGTTACCGCACCATGAAAGCAGACGGCAAAAGCTAGCGCTTACTTGGCATCGGTCGTGTCAGGGCAGGTGAACGATGTCGGCGAGCACGCCGCCGCCCGCGGTGAGGCGGTCGGGGGACGGGCTGTCGTAGACGACGAGGAGGCGCAGGCCCGGCCCGGGCCCGTCCAGGACGGCGATGCCCTCGGCGTGGTCGTCGCCGTCGCCGTACGGCAGGTCGCCCAGCACCTCCAGGTCGTCCGCGTGGACGATCTCCGGCGCGTCGGCCTTCGCCGCGCCGCGCCACCGCACCACCCGCACCGGGCCGTCCAGGTCCATGCTGGGGCCGGTGAGGATCAGCAGATCGTCGCCGTGCGGGCACAGGTCGCGGACGCCCAGGCCGCCGAGGTCGAGGAAGTGGGTGCGGTAGAGGTCGTCGCCGTCCACCGGCAGCGCCCGCAGCCGCCGCGGGTCGTCGGGGTCGGCGCCGGGCCGGATCTCCACCAGCACCGCCCAGCCGCGCAGCACCGGGCCGCGCAGCCCGATGTAGAGGCGGTCGCCGTGCACCGCGACGCCCTCGATGTCGACGCCGTTGTCCTTGCCGGGCAGGTGCAGGAACGGCGCCAGGTGCGGGTCCTTCGCCAGCAGGTCGGTGATCGAGTCGCCGTCCAGCCCGAGCACCGCCGCCGTCCGGCCGCCGTCCTCGCGCACCGCGCGCGGCAGCCCGTCCTCGCCGGTGACCAGCGGGATCCGCGCCAGGATGAACCGGTTGTCCTCCCGCACGACCGTCGCCAGCCGCTTGCGGGACTTCGCCGCCGGATGCCCGTCCTTGATCTTCTTGCGTTTGAGGCTGTGCGAGCCGATCGCCCACAGCCAGCCGTTCGCCCGGCCCAGCCCCTCGATGTCGGCCTCCTCGTCCGGGCCGGCGGGCAGCGGGACCAGGTCGGCGAGCGCGACGGTGACGTGCCCCTCGTAGCCGGTGACGGCGCCGTCCGGGCCGGTCACGGCGGTGAGCCGCTCGACCGTCGCCGTCTCGTCGCCGGCCGCCCACAGGCAGGGGCCGTCCTGGCGGATCGCGGACAGGTTCGTGTGGGTCTCCGCCTCCCGGCTCGCGTGCCCGAAGGGAAGTTCGACCCGGCGTTCTACGATCATCTGCACGATGGTGCCATATCGGGCCGGTCGCCCGGGGTCACGGCGCCGCGATCACCTGCGCGGACGCGCGGACGGGGCGTCCCACCGGACGTCGAGGCGGTCCGGCTTGCGGAACACCAGCCCCACCGGGCGCGCCGGACGGCCCGGATCGAGCCGGACGCCGGGGAACCGGTCGAGGACCGCGCCGAGGGCGGCGCGGGCCTCCAGCCGGGCGAGGGTCGCGCCGAAGCAGAAGTGCGGGCCGTGCGCGAACGCCAGGTGCTCGCCCGCGTCGGCCCGGTGCGGGTCGAAACGGTCCGGGTCGGCGAACACGGCCGGGTCGCGGTTCGCCGCCGTGATCGACACCCGCACCAGGTCGCCCGCCCGCACCGGCGCGCCGCCGAGGTCGGCGTCGCGGACCGCGTAGCGGTCGACGACGGCGGCGGGCGGCTCCGTGCGCAGCGACTCCTCGATCACCGCGGGCAGCAGCTCCCGGTCGTCCCGGACGGCCCGCGCCAGTGCGGGATCGGACAGCAGGTGCAGCGCGGCGTTGGTGATCAGGCCCTCGGTGGTGTCGATGCCGCCGAACATCAGCACGGCCGCGTTCGCCACCACCTCGGCGGCCGCCAGCCCGTCCCGTCCGGCTTCGCCGCGCGCCGCCTCGGCGGGCAGCGAACCGGGGCGGGCCATCGCCTCCGCGACCGCGTCCGTCAGCTTCGCGTACGCCGCGCCGGAACGTTCCAGGGCCGCGTCCGCGCCGCCGTCGCCGTCCGGGGAGCCGGTCAGCGCCGACACCGCGTCGACGAACGTCCCGTACCAGGACCGGACGGTCGCGGCGTCCACCTCGGGGAGTCCGAGCGCCTCGGCGACGACCGCGACGGCCAGCGGCCCGGCCAGGTCGCCGCGCAGTTCCGCGCGTCCCGCCGGGACGAGCGCGCCGCGAGGCGGCCCGCCTCCGCCGCGGCGAAGGCGGCGAAGCGCTCGCGGGTCCGGGCCGGCCGGAACGGCCGCGCGAACGCGTCGCGGTGGCGGGCGTGGGCGGGACCGTCCAGCGACAGCATGCTCGGCCCGACGACCCGGGCGGTGGAGAAGCGCGGATCGTCGACGGTGAACGCGGCGGCGTCCCGCATGACCCGGACGGCCTGGGCGTGCGAGGTGACGAGCCAGCCGCCGAGCGAGGGGAGCCACGAGACCGGCTCGGCGGCGCGCAGCCGGGCCAGGTGCGGGTGCGGGTCGCCCTCCAGATCGGCGACCGACACCGCCGCACCGAGCGGGAACCGGGCCGGGAGATCGCTGCTCATCCGCCCGAGGGTAAGGCACCGGCTAATGATCTACAATGTAAAGGCGCCGGGCGGGACGCGTCGACGCGTCACACCGAAATTTGCTCCCGCCACCAGCGACGGCCTTCCTCCGGCAGGGTATAGATCGGGTCGTGATACTCGTATTGCCTGGTCAGAGCGTCGGGATCGGACGCTTCGAGGCCGGTGCGGTAGTTCTTGGTCCAGTAGGAGACGCCGCGCTCGCGGTCGTAGCCGGAGAGCTGGTGCACCCACCGCTTGCCGACGTAGGGGACGTCGCACACGATGCGGGGCGTCGCGAACCCGGGCAGGTAGCCCATGATCGCGTGCTGCAGCTCCTGCGCCTCCCAGACCGCGAGGCGCCAGTGCTCGCTGCCCGGGATCATGTCGCACATGTACAGGTAGTACGGCATGATCCCGGCCTCGTCGAGCAGCGCGAACGACAGGTCGAGCAGCGCGTCGGGGGAGTCGTTCACGCCGCGCAGCAGGACGCCCTGGTTGCGGACGTCGCGGATTCCGGTGTCCAGCATGGCGCGGGCGGCGCGCGCGACGAGCGGCGTCACCGACCGGGCGGCGTTGACGTGGGTGTGGATCGCGATGCTCGCGCCGCGCTCGCGGGCCTTGGCAGCCAGCCGTTCCATGCCGGCGCGGACCTCGTCCTGCAGCCAGTGCTGCGGCAGTCCCATCAGCGCCTTGCTGGCGAGCCGGACGTCGCGGACGTTGTCGATGTCGAGCAGCGCGGCGACGAACGACTCCAGCCGGGGCCAGGGCAGGTTGGCGACGTCGCCGCCGGAGACGACCACGTCGCGGACGCCGGGGGTGCGGCGCAGGTAGTCCAGCATCGCCTCGTGCCGGTCGGGCGGCCGGATCGTGAACTTGTGCTTGTCGACGTTGGGCGTGGAGTTGCCGACCAGGTCCATGCGGGTGCAGTGGCCGCAGTACTGGGGGCAGGTCGGCAGCAGTTCGGCCAGGACCTTGGTGGGGTAGCGGTGGGTGAGGCCCTCGACGGCCCACATCTCCGCTTCGTGGAGGGAGTCGCGGGCGGCGTGCGGGTGGGACGGCCAGTCGGTGCGGCGGTCGGAGAAGACCGGGAGCATGTAGCGGCGGACCGGGTCGGCGTAGAACGCGGCGGTGGAGGAGGTGTCCATCGTGTTGAGCATCTGCGGGGGCAGCAGCATCGACATCGTCGCGCGTTCGGCCTGGTCGCGTTCGAGGTCGGCGTAGAAGGAGTCGTCGAGCAGGTCGCCCATGACCGCGCGGAGCTGCCGGAGGTTCTTGACGCAGTGGGCGCGCTGCCATTGCGCCGACTCCCACTCCGCGTCGGTGACGTCGCGCCAGCCGGGCAGGCGCCGCCAGTCGGGTTCCTCCAGGGGGCGGCGCCGGTACTCGTAGGGCTGGCCCGCCGCCCGTCCGGCGGACGGTTCCGCGTCGCCGGTCGCGTCGCCGGTCGCGCCGGTTCCGGTGTCCGGGTGCAGGGCAGTGGTCATCGTCGACCCCTCCTCGCCTCACGTGATCGCATAAAAATCTTGTGCACGGCCGACGTTACGGGAAGACTTTCGATCAAACCAGGGGCTCTCGGTATATCTTCCATGAGATGCCGATGACCGAAGGGATGGCGCAATGACCGACGGGACCACCGGCGGGACGGCGATCGGGCTGCATCGGGTGCTGGAGCCCGCGGGCGTGCTGCCGCAGGCGGCGCACCGGCTGGACGCCGACCCGCGCATCGGCCCGGACGAGGTGCGGGTCGCGGTCGAGCGGCTCAACCTGGACGCGGCGTCCTACCGGCAGTTGCACACCGCGCACGGCGGCGACGCCGCCGCCGTCCGCGCCGAGGTGCTGCGGATCATCGGCGAGCGCGGCAAGATGCACAATCCCGTCACCGGGTCGGGCGGCATGCTCGTCGGCGTCGTCGAGGAGGCCGGGCCGGACTCGCCGCTCGGGCTGAAGCCCGGCGACCGCGTCGCCACGCTGGTGTCGCTCACGCTGACGCCGCTCGCGGTCACCGACGGGCTCGCCGGGTGGGACGGGCGTTCCGAGCAGGTGCCCGCGCGGGGGCACGCGGTCCTTTTCGCGCTCTCGATCGCGGCCGTGCTGCCGGGCGACGTGCCCGTCCCTGCTCGCCCTGTCGGTGCTGGACGTGTGCGGCGCCCCGGCGCTGACCCGCCGCGTCGTGGAGTCGCGGACGGAGTCCGGCGGGTCGTCCGGCGGGGACGGGCCGGTGGTCGCGGTGCTGGGGCGGCGGGCAAGAGCGGGTGCCTGGCGCTGGCGGCGGCGCGGCGCGCCGGGGCGTCCCGGCTGGTGGGGCTGGTGCCTGACGGCGGCGGAGGCGGCGCGGCTGGAGGCGTCCGGGCTGGCCGACGCGTGGTGCGGGCGGCGCGCGGGACCCGGTGGCGGTGGCGCGGGAGGTCGCGGCGGCCGGTGGACCGGCGGACGTGACGGTGGTGTGCGTGGACGTGCCGGGCTGCGAGCACGGCGCGATCCTGGCGACCGCGCAGGGCGGGTCGGTGGTGTTCTTCTCGATGGCGACGTCGTTCCCGGCGGCGGCGCTCGGCGCGGAGGGGCTGGCGGCGGACGTGACGATGCTGATCGGGAACGGATACGTGCCCGGGCACGCCCAATACGCGTTGGACCTCCTGCGCGACGAGCCGGGGGTTCGCATGTTGTTCACCGCCCGAACGGGGGCAGACCCGGCACAATGACCGGGACACGGCCCCGGCAGCGGCGGGGAGCCCACCCGATCATCTGAGGAGAGAGCCTGATGGCGAGCATCACCGAGGACCTGCGCGGCCGCGAGCCCAAGGAGCGGCAGGCGCAGATCGTGGACGTCCTGGTGGACGCGTTCTCGGACCTGATGGAGCGCAGTCCCGCCGAGTTCCGCCGCCGCTTCCGCAAGATGGCGTCCGATCCGTTCGCGTTCTACCGGGGGAGCGCCTGCCTGTTCTACGCCGACATCGTCGACGACGAGGACCCGTGGGCGGACGAGCGGACGGCGCGGGTGTGGATCCAGGGCGACCTGCACGCGCAGAACTTCGGCACGTACATGAACGACGACGGCGTGTTCGTGTTCGACGTCAACGACTTCGACGAGGCGTACGTCGGGCACTTCACCTGGGACGTGAAGCGGCTGGTGGCGAGCCTGGCGCTGCTGGCGTGGCAGAAGGCGATCTCCGACGCCGACATCCGGCGGCTGATCGAGGCGTACGTGCGCGCCTACGTCGACCAGGTGCGGCGGTTCGCGGGCGACGGCGGGGACGACTTCGCGCTGACGCTCGACACGACGGACGGGTACGTGCGGGGCGTGCTGATCGACGCGCTGTCGTCCACGCGGATCGGGCTGCTGGAGGGCAAGACGGTCCTGGACGGGCACGAGCGGCGGTTCCGGGACCGGTCCGGGGTGCGGCGGCTGGGCGAGGCCGAGCGCGCGAAGGTGGAGGCGGCCTACCTGGGGTACCTGGAGACGATCCCGGCCGACAAGCGGTTCGCGAGCCTGACCTACGAGATCAAGGACATCGTGGGTGCGTCGGGGTTCGGGATCGGGTCGGCGGGGCTGTCGGCGTACAACATCCTGGTGGAGGGGCGTTCGCAGGCGCTGGAGAACGACGTGATCCTGTCGATGAAGCAGGGGAACGTGGCGGCGCCGAGCCGGGTGGTCGACGACGCGCGGATCCGGGAGTACTTCCGGCATCACGGGCACCGGACGGCGGTGTCGCGGCGGGCGCTGCAGGCCAACACCGACCCGTGGCTGGGGCACGCCGAGATCGACGGGGTCGGGTACGTGGTGCAGGAGCTGTCGCCCTACGAGGAGGACCTGGACTGGGGCGGGCTGACCGAGCCCGCGGAGATGCTGTCGGTGCTGGACGACCTGGGCCGCGCCACCGCGAAGATCCACTGCGTGTCCGACAGCGACTCCGACCACACGCTCGTCGGGTTTCAGGTGGAGGACGCGATCAGCTCGGTGATCGGCGCGGACGAGTCGGCGTTCGTCGAGGACATGGTCCGGTTCGGGACGGCGTACGCGGAGGTCGTCCGCGACGACCACCGGCTGTTCGTGGACGCGTTCCGTTCTCGTCAAGGTCGTTTGGCTCTAATCTGGGAGTCGTGACCCCCGAAGGACTCGCGCACGCCGCCCTCAAGGCCGGCCAGCAGCTGGTTGCCGCGCTGTACTCCCGCGTCAGCAAGGACAAGCGCGGCAACCACCGCTCCGTCGAAGACCAGGACACCGAGAACCGTGAGGTCGTCGATCAGGAAGGCTGGCACATCGGCGACGTGTACTGCGACAACGACAAGTCCGCCTCCCGCTTCGCGCGGGGGACGCGTGAGGACTGGGACCGGCTGCTGGAGGACGTTGCGGCTGGCCGGTTCCACGTCGTGGTGCTGTGGGAATCGTCCCGCGGTGACCGGCGGCTGGCGAACTGGGTGCTGTTCCTGGACCGCTGCCGGGACCTGGGCGTCCTGATCCACATCACCTCCCATCAACGGACCTACGACCCGAGGAAGCGCCGCGACTACAAGACTCTCGCGGAGGAGGGGCTGGACTCGGCCGACGACTCGGAGAAGACGTCCGAGCGTCTCCGCCGGGACAAGCGGAACGCGGCGAAGAAGGGGAAGCCGCAGGGCCGCAACCTCTATGGCTACAAGCGCATCTACGAGGTTCAGCCGGACGGGAAACGGGAGATCGTCGACATCATCTTCGATGAGGAGCCACGCACGACGACCGATAAGGAGGGGCAGGAACACGTCTACTCGCATGCTGAGGTCGTCCGGGAGATCGTGAAGCGCCTCGCGTCGGGGGACTCGCTGCGGGGCGTGACGGTCGACCTGAATCGCCGCGGTATCCCATCCCCGCGGAACGGGAAGACGGGGTGGCAGCCGACCCGGCTGAGGGAGATCGCAACGAACCCCGCCTACGTGGGGCAGCGTGTCCACCAGGGGGAGGTGCTGCAGGGCGTGGAAACGGTCTGGAAGCCGCTGGTGGACGAGACGATGTTCCACGCGTGCATGGAGCGGTTCACCCGGACGGGGCGGGCTCAGCACCTGGAGGGGGCGGTGAAGCGACTGAACGCCGGGCTGGCGACGTGCGGTGTGTGCGGCCGGTATGTGCGGCGGATGGGGCCGCGGGTCCAGCCCGTGTATGTGTGCGCGCCGGACAGCAGGTCGGGGTTCGGGCCGGCGACGGGCTACTGCGTGTCCCGCAGGGTCGCCGATGTGGACGCGTTCGTGGAGCGGTCGATGTGGCTGCGGCTCGCGCGGCCTGACCTGGTGGACCTGATGAAGCAGGACGAGGACGCCGATGAGCGTCTGGCTGCGCTGCTGCAGGAGGTCACGGAGAAGCAGGCGCTGCTGGACGACGCCCGCGACCGCGCGGGCCGCCGGACGCTGTCGCTGGACAGCCTGGAGCGGCTCGAGCGGCAACTGGTGCCGGAGATCGAGCGGGCGCGGATCCGCATGCGGGAGACGCGGGTCGCGCCGGTGCTGCGTGATTTCGTTGGGCGGACGCTCGATGAGGTGCGGGCGGAGTGGAATCGGCGGTCGATTCCGCAGCGTCGTGAGGTGATCAGGGCGTTGACGGAGAAGGTCGAGATCATGCCGCTGCATGGCCGTAAACGCTATGAGCCGGACGAGTCCGTCCTGATCACTTGGAGGCAGCCCAATCGGGTGACCACTGCGAACTAGCGGTGACCGCGGTCCCCACCCTGGTGGTTGCGGGATCGGTCCGGTCGATGGTGGTGTCGCTGGCCTTCGGACGCTTCGCGGTTCTTCGCCCTCGGGCGGGAGCGCGCATCGGTGTCGCCGGCTGGGGCCGACTGTTCCGTCTTCTCGAGCTCGGGCGTTGGCGTCCCGTTATCGATCTGGTCGATGGGGTTTTCCGTTGCTGGAGTGGGGCTGCCCGCCGGGACGCTGGTTGTGGGCGAAGGCGTCGGAGATGGGGACGTCGGCGGGGGCTCCACAGTCGTCGTTGCCGACGCCGTCGCCATCGGGGTGGGAGAGTTCGTCGGCGTCGACGACGGTGTCGGCCCGGGGAGCGTGAAATCCGAGGCCGCCGCTGGGGGCAGGAACACGTCGGTGCGCGCCGCTTCTGCGGAGGTGGGCAAGACGGTTAGCGGTTGGTGGTGCGCGGCGGCGGCGGGTGGCCGGGAGAGGACCCCAGGGTCGCTGTCGGAATGCGGTACCGCAGGCAGCATCGGCGCGAACGCGAAACTCGCGGCGCACGTGCCGCTGGTGATGGTCTGCCCGAACGCGCCCAGGAACGGGAGAGGGGAGAGGGCGGTGAGGCGCCGGCGTCGTTGCCGTGCTTTCCGGAGAGGGCCGGTGGAGGTGCCTGGTCGGCACGCCCAGATTTCCTCCCCGTTGCGCTCCCAGATGGCGAGCACGAGTTCGTGGGGGAGATCGAGGACGATGCCGGTGCAGGTGGTGGTCGCGACGATGTCGCGAAGCTGCTGAAAACTTTCGTTCTCACGGGCCGGATCGGGATTGCAGGTGGTGCGGTCGAGGAGGACAGAGCGAAGCGGACCGTAGTTCCGTTGATGGTGACGGAGTAGCTGCCATCAGGCGTTCCGTTGCGGAGGGCGGCGATGTACGTAACGGGTACGTCGGAGACGAACGTCCGGGCGTTGAACTCGGCGACCGCGTCGTCCATCTCGGCGTGTTCGAGGTAGCGGTCGAGGTCGGGGTGTCGGGTGGTTTGCCGAGTGCGGACATCGATCCACGACAGGGCGCGGAGCTCGTCTAGGGGGATCGGACCATCGTCGGGGTTCGGGGCACCGGAGCCATCGACGCTGATAGACATGCAGGCACACCTCGGCTGTTTCGCTGCTTGTGCAGTTGTCGTGTGTGTGCCAGGTCCCCGTATAGATGAGACACCCGTTGCGGGCGTGGTGTTGACGTTGTACCGGCAAGGTTACGTGATCGTGACCTAACAATCCGTGTTGCAACGTTGCGGCAACGATTGGTCTGGCGGTAGAGGCCTCAACTGGCTTGCGGGGGGTCCTGCTCTCGTGCCAGGTGTCGAGCAACCATTTGGTTCAGAGCGTTGCTGAGATGCAAGAGCGCCTTGCTGTCGCCGGCGAGGTCGCCGCGTTGCAGTCGCACAAAGTGAATGGCGGCGCGGCGTTGTTCGACAGTGAGGTCTGGAGTGAGCCAGATGTGCTGCTCCCACTCTTCAAGATCAGGCAAGCTCACAGACTGTGGAATGTCGGGGTTTGTCCTAGTTTGCGAGCTTGTGGTACCTGCCGTTTGCCGGGTGCGTCTTTCCGGTAGCCGCTTGATCGACGAGTCGGCTAGGGCGGCCTTGATCGATCCCTCGGCAACCTCGTATGCGACCTCGATTGCCGTGATCATCGGCGTGCTGAAGTTGGTGCGGCGAGCCCCTTCGATGTCGGAGATGACCCGGTACTCGATTTTCTTCTCTCGGCAAAAGACGCGACGGTTCCGGTACCTGGGGTCGAGGTCGATGCGTCTGCTGACGAGTAGGGCGGCGATCCTCCGCCAGGAGGGGTCGGCGCTCGCTTGGCGGGCCATGGTTCTCCTCGTCGCCTGAGCCGGAGTGGGGTCAGGTGGGACTCAGTGGGACTCGCGCGCAAGCTTAGAGCACTTGCATCCGCGTGTGGATACTGCCCCGGTTAGGTGTACCTAAGAGTCCCCTCAAGGTGACGTCAGTCCAGAAAAAGGAATCAGAGTCCTCGAATCTCTGGACTGGATAGGACTGACAGTCCTATGGTGGCGTCATGCCCGAGATGCAGACCCTCCCCTACGACGCGGACAAGATCCGCGACCTGCGCGAACGGGCCGGGCTGAGCCTGATCGAGCTCGGTGTCCGCACCGACCGCCATCCGGAATCCCTCCGCAACATCGAACGGAACCGCAAGAACGCATCCCGCCTGATGCTTGCCTGCATCGCCAAGGCGCTCGGGGCCGACCTCGACGACATCGTCCTGGAGGACGAAGTCGTCGAGCAGCCGATGAAGGCCGCTTCGTGAGCGGCGGCCAGGCCAAGCGCCCGGCGTGGTGGCGGCCCGGCATGACCGACGCCGAGGCCCGCATCTGGGAAGCCGCAGAGCGCGCCGCCGACTCCGCCCCGGAGATCCGCCGCGGCGACGACGTGCACCTGAAGCTCCGCCCGCTCCTCGCGGGCTGGCTCACCACGCCCCCGCAGGAGACGCGGGACGCCGCCTAGCAGAACGGGCTCGACCGGTTGCGCCCGGTCGAGCCCTTGACCAACCGACCACCCGTCATCAGCAGGAAGGAAGTCGGCTAGCTATGAAGAAGCGTAACCGGATCGCCGGGCCCGTTGAGGCCGCCGGGGCGATCATCCTGGGCTCCACGTGGGTGTGCGACACGCACGGCACGGTCAACGCCCAGGGCACGACGTGCGAGGGGTGCGCGTCATGACCGCCGCGACCGAGATCGCCGAGCGGTTCAAGCGTGAGACCGCGAACCACGAGATGACCGTGCTGCACGACGACGGCCTGTACCGGCACGTGCGGTTCATGGCCCCGAACTCGGGCCTGTACCACTTCGACCTGGTCACGTGGCCGGGCTACCTGTCGATCAGCGGTGACATCGACGGCTACGTGTTCCGCCGCGCCGACGACATGTTCCAGTTCTTCCGCGGCTCCGCGTGGAACGGCGAACCCAACTTCACCTACTGGGACGAGAAGGTCACCGCTGGACGCGACGGTCTGAAGACCTACAACGAGGACCTGCTCCACGAGTGCGTCGCCGACGAGCTGAAGGACGCCGAGGAGAACTACCCCGGCGTGACCGACGCCTGGACGAACGCGACTACTGGGATCCTGCCGGACTACTACACGACCACCGAGCAGGACGCGCGATACGCGCTGGAGCAGTTCACGTACCTCCCCGACGGGGAGAACGGTAAGCCGTTCCGCTTCTACGACACGTGGGAGTGGAACCTGCGGGACTACAACTGGTCCTTCCTCTGGGCCTGCTGCGCGATCGTGTGGGGCATCGCCCGGTACGACGCCGCCCAGGCCGTAGGGCAGGCGGTGGCGTCATGACCGTCATGCTCACCAAGCCCGAGTGGGGTGTCCGCTGCACGTGCCCCGTCGAGGAAGTCGACGTTCGCGCGAGCGAGGCTGACGCCCGCCGCTGGCTGCGTGCCCTTCACTTCTGCGGCAACCACGATGCCGTCCTGGTGACCCGCGCCGGGGACGGGCCGTGGCGCCCGGTGGAGACGGCGGTGACCCGGTGACCGCAACGAGCCTCGACGCCGAGCACCTCGGCACCAACGTGTGGGACGCGCTGGTGTCCGCCGGGTTCGAGCCCGGACCGGATGGCTTCGACGTCCTCAAGCCCCTGCGGGAGTCCTTCGACCACGTCGTGGTCGTCGCCCGCTTCGAGCACGGCATGTACGGCCTCGGCACGCCGGGTGTGCGCCGTGGCCGCTACTACCGGCTCGCGGGCGCTCTGACCGAAGCCGGCTACAAGAACGCGACCCTGAAGATCGACGGGGTTCCGCACGCGCTGATCGTGCCCGGTGGTTCCCGGACGGCCGACGAGATCGCCGCCGACCTCGGAGGCGATGGCCGTGGCTGAGCAGACGAGCAACGACTTGGTCGAGCAGGCCAAGTGGATCGCGAAGGCCGCGACCGGCCTCGAGACCCTCATCAACGAACGCGCCGACGCGAAGGCCGAGGCTGCGCTCGTGCGAGCCCACCTCGAGGCGGACGAGCAGATCAAGGAAGTCCAGGCGCGCCTGGGCGGCGAGGTGCGACGCCAGGAAGACCTCATCGAGGAGCTGCGCCGTCAACTCTCGACGTGCGCCCGAAACATCGACCGGCACACCGAGCGCGTCCGCGCCCTTGCTGAGGCGCTGGGTGTCCCGGCGTACACGCCGTGGGAACTGCTCATCGCCAAGGTCCGCAAACAGGGCGATACGTGCACCTGCCCCCACCGGCCCACGAACCCCCTCAGCGCGCAGGACGGAGAGCGACAGTGATCGAGCGCACCAGCAGCGGCGACGTGGAGCTGACCACGATCCACTACCGCGACGAGACCGGACCCTTCTACTACGTCGTCATCGACGGCACGCCCGTCCTGCCGGAGATGCCGCTGCCGTGGGACGAGGCACAGCGGAAGGCCGAGTGGGAGCGTGACGAGGACCCGGACGTGTGCGTCGAGGTCGTCGCGTGCACGGACGAGGACCTGAAGTGGGCGGGCGTCCGATGACCGAGATCAAGCCCGTCGAGGGCGGCCCGCACGACCTCGTGCACACGGCCGTGACGGCGCTGAAGCGGCGGCGTCCGTACACCGCCGAGGTTGACGCGCTGCTGCTGTTGCTGCTCCGGCTGTGCGGGCAGCACCAGGTGCCCGACTATCCGATGCCGGACCGCCGGTGCTCGTGCGGGGCTCGGATCCCCTGGGGGGACTTCGCGGGCGTGCCGTGCCCGGAGATGGTCCCGGTGCTGGACCTAGCCGAGGCGATCGTCGCCGACGACCGGCGGGAGCTGGTCGACCTGCGCGCCGTCTACGCCGCCAATCACAGCGAGCAGGACGGAGGGACCCGTGGCTGACCAGCAGAAGCCGATGTTCGGTGCAGAGAGCGCGCGTCTCGCCGCGATCCGGGCCCGCAAGACCGCCGCTTCCAAGGGCACGTGGCAGGTCGTGGCGGACCTCGACCCGGCCGACGGCGCCACCCTGGCCATCGACGCCGGGGATGTCCGGGTCGCCGACGTGTTCGTCCCGGCAGGGGTCACCCCGGCGGAGCAGAAGACGGCGGAGGCGGACGTCGAGTTCATGGTGCACGCCCGCGCGGACGTGACCTACCTGCTGACGCTGGTGTCCCGGCTCCGTGGGGAGAACGCGGCGCTGGTTGAGACGGTCGCGGCGGCCGACACCGAACGGGACCGACTGGAGGCCGACCGGGCGTTCGTCGAGTCCGTCGTCGTCGCGTGGGAGTGCGGGGGTGCTCACCCCGGCGACGCCCGTGACGCCCTCACCGCGATCCGTGACCGCCTCTACGCGCGCACCCCGGCCGCCGAGCCCGGCGCCTGACCTGACCACCTGCGGGGCCGCCGCCACCCGCGGCGCCCCCACCCCCAGGAGACCCACATGACCGCCACCACCAAGATCGAGTGGACCAACGCCACCTGGAACCCGGTCACAGGCTGCACCAAGGTCAGCCCCGGCTGTGACAACTGCTATGCCGAGACGTTCGCAGAGCGGTGGCGCGGCACGCCCGGCCACCACTTCGAGAACGGGTTCGACCTCACGCTCCGGCCCGAGCGACTCGAACAGCCGCTCCGTTGGCGCAAGCCCCGCCGGATCTTCGTCAACAGCATGAGCGACCTGTTCCACGAGGGCGTGCCGGACGAGTTCATCGCCGAAGTGTTCTCGGTGATGGCCCGTGCTCCGCAGCACACCTTCCAGCTCCTCACGAAGCGACACGGGCGGATGCGGTCCCTGCTGAACCGGCCGAGCTTCCGCGACAACCTCGCCCACCTCGCACCGTGGCCCCTGCCGAACGTCTGGCTCGGCGTATCCACCGAGGACCAGAAACGCGCCAACCTGCGCGTACCCGCGCTCATGCAGACCCCGGCCGCCATCCGGTTCATCAGCGCCGAGCCCCTGCTCGGACCGATCAACCTGCACCACGGCCTCACGCACTGCCCGGTCCACGACTTCCCCGGCGGGTTCTGCAGCGGACCGTGTCCCGACCGCATCGCCCCCGACTGGGTCATCGTCGGCGGAGAGTCCGGGCCCGCGCCCGCCCCATGCACCCCGACTGGGCCCGCTCACTCCGCGACCAGTGCACCCCCGCGGGGATCTCGTTCTTCTTCAAGCAGTACGGGGTGTGGGTGCCGGAGTCGATGCTCCTGCACACCAGCGGCGCACAGTCCGCATTCCTGGACACCGATGGCACCTTCCGCCCGCTCCACAACGGGCGGCCCGTCGAGCCGCCCATGGCGCGCGGTGACGCAATCACGGTACGCCTCGTCAGTAAGAAGGCTGCCGGGCGCGAGCTGGACGGCCGCACCTGGGACGAGTTCCCGGCTGCCGCCGTCCTGGGGAGCGACCGGTGAGCACCGCCACCGCCGTCCCCGCCATCGCCGTCGCGATCATCGCCCTCGGATGGGCCATCGCCCGCATCGCCCGAGCCGGAGACGACCTCCCCGCCCTCTGCGACGTCCGCGACGAGCGCATCGACGCCCTCCCGCCCGACCACACCGACGGCCTCACCTGGGACCCGCGCTGGGACGAGGAACCCCGCCCCGGCACCGGGCCCCGACGCCACGGGGAGGTGCTGTGACCCGCCGCGCCCCCTGCGGCACCGTCGCCGCCTACCTCCGTCACATCAAGCGCCACGAACCCACCGACGCCGAATGTCGCGCCGCATGGGCCGCGCACCGCAAAGCCGAACGCGCCCCACACCGCACCGGCCTCGACCCCGCGAAGGTGTCCGCCGAGAACCGCACCGCCGCCCGGCAGCGCCGCATCGCCGCGTACCGGTACATGACCCGCACCCTCGG
>NZ_MKJY01000367.1 GCF_001942465.1 Actinomadura sp. CNU-125
CCGGCCGTGGCCGTCGCCGGCTCGGCGCTCCTGCCGACAGGGTGTCGGCGTCGGCCTTGACCGTGTAGACCTCCCACGGCTCGGTGCCGGGGGCGGTGACCCACACCTTGTCCCGCCGCCGGGCGGGACGGGCGCGGGGTCGGCCTTGGCCTGGGCGTAGACGGTCGCGAACCGCTGCCCGACCGTGACGGTGCTGAGCGCGGCGAGCGCCCACAGCGCGGCGGCCAGGATGTAGGGGACGCCGAGGCCGGAGAATCCGGCGGCGACGAGCGCGACGATGAGCCGCTCGGCGCGTTCGGCGATGCCGACGTTGCAGGTGTAGCCGAGTCCTTCGGCGCGGGCCTTGGCGTAGGAGACGACGACCCCGGACACCAGGCAGTAGAGCGCGACGGCGGCGAGGGCCTCCTGCCCGTCCCGGTACAGGCCGATCATCAGTCCGGAGAAGATCGCGGCGTCGGCGACCCGGTCCATCGTGGAGTCCAGGAAGGCGCCGAACCGGGAGATCTTGCCGGTGACGCGGGCGACCGCGCCGTCCAGCATGTCGAACAGCACGAAGGCGGTGATCACCATCGTGCCCCAGAAGAACTCGCCGCGCGGGAACAGCACGAGGGCACCGGCGGCCACGCCGGCCGTGCCGATGATCGTGATGGCGTTGGGCGAGACCCCCGTCCGCGCGACCGCCTGCCCGATGGGCGTCAGGACCCGCCCGAGCGCGGGCCTCAGTTTGTTGAGCATCGCCGTCCGTTCTCGTGTGTCTGGTGAAGGCCGCCCGCGGGCTCCCGCAGCGCGCCCATCGTAGTGCGCTCCGGCGCGCCCCGTGCCCGCCCCGGTGACGCCCCCGTACGTGCCGGGACGCGCCGGTCGGCGCGGGTCGCGCGGCGGACGCCGGGCGTCCGGTTCCGTCCGGTCCGGCGCGGTTCGCCGCGACGGATTCGCGTTGTTTGCCGTTCACCTCTTGTGATCCCGCGAATCCCGGGAAAAGGTGTTGACACGGGTGTGACGTCGGTCACGCCGGGGACGGGGCCGGACGCCGCACTCGGACGTCAGGGCCGGGCCGCCGGGCCGGGCCCCACCGTACGCGGGCCCGCGCGCGCAGAGGCGCGCGGACCCGTCCGAGGAGGTAGCCATGGCGGACAAGGGAGGCCACACCGGGGGCGCCGGCAGGGCACCGGAGGCCGGCGGGTGCGACAAGGTACGCAACGTCGCGCTGGTCGGCCATTCGGGAGCGGGCAAGACGACGCTCGTGGAGGCGCTGCTCGCGGCCACCGGCACGATCCAGCGGGCCGGCCGGGTCGAGGACGGCACCACCGTCGGCGATTTCGACGAGGCCGAGCTGCGCAGGCAGCGCTCGGTCAACCTCGCGCTCGCTCCGCTCGTGCACGCGGGCATCAAGATCAACCTGATCGACACGCCGGGATACGCCGACTTCGTCGGGGACCTGCGGGCCGGGCTGCGCGCCGCGGACGCCGCGCTGTTCGTGATCTCGGCGGTGGACGGCATCGACGGGCTCACCCGGATGCTGTGGGACGAGTGCGCCGCGGTGGGCATGCCGCGCGCGGTCGTCATCACCAAGATCGACCAGCAGCGCGGCGACTACGACGACACGGTCCTGGCCTGCCAGGACGCTTTCGGCGAGGGCGTCGCGCCCGTCTACTTCCCCACCGACGGGGACGGCGGCCCGACCGGACTGATCGGGCTGCTGACGCAACGCTGCCTGGACTACTCCACCGGGCACCGCACCGAATGCGAGCCCGACCCCCGCTACCTGGAGCAGATCGCCGAGCAGCGCGCTCGCTGATCGAGGGGATCATCCAGGAGAGCGAGGACGAGTCCCTCATGGACCGGTACGTGTCCGGCGAGGACATCGACGTCAAGGCGCTGATCGCCGACCTGGAGACCGCGGTGGCGCGCGGCAGCTTCTACCCGGTGCTGGCGACGTCGGTCCCGCACGGCGACCATCCCGGCCCGGTGATCGGCATGCGGGAACTGCTGGAGGTCATCGCCCAGGCGTTCCCGCCGCCGCTCGAACACGGCATCCCGACGGTGACGCCGGTCGCGGGCGGCCCGCCGCGCGAGGTGGCCTGCGACCCCGAGGGGCCGCTGGTCGCCGAGGTCGTCAAGACCACGTCCGACCCGTACGTGGGCCGCGTCTCGCTCGTCCGGGTGTTCTCCGGGACGCTGCGTCCCGACACCGTCGTGCACGTCTCCGGGCACGGCCTGGAGGACCGCGGCCACGAGGACCACGACGTCGACGAGCGGGTCGGCGCGATCACCTCGCCGCTCGGCAAGACCCAGCGGACGGTGTCGTCGTGCATCGCCGGGGACATCTGCGCGGTCGCCAAGCTGACCCGCGCCGAGACCGGCGACACGCTCTCCGATCCCGGCTCCCCCGTGGTCATGGCGCCGTGGTCGATGCCCGACCCGCTGCTGCCCGTGGCGGTCAAGGCCCGGTCGAAGGCCGACGAGGACAAGCTCAGCCAGGCGCTCGGCCGGCTCGTCGCCGAGGACCCGACGCTGCGGCTGGAGAACAACTCCGAGACCCGGCAGCTCGTCCTGTGGTCCATGGGCGAGGCGCACGCCGAGGTGCTGATCGAGCGGCTGCACACCCGCTACGGCGTCGAGGTCGACCGCGTGGAGCTGCGGGTGCCGCTGCGGGAGACGTTCGGCGGCTCCGCCAAGGGCCTCGGCCGGCACGTCAAGCAGAGCGGCGGGCACGGCCAGTACGGCATCTGCCACATCGAGGTCGAGCCGCTGCCGTCCGGCGAGGGCTTCGAGTTCGTCGACAAGATCGTCGGCGGGGTGATCCCCCGCCAGTTCATCCCGTCGGTCGAGAAGGGCCTGCGGCACCAGATGGAGCGCGGCGTGTCGGCCGGGTACCCGCTGGTCGACGTCAAGGTGACGCTGCGGGACGGGAAGGCGCACTCGGTCGACTCGTCCGACATGGCGTTCCAGGCGGCGGGGGCGCAGGCGCTCAAGGACGCCGCGGCGGCGGTGCCGATCCTGCTGCTCGAACCGGTCGACGAGGTCGACGTGCTGATCGCCGACGAGCACGTGGGGACGGTCATGCAGGACCTGACCTCGCGGCGCGGCCGCGTCCTCGGCTCGCGCGCGATCGCGGGCGGCCGCACCGCGATCAAGGCGGAGGTGCCGCAGCTGGAGATCGTCCGGTACGCGGTCGACCTGCGTTCGATGTCGCACGGCACGGGCACGTTCAGCCGCGCGTTCCTGCGCTACGAGCCGCTGCCGTCCAACCTGACGGAGAAGGTCGCCGCCGCGTCGCACGAGACCGGCTGACCGACGCCCGGACGCCCGGCGGGGAGTCAGTCCTCGCCGGGCCAGCAGTCGGCGATCATCCGGCGGGTGTCGCGCAGCAGTTGCGGCAGCACGTTGGTGTGCCCCACCACCGGCATGAAGTTCGTGTCGCCGCCCCAGCGCGGGACGACGTGCTGGTGCAGGTGCGCGGCGATGCCCGCGCCCGCCACCAGCCCGAGGTTCATCCCGACGTTGAACCCCTGCGCGCCGCTCGCCTTGCGCAGCGCGGCCAGCGCCAGCCGGGTGAAGCGGGCCAGTTCCATGTACTCGGGCTCGTCCAGATCGCCGTAGTCGGCGACGTGCCGGTAGGGGACGACCATGAGGTGCCCGGAGTTGTACGGGTACAGGTTGAGGACCGTGAACACCGTCTCCCCGCGGGACACGACGAGGCCCTCCTCGTCGGTCATCTTCGGGATCTCGCAGAACGGGCAGCCCTCGCCCGAGCCCGTCCCCTTGATGTAGGCCATCCGGTGCGGGGTCCAGAGCCGCTGGAAGTTGTCGGGCGTGCCGGCCCCGCCCCGCTCCTCCTCGTAGCGGGGAGTGCGCCGGTCACCGGGGTCCGCCCCGGACGGCTCTTCGCGCCCGTGCCGCTCGACGTGCTCCACGGGCTCCTCCGGCTCTGCGGTCAAGGCGGCGGTCTCCTTTTGTTCACGGCCTGACCAGCAGCATAGAGAGACGTGCCGACGGGACCGCAGCCGGGTTCCGGCGGGCGGTCCCGGCCGGGACCGGCCGGTACGGTCAGGCGGCGGCGCGCGCGTAGCAGGTCTGCATCGCCACGCCCACCGACACCGTGGTGATCTTCACGCGCTCGACCTGCTGCGGGGAGACCCC
>NZ_MKJY01000368.1 GCF_001942465.1 Actinomadura sp. CNU-125
CCCGTCGTCGCCGCAGCGCCCGCCAGCAGCCCGACGGCCGCGACCGCCGCCGCCATCGTCACCAGCGGCCGGAGGCGGCGCGGCCGCCGCGCGGCACGCCCCTCGCCGCGGTCGGTATCCGTCTGCATCTCGTCGCACCTCTCGTCGAGTCGCCGAATCTGTTCTGACTTTCGTTCTACCGGGCGAGCGGTTGCGGGAAGGTATCAGCGGGAAATCATGCATTCCCGCAATCCCCGGCACCCGCGACGTCCATTACGTGACCGAATCGCCGTTCATCGGGAACGGCAGGGTGTGGTGTTGAGAGAGAAGGCGGACGGGTCGGTATTGCGATCCCGCCACTTTCCGGATATTTCGATCATGCGGCTCCGTCCGGGCGCGATCACGCCCCCGTCCGGCGGGTCGGAGATCGGCACGTCGGCACCGTTCTGCGCGACGCCCCCGCCCGTCGCTCCGGTGATCTCCTGCCCGTCCCCGTACCGGAACCGGACGGCCCAGGCGTCGAGCGGCCGCCGCGACAGGTTGGTGACGCGCAGCGCGGCCGTGAACGTCCCCGAACCGGTGCCGGTCTGCGCCGTTTTGCGGTACGTCACCGCGCAGCGTTCGGGGGGCACCTGGCCCTTGGCGAAAAAGACGTTCCCCGTGAGGTCCGCCCGTTCGAGGTCGGTGTTGTTCGCGACGAGGTCCCCGAGGTTCTCCCGGAAGTCGATCCCGTAGCGCCGCTGGATCTGCCGCAGCACCGGCATCTGGTTGCCGTAGAAGAACCGGTCGCCGTCGCGGAGGCGGCGGAACTCGCGGGCCCACATCGCCCGCTGCAGCTCCCCGAACTCCGGGCCGGCGTGCTTCTCCGCGAGCATCCCCATGTACGCGTCGAGCCGGTCCACCGACCCGTACAGCGCCTTCAGCCGCGCCGCCAGCGTCGTGCGCCGCGCGAACGACACCGCGCTGGTGTCCTCGAAGTGGTTCTCGGGGCCGACCCCGCTGCCGAACAGGTTGGTGATGCGGACGAAGTCGATGGCGTCCGGGTCGTTGATCTCGTCCCCGGCGGTGAGCAGCGGGTCGGTGGGGAACTCCGCGGTCGACTCGCCGGTGATCTCGGTGAACGTCCGTTTCGGCGGCAGCCCGTAGGCGCGCCGCATCTCGTTGTAGGAGGGCATGCCGTGGTCGCGGCCCCGCTGCAGGTCGAGCGCGCCCAGGTCGAACACGCAGCGCGGCTCGGCGTCGGGCGCCGAGCACAGCACGTCCCGCAGCTCCCGCTCGATCTGCTCGTCGTTGTGGTACTGCGCCTTGGAGCCGAGCCCCTGCAGGAACGGCCCGAGCCCGATCACCGGAATGATCATCGGGTTGTCCCGGGCCTGCGCCAGCGTGAACTGGATCTTCACCTTGGCGGGGTCGTCGCTCGGGTCGATGTTGAAGCCCATCTCGCGGAACTTCTCCATCTGCTCCTCGGTGTAGCGGGACCGCTCGGTCTCCATCGGGAACCCGCTGTGGATCATGCTGTGGATCCGGTACGCGACGGTCGCGAACTCGTTGCTGAGCGTCGCGTTCACCGACGGGTCGTAGCCCCGGTACCGGGGAAGGTCGACGCCGTGCGCGGGCAGGAACTCGTTGTAGGTGATGTACTGCACCTTCGCGATGACCACCCGCCGGGCGATCTGGAACTTCTCCTCCTCGCTCAGCGAGTCCGGCAGCCGGTCCACGATCCGGTTGTGCTCCCGCGCGATCAGCGTCTCCACCGACGTGACGGCGGTGTTGTTGTTCGCGCGCGGGTCGCCGGTGACGACCGCTTTCCCCGGGTCGGCGAGGAGTTCCCCGCCGAGTTCCACCTCGGGCGCCGCCGCGACGTCGCCGCGCGCGTCCCGGCGCGGCAGGTGACCGCCCGGCAGCAGCAGCCGCGCGCCGTTGTTCGCGAGGTTCCCGTCGACCGGCCCCTCCCGCATCCATTCCAGGCGCTCCGCCGCGGTGGCGTAGACCGCCGACCCGTCGAGGTAGGAGCTGACGTTGTTGATCTGCTCCCGCGTGTTCGTCGTGCCCGTCCCCTCCGCGGGGGTCGAACGGGTGAACTTGACGACGGACGGGTCGCCTTTCGTCTCCAGCGGATCGCCACCGTCGACCGGAATGTCCGCCCGTTCCCCCTGCGGGTCGCTGCGGAGCACGCCGCTGCGCAGCCCGATCTCGTGGTCGACGAACTGACCCCACGCCCACGCCCACTGGCTGAGCTGCTGCTCGGAGAAGATGTTCACCGAGAACCCGGCATCGTTCTCGTCGAAGAACTCGTCGTTGAACACCCGGTTGCTGACGGTCCGGGCGTTCGGCCCGTGACCGGCTCGCTCTTCCCGTCCGCGTACCGCGCCCGCGCGACCCGCGCATAGTTCGTCCCGGCGCGGCCCCAGTCGCGGTGCCGCACGTTGTTGCCGCTCCCGTCGAGGCTCTGCCGCCCGGCGGGGGCCGCCGCCGCGGCGGGCACCCCCGCGACGGCCACCGGGCCGCCGCCGAGCACCAGGGCCACCGGCACCGCGAGCCGCCGCGCACGCCGCGCGGCACCGTCCGAAGACTTCATCGGCACTCCCGGCTCACTCGGGACGGGCGTCGATCAGGCTGAGCGCGTTCGGCAGCTCGATCACCCGCTCGGTGCGCAGACCCGCCTTGCCGAGCAGCGCCAGGTACTCGTGCTCGCCGCGCTCCCGCCCGCCGTCGTAGAGGGCCAGCAGCCGCATGTCCATCTCCTTGCCGAGATGCGGCCGGTCGTCCTCCGGCAGCAGCATGTCCAGCAGCAGGACCCGGCCGTGCGCGGGGATCTCGCGCCGGATGTTGCCGAGGATGCGCAGCGCGTCGTCGTCGTCCCAGTTGTGGACGATGTTGGACAGCAGGTACGCGTCCGCGCGCGGCACCGCGCGGAAGAAGTCCCCGACGACCAGCTCGCACCGGTCCGCGACGCCCTCGGCGGCGAGGAACTCGCGGGCGCCCGCCATCACCGGCTCCAGGTCCAGCAGCAGGCCCCGCATGCCGGGCTCGGCGCGCAGCGCCGTCGCGAGCACCGTGCCCTTCCCGCCGCCGATGTCGGCGAGCGTCCCGATCCCGCCGAAGTCGTAGGCGGCGACGGCCGCGTCCGCGACGGCGCGGGACCGCGTCGTCATGAACACGTCGAAGTGCCGCCGCGCGTCCGGGTCGGTGGCGAGCCACCCGTAGAACGACCCGAACCGCGCCGCGAACGACGAGCGTCCCTCCCGGACGGCGTCGGCGAGCGACTCCATCGCGTCCAGCAGGACCGGCGCGCCCTGCAGCAGCGACACCGACCGCATCGAGCCGGGCGCGTCGGCGCGCAGCGAGTCCCCGGCGGCGGTGAGCGCGTACCGGGGCGTCTCCGGCCCGCCCACCGACCGCGCGACGCCGAGCGCCGCGACCGTCCGCAGCAACCGCCCCACCGCGACCCGGTCCACACCGAGCCGCTCGGCCAGTTCCCCCGCGGTCAGCGGCCCGCCGCCGAGCGCGCCCGCCACATCGAGTTCGACGAACGCGTACAGCGCGGAGAACCGCCACTGCCCGCGCAGCAGGTCCCAGATCAGCGCCCGGGGGTCGGCGTCGTCCACGACGTCGCGTTCCCGCCCGGCTCCGTTCGATAAGGACGTGATCTCTGACACTCCGCCTCCCGGCGTTAGTTGGGTCGCTCGTCGTTCGCGGCGAGCTTCGAGGACAGCAGCCGCCCGATCAGCGCGGCGGGTTCCGGCGCGAGCAGCCCGTGGTGATCGGCGTCCACCCGATGCGCCTCGACGACACCGCTCGCGTAGCGCCGCCACACCTCCACCGCCCGCTCCGCGGGCAACCGCCGAGGCCGCGCCCGAGTGGCCACCATTAGCAGGACGTCCCCCCGGAACACCGCGGGCGTGTGTTCGGCGACGAGCCGCACGTTGTTGTCGGCGACCCGCTGCACCACAGCGAGCGCCTCCACGTCCTCCCCGCCCCCGGCACCGGCTCCGGGCCGCCCACCCCCGCCGAGCCGGGGCTCGGCGCCGGGCGGGACGTCCGCGTAGGGCGGACGGCCGCCGCCGGGCGGGACGTCGGCGTGGGGCGGGCCGTCGCCGGGCG
>NZ_MKJY01000369.1 GCF_001942465.1 Actinomadura sp. CNU-125
ATCCGGGCGAGCGCCGTCCGGGCGTGCCGTTCGCGCCCGCCGGGTCGCCGAGGACCGCCCGACGGCGACACCGCCCGGACGCCGCGGGCGACCAGCTCGGGCAGCAGCTCGGCGATCGGCCGGGTGTCGCCCGCGACCTCGCGACGCCCGCACCAGCTCCGGCGCGAGGTACAGCATGATCGACGTCTCGGTGAACCCGGCGTGCGCGTCGCCGCCGGGCACCCCGCAGCCGACCCAGCCGACCTCGTGCCCCTCCGCGCGCATCCGCCCGGCGGCGGCGTCGAGCGCCGCGGCGTTGCCGCCGTGCCCGTTGACGAACACGACCCGGCCCGCCCACAGCGCGAGGGACCGCACGGTCTCGACGAGGACGAGCTCCAGCGCGTCCCGTCCGATCGAGATCGTCCCGGGGAACCCGGCGTGCTCGCCGCTGGCGCCGTACGGGAGGGCGGGCGCGACGAGCGCGCCGCCGTCCAGCAGGTCCGCGGCGCGCTCGGCGACGGCCCGGGCGATCACCGTGTCGGTGGACAGCGGCAGATGCGGCCCGTGCTGCTCGGTGGACCCGACCGGGACCAGGACCGCCGGCCCGGTCTCGACCTCCGGCCATGCGGCCCCGGCCAGGTCCCGCACGTCAGTCGTCCCCGCCGCCCAGCGTCAGCTCGAACCCGGGCGGGATCACCAGGTCGGCGCGGGACAGCTCGTGGACGGACGTGTGGCCGAGGCCCAGCACGGCGGAGTCGAGCCCGCCGCGCATGATGTCGAGCACGTTCTCCACCCCGGCCTGCCCGTTCGCCGCGAGCCCCCACAGGTAGGCGCGGCCGATCAGTACGGCGCGGGCGCCGAGCGCGAGCGCCTTGGCGACGTCCCCGCCGCGCCGCACCCCGCCGTCCAGCAGCACCTCGATCTGGTCGCCGACCGCGGCCGCGACCGACGGCAGCACGCGGATCGCCGCGGGCGCGTCTCGAGGTTGTTGCCGCCGTGGTTGGACACCGACAGCGCGGTGACCCCCGCGTCGACGGCCCGCTTGGCGTCGTCCACCCGGGTGACGCCCTTGAGCATGAACGGGCCGCCCCACTCCTTGCGCAGCCACGCCACGTCCTCCCAGGTGGGAGGCGGGGTCTGCATCCACTCGCCGTACGCGCCGAAGAACGTCGGCGCGGGGCCGTGCGGCGGCTGCAGGTTGGGGGTCGTGAGGTCGGGGATCCGCCCGGTCTTGGCGAACCGCCACAGCCACCCCGGGTGGGGCAGGACGCCCGGCGCCAGCTTCGCCGCCGTCTTGAAGTCGATCTTGTCCGGGATCATGGGGCTGCCCCAGTCCCGGCCGTTGGAGAACGACCAGTCGAGCGTGGCGATCAGCGCCTTCGCCCCGGCCCGGCGCGCGCGGTCCATCCGCTGCACCATCGCGTCGCGGTCGCCGCTCCAGTACATCTGGAAGAACACGTTCGGGTTGGCCTCGGCGACCTCCTCCACGGGCTTGCTCGCGAACGAGCTGAGGCCCATGATGACGCCCCGGTTCGCGGCGGCCCGCGCCACCGCCACCTCGCCCTCCGGATGCACGGCCTGCACGCCGGTGGGGGAGACGACGACCGGCATGGACGTCTCCACGCCCATGACGGTCGTGGCCAGGTCGCGCTCCGCGTGGTGGCCCGCCACGTGCGGCGCGAAACCGAGGTCGCCGAACGCCCTGCAGTTGTCGCCGATCGTCCGGCCGCGCTCCGAGCCCGCGACCAGCGCCCCGTACACCATGTGCGGCAGCCGCCTCTTGGCCCGGCGCTGCGCCTCGGCCACCGTCTCGAACCACGGGTTCTGGAACATGTCGTCTCCGTAAGAGGGAAAGGTCAGGTGATGCGCAATCCGGCGAGGGGGTTCTCCTCGCAGGCGCTCACGGGCGGACGGTCCGCGTCGCCGCGCCGCCCGAGCTGGACCAGGACGGGCTCCCGGCGGCGCGTCGCCGCGTTCGCCGCGCCGGGGCGGCGACGTCCGGTGCGAGTGGTCGCCGGACGGCTTCGGAATGCCCGACCGGTCCTCGGGCCGTCCGGCGAGCAGCTGCTCGCCGTACCCCTGCACGCATTCGGGGTCGGGTCCGTCCAGCGGCAGCCCGGTGAAGAACTTCGCGGCCATGCAGCCGCCCTTGCACGTGTCGTAGAAATTGCACGAGGAGCACGCGCCGCCCGTCTGCGGCTCCCGCAGGCCGGCGAACAGCTCCGACTCGCGCCACACCCGCGCGAAGCCGCCGGTCTCCCGGACGTTCCCCGCGAGGAACTCGTCGTGGATCGCGAACGGGCACGCGTACACGTCCCCGACGGGGTCGATGAGGCACACCACGCGCCCGGCGCCGCACAGGTTCAGCCCCGGCAGCGCCTGGCCGTACGCCGACAGGTGGAAGAACGAGTCGCCGGTCAGCACCTGGTCGCCGTGCGCGACGAGCCAGTCGTACAGCTCACGCTGCTGCGGCTGAGTCGGGTGCAGCTCGTCCCACACGTCCGCCCCGCGCCCGGACGGCCGCAGCCGCGTCAGCCGCAGCTGCGCGCCGTACTCGTCGGCGATCGCCTTGAAGTCGTCCATCTGCGGGATGTTGTGCCGCGTGCAGACCACCGACAGCTTGAAGTTCTTCATGCCCGCGTCGGACAGGTTCCGCATCGCGCGCAGCGCGGTCTCGTACGATCCGCGCCCCGCACGGCGTCGTTGACCTCGGCGGTCGCGCCGTCCAGCGAGATCTGGACGTCGACGTAGTCGTTGGCGGCCAGCCGCCGCGCGACCTCGGGGGTGATCCGGACGCCGTTCGTGGAGAACTTCACGCCCACGTGGTGCGCCGTGGCGTAGTCGAGCAGCTCCCAGAAGTCCGGCCGGACCGTGGGCTCGCCGCCGCCGATGTTGACGTAGAAGACCTGCATGGCCTCGAGCTCGTCGATGACGGCCTTGGCCTCGTCGGTCGACAGCTCGCGCGGGTCGCGCCGGCCCGAGCTGGACAGGCAGTGCGCGCACGACAGGTTGCAGGCGTAGGTGAGTTCCCAGGTCAGGCAGATCGGCGCGTCGAGCCCGAGCTCGAACAGGTCGACCAGCCGTTCGGTGGTCTGCGTTCCCATGGTCACGGCGTCCTTTCCACGAGCATCGACGAACCGGCGAGCGCGCCGAGCGCCGCGCCGTACCGGGGCAGGTCGGCGGCGGGCACGTCGGCCGCGGCGCAGGCCTCCCGGGCGGTGGGCGCGTCCCGCAGGCCCCGGACGACCTCTAGCAGCCGCCGGTCCTTCAGGAACGACAGCTTGCGGGTGCCGAAGTGGTAGAGCAGCGCGCCGAAGGGTTCGGGCCGCACCGAGACCTGCGGGTGCAGGTCCCAGGCGCGGTCCAGGTCGATCGTCGGCACGGCTTAGTAGACGCCGCACATGCCGTCGATCGAGACCTCCTCGATCAGCGACTCGGCGGCGATCTCCTCGGCCCGCTCGTCGGCGTTCTGGGTCTCGTTGGCGGCGCTGTCCATGGCGTCCTCCTTCGGTCGCGTACGTCCGCCGCGCGCTCGTCCGGTGATGCTCCCGGCGACCGCCCGGCTTGCAGGGGATACTAAATGCATCGAGTGTCAAAAGAAAGGGGTCGGGCCGGATGAACCAGGGCTACCCGGTGAATACCGCGCCACGCCCCTGCCGACCGGCTCGCCGGGACGACGCGTGCCGGTGCCCCGTGCGGCCCGAGGGGGCGGTGCCCGGCAGGCGGACGGCAAAGGCCCGGCGCGGGACGGGCGGTCGGCCCACGTGCTCCACCGCCGCGCGTCGCGGAATCGCCTCGCACGGATCACTCGTACGGATCAGTCGTACGGACCGATCCGCCGCGTGCGTCATGCCCGGTCCATCGTTTAGTGGAGACCGGGCGGAGCGCGGGGCGCCTCCGGCGGGGGCCGGTTCGTCCGGAGATATGGCGTTGCGGATGATGTGGGGGCGGTCGTGAACCGGCGGCGTCGGCCCAACGGTGCGACACCGCGGGCGGCACCGGGATCAGGGCGATGACGGTGCGGCGCCGATCGGCGGCGGACAGGCGGATCGGCGGCGGGCGGTTCGGGGGAAGGGGACGGTCGTGGGCGGGCGGCGGGGCGCG
>NZ_MKJY01000370.1 GCF_001942465.1 Actinomadura sp. CNU-125
GCGCGGCCGGGACGGTCGCGCGGTCGAGACCGTTGCGCGGGCGGGCATCGGCCGGTTGGCTGGGCGCGCGTGGGGGCGTGGCTATTGCTCGGACGGCATTTCGAAGTCGCTCTTGGCGAGTTCCTCGACGTTGACGTCCTTGAACGTCACGACACGGACGTTTTTCACGAAGCGAGCAGGACGGTACATGTCCCAGACCCAGGCGTCCTGCATGGTGACCTCGAAGAAGACCTCGCCGTTCTCGGTGCCGCGCACCTGCAGGTCGACGGAGTTGGTCAGGTAGAACCGGCGTTCCGTCTCGACGACGTAGGTGAACAGCCCGACGACGTCCCGGTACTCGCGATAGAGCTGCAGCTCCATCTCGGTCTCGTACTTCTCGAGATCCTCGGCGCTCACGCTCGTGCCCCTTCCGTGCGGCCTTCGCCGGGGACCTCCCCCAAGGCCACGTCCCCATTGTTACGCATTGCTCGTCCGACATTGACGTAGGAGAACCGATGCTCTGGGCAAGGTCCGTGTTTCTGAAGGGCCGCACTGTGGGCGCGAGTCACGTACCCCTTATGGAGGTCGAAACCGTACTCCGGAAACCGCTCGTGGAGACGCACCATGATCCGGTCTCGGGTGACCTTGGCGATGATGGACGCGGCGGCGACGCACGCGGCCACCTGGTCGCCTTTGATCATCGCGAGGCCGGGCACTTCCAGCCCGGGCACGGGGAAGCCGTCGCTCAGCACGTAGGCGGGGCGCTCCGGGAGGGCGGCGAGCGCGCGGCGCATCCCGGTGATATTGCACCGGTGCAGGCCGATGCGGTCGATGTCGTGGCACGGGACGACCACGGCGCTCCAGGCGAGCGACCGCTCGGTGATCTCGGTGTACAGCTCCTCCCGGCGGCCGGGGGTGAGGAGCTTGGAGTCGGTGAGCCCGTCGATCGTCCCCCGTCGGCCGCCGCGCAGGATCACCGCGCCGACGACCAGGGGTCCCGCGCACGCTCCCCGCCCCGCCTCGTCGACACCGGCCACGGGGGTGAGGCCGGCGTGTTCGAGGGCGCGCTCGTAGGCGAGCAGCCCTGCGTCACGGCGCGGCGTGAAGCGGAGTGGACGACCCTTCATGCTCCGCAGCGTACGTCTCCCGGAGCCCCCGCCGCCGCCCGAATGCCTCGTTTCCGGCATGTCCCTGATCACCCGAAGACGCCCGCCGGGCGTCGGCGGGTCAGGTTCGGCGGCGCCTCAGCAAGAAGGCGATGGGGAGGGTGCCTATGACGCCCAGGGCGAAGGGCGTGGCGGGGAGGGCGGCGGCCAGCGCGGGTTGTTCGAAGGTGTCGGGGATGGGGAGGGTGTCGATGCGGTCGAGAGGCCAGACGATCACGAAGGCGCGACCGATGACGTGGTCGATCGGGATGGTGCCGCCGCCGGGGTCGGCCTGATGGGAGCGGGAGTCGTAGGAGAGCTCCCGGTGGTCGCCCATGACCCACAGCTGGCCGGGCGCGACGGTGATGTCGAAGGGGTCGTTGGACGGCTTGTTCTGCTCGCCCGTGATCGGGTCGGTGTAGAGGTAGGACGACTCGTCGATGGGGACGCCGTTGACGGTGACGCGGCCTTGGGCGTCGCAGCATTTGACGCGATCGCCGGGGATGCCGATGACCCGTTTGATGTAGTCCTTCTCGTTGGGCGCGAACCCGAAGGCGGCGCCGACCCAGCGCAGGAGCTTCGAGACGGGGTTGGTCGGTTCCGCGACCTGGGTTTCGGGGTCCCAGGAGTCCAGCCCGTTGAACACGATGATGTCGCCGCGGGCGACGTCGCGAGTGTGGTAGACGATCTTGTTGACGAGGACCCGGTCACCGACCTGGAGGGTGTTCTCCATGGAACCGGACGGGATGTAGAACGCCTGGACCGCGAACGCCTTGATGACCAGGGCGAGAACGACCGCGATGACGACGAGGATGGGCAGTTCTTTCCAGAAAGAGCCCTGCTTTTTCTTCTTGTCGTCGCCGTCCTCGGCCTCCTCTTCTTCGGAGGTCACGGTCTGCTCTTCTTCGGGCACCGCGCCCTCGGCCTCGGATCGCACGTCTCTCCGATCGTCCTCATCAGTCATCAGACCAAAAGACTAGCGGCGCGGGGCCCGAGCACGCCCGCCGCGGGCGTGTCGCCGAGAGCCGAACCGAACATTTCTCCCGAAACTGGCAACGCCCCGGTACCACGGGGGTCCGGGGCGTTGCGGGGCACGGGCTCAGGACTCGCGCTTCTCCTTGATGCGCGCGGCCTTACCGCGCAGGTTGCGCAGGTAGTAAAGCTTGGCCCGGCGGACGTCACCGCGGGTGACGACCTCGATCTTGTCGATCGACGGGCTGTTGATCGGGAAGGTCCGCTCGACGCCGACGCTGTAGCTCACCTTGCGGACGGTGAAGGTCTCCCGGGCGCCGCCGCCCTGACGCCGGATCACCACGCCCTGGAAGACCTGGATACGGCTCCGGTTGCCTTCCGTCACGCGGACGTGCACCTTCAGCGTGTCGCCCGGGCGGAAGTCCGGGACGTCGGCGCGCATCGCGGCCTTCTCGATCTCCTGGATCAGGGTGTGCATCGCAGCGTTTCCTCAAAGTCGAACGCGGGCGTCGAGAGGCCCCGTGGGTCCTTCGTGGGGGCGTCGCTCCGCGGAAGCGGTCTTCATCGCCTGCGCGAGTGCAGGCGCACGGACGCTCTAGTTTGCCATACCTTCGGCGTCAACCGGAAAACCGGCCTCCCGGAGGACGTCGCGGTCGTGCGCGTCGAGGTTCTCGGGGTCGAGGCGGGCGAGCAGTTCGGGGCGGACACGGGCGGTGCGGCGCAGGGCCTCGTCACGGCGCCACCGGGCGATCGCACCGTGATGCCCGGAAAGGAGGATCTCCGGGACGCCGCGGTCACGCCAGACCGGCGGTTTGGTGTACACGGGGCCCTCCAGGAGGGACTCCATCGCGCCGGGGGCGAAGGAGTCGTCGGCGACGGAATCGGCGTTGCCGAGGACGCCCGGAAGGAGCCGCGCCACGGCCTCCACCATGACCAGAACGGCGACTTCGCCGCCGGCGAGCACGAAGTCGCCGAGGCTGACCTCGTCGACGGGCATGCGGGTCGCGGCCTCCTCGGCGACGCGGGAGTCGATGCCCTCGTACCGTCCGCACGCGAACACCAGCCGGGGTTCGGCGGCGTACCGGGCGGCGAGCGCCTGGGTGAAGGGCCGGCCGCTCGGCGTCGGGACGACCAGCCGGGCCGGTGCGCCGGGCGGGACGACCGCGTCGAGCGCCTCCCCCCACGGTTCGGGCTTCATCACCATGCCGGGGCCGCCGCCGTAGGGTGTGTCGTCCACGGTGCGGTGCCGATCCTGCGCCCACTCCCGCAGGTCGTGAACCTGAAGGTCGAGCAGCCCGCCGCGCCGGGCCTTGCCCAGGAGCGACAGATCCAGGGGGGCGAAGTACTCGGGGAAGATCGTGACGATGTCGATGTTCATGATTCGTCGAGGAGACCTGGCGGGGGATCGATGACGAGCCGGCCGCCGGGCACGTCCACCTCGGGGACCAGCGCGGCGACGAACGGGACTAGCCGTTCCCCGCCCGGGCCCCGCACGACCAGCAGGTCTTGGCCGTGGTGCAGGACGTCGGTGACGCGGCCGATGTCGGCGCCGTCGGTGGTGACGACGGCGAGGCCGATGAGTTCGTGGTCGTGGAACTCGTCGGGGTCTGCGGAGGGAGGAATGTCGGCGGAGTCGACGACCAGCCAGACACCGCGCAGTTCCTCGGCGGCGTCTCGGTCCGAGACACCGGCGAACCGCATGAGCAGGCGGCCCGAGTGCCAGCGGGTGCGTTCGACGGTGAGGGGTCCGGCGGACGCGGGGTCCGTGGCGATCTCGGTACCCGCCGCGAACCGGGCCTCGGGGTCGTCGGTGCGGACGTCGAGCGTCACTTCGCCGCGGATACCGTGCGGCCGCCCGACCCGCCCGACGGCGATGGGCTCGCTCACCGTGCCCCCCTCGCGTTCCGGACGCGGGAGACCGGCCCGGGCGGGCGGCCCCGCAGG
>NZ_MKJY01000371.1 GCF_001942465.1 Actinomadura sp. CNU-125
GACGCCGCCGAGGAGCTGCTCGCCCGCGTCGGCATCGGCGAGTACGGCCGCCGCTCCGCGCGCGCCGTCCCGCCGGACGTCGCGCGGCTGGCCGAACTGGCGCGCGCGCTGGCCGCCGACCCGTCCGTCCTGCTGCTCGACGAGCCGTGGACGGGGCTGCCCGAGCGGCGGTCGCGGGCGCTGGAGGTGCTGCTGCGCGACCTCGCCGCCGAGGGCCTGGCGGTCCTGGTCGCGGGGCACGACCTGGAACCGGTCCTCGGCGTCTGCGACGTCGTGCACGTCCTGGACGGCGGCCGGGTGGTCGCCAGCGGTCCGCCCGCGGAGGTCCGCGCGGACGCGCGTTCCCGCGGCGTCTACCGGGACGCGCGGACGCCGGAGGCGCGCCTCACCAACCGGTGACCGCGCCGCTCGGGCGAGGCCGGGAACGCGCGCCGGGTGATAATGGTGGCCCGCCGACCGCTTCCGGAGGAAACGCTGATGGGCACCGCCGACCGTCCCGTGCGCGAAGCCCTGCTGGACGCCGCCGCCGCGCTGCTGGTCGAGCGCGGCTACCGCGGGCTGCGCATGCAGGACGTCGCGTCCGCCGCCGGGGTGAGCCGGCAGACCGTCTACAACGAGTTCGGCGACAAGTGGGGCCTGGCGCAGGCCGTGGTGATCCGCGACAACGACCACTACCTCGACGGCATCGACCGGGTGCTGTCGGAGCACGCCGACCTGTTCGACGCGGTCGTCGCCGCCGTCCGGTACACGCTGGAGACGTCGGCCGACGACCAGCTGAAGAAGGCGGTGCTGACCGGCGCGGGCGGCGAGGAGCTGCTGCCGCTGCTGACCACGCAGGCGGAACCGCTGCTGTTCACCGCGCGCGCCCGGCTCACCGAGCACGCGCTGCGGCATTGGCCGCATCTGGACCGCGCCGTGCTGGCCGAGGTCGCCGACGCGGCCGTCCGGCTGACGATGAGCCACATCATGCTGCCGTCCGGCCCGCCCGAGCACGTGGCCCGGTCCGTGGCCCGGATGGTGACGGGCCACGTGATCGCCGCCGAGAACCCGGGTGACACCGTCGGAAGCGCGCGGTAACGTCGCTTCCGCCTCGCGGCTGCTGAACCCGAGGAGACCGGCGCGCCCCGGACGGGCGCCCGGCTCGCCGTCGCGCCCTCTGCGCGGACGGCTCCCATCCGTGTTCGGCCATCGCCGGAGGTCCCCCTTGTCCGCGAACGCATCCGCACGTCAAGATCATCGGCTCGTCCGGGAGGACGGGCACTGGCTCACGCTGCCCAACCCGCACGGCGTCCCCGCGGAGATCTGCGCGGGGACGGACGTCCCGCTGGAACCCGCCGCCGTCACCGAGGCGCTGGACCTGCTGGAGACCGCGCGGACGCTCGACCGGCTCGCCGAGGTCACGCCCGGCCTCGCCGGGACGCCGCGCATCGCCCGCGCCGCCTTCACCCCCGACTTCCACAAGGGCGCCGGGATCCCGATCGGGACGGTCCTGGACGTGGAGCACGCGCTGCTGCCGCAGGCGGTCGGCAACGACGTCAACTGCGGGATGCGGCTGGAGGTCACCGCCCTGGACGCCGACCGGGTCCGGGGACGGCTGGACGCGCTCGAACGGCGGCTGCGGCACCTGTTCTTCGAGGGCGGCCGCCGGATCGCGCTCACCCCGCTGCAGCGGGAGGCGCTGCTGCGCGACGGCCTGCCCGGCCTCCTGACGACCGGGCCGGCGCGCTGGCGGGGGCTGGGCCCGGACGACGCCGACGACTGCGTCGACCGCGTCCACTGCGCCGGGCTGCCCGTCCCGACGGCGGAGGCGTTCGCCGACTGGGTCGGCGGCGCGGGCGGGGCCCCGGACGAGCCGGGCCACGACGCCGTCATCGGCGGGATCGGCGGCGGCAACCACTTCGCCGAACTGCAGTACGTCGACGCGTGCACGACGCGGCCGCCGCGCACGCGTGGGGCCTTCGCCCGGGCACGGTGGTGGTGATGGTGCACAGCGGGTCGCTGTCGCTGGGGCACCAGGCGAACGCGACCGCGCTCGACCGGCTCCGCGCGCGGTGGCCGCGGGGGCTGCCGCGTCCGCGCAACGGCGTCCTGCCGTTCCTGCCGGACGAGCGGACGGAGCCGGACCTGCGGCGGTACCTGGAGGCGTTCGGCAACGCCGCCAACTTCGCGCTCGGCAACCGGTTCTTCCTCGCGCTGACCATGCGCGCCGGGCTCGCCGCGGAGTGCGGGGAGCCGCACGCCCGGATGCTGTACGACGCGCCGCACAACCTGTTCTGGCGGGACGGGGACCGCGCGGTGCACCGCAAGGGCGCGACCCCGGCGGGCGGCCACGCCGAGATGGCGGGCGGCCCGTACGCGATGTGGGGCGAACCGGTCATCGTGCCCGGATCGATGGGGGCGTCCAGTTTCGTCCTGCGCGGGCACGGCAGCGCCCGGACGGTCGCGAGCGTGCCGCCACAGGGGCGGGGCGGCGGGTGCGCGCGGTGCGGCGGCGCGCGGGAGCGACGCCGAGCTGGACGCCTTCCTGCGGGAGTTCCGCGTGGTCACGCCGCTGGACCACCGGGACCCGCGGGTGGCGCGCCGGTCGGACGTCATGGCGGCGTGGCGGCGCGACCTCAAGCAGGAGGCGCCGTGGGCCTACAAGGACATCGGCCCGGTGGTGTCCGGCCTGCACGGCGGCGGCGTCGCGTCGCCGGTCGCCGAACTGCGGCCGCTGCTGACCGTCAAGGGGTGAGGCGGCCCGCCCCGCGACGGCCCGTCCCGCGACGGCCCGTCAGGGCGCGGTCTCGATGTGGACGACCTTGACGGCCGTCATCTCGTCGAGCAGTTCGGGCCCGTACCCGAAGCCCTCCCCGGAGGCGCCGCGCGGGGTGGCGGCGCCGCCGGGGGCGCCGCCGAACACGGCGTTGACCTTGACGGTCCCGACGGGCAGGTCCCGCCAGGCTCGCCGGGCGTGCGCCATGTCGCGGGTGAGGACGGTCGCGGCCAGGCCGTGGCGGGCGCGGCGCGCGGCGTCCAGGGCCGCGTCGAAGGACGCGACGGCGCGGACGGGCGCCACGGGCCCGAACGTCTCCTCGGTCATGATCGCCATGTCGTCGGTGCAGCCGTCCAGGACGGTCGCCGGGTAGAACGCGCCGGGGCCGCCGGGGATCTCGCCCCCGGCCAGGACGCGGGCGCCGTCGGCGACGGCCTTCTCGACGTGCTCGTGCACGCGGGCGCGGTGCCGCTCGTCCACGAGCGGCCCGAGTTCGGTGGCCGGGTCGAAGCCGGACCCGGTCCGCATGGCGCGGGCGCGTCCGGCGAGCGCGTCGACGAAGGCGGCGTGCAGGGACTCGTGCGCGTAGACGCGTTCGACGGACGTGCAGATCTGCCCGGCGTTCGCGAAGCAGCCGAGCGCGGCCTGCCCGGCGGCCCACTCGGGGTCGACGCCCGCGTCGACGATCAGCGGGTCGGTGCCGCCGTTCTCCAGCAGCGCCTTGGCGCCGTTGCGGGCGGCCAGTTCGGCGATGCGGCGGCCCGCGCGGGTCGAGCCGACGTGCGCGACGACGGCCGGGACCGGGTGCGCGGCGAGGGCCTCGCCGGTGGCCGCGGTGCCGGTGACCAGGTCGAGGACGCCGTCCGGTAGGGGTCCGGCGAGCAGTTCGGCGAGCAGCGCGCCGGTGTGCGGGGTCCGCTCGGACGGCTTGTGCACGACCGTGTTGCCGGTGACGACGGCGGCGCCGACCAGCCCGCAGGCGATGGCGACCGGATCGTTCCACGGGGTGATCACCGCGACGACGCCGCGCGGCTCGCGGACCATGAGGTCGGCGGCCGTCCGGCCGCCCTGCAGGCTGCGGCCGCCGTGCAGCGGGCCCAACTCGGCGTACTGGCGCAGGGCGGCGATCCCGGCCTCGACGCCGCCGCGCGAGTCGTCGGCGGGCTTGCCCATCTCCGAGGTGACCAGCGCGGCCAGTTCGTCGGCCCGGGCCGCGACGGCGCTCGGCGGCGGCGTGCAGCGCCGCGCGCGCTCGGCGGCCGGGACGGCGG
>NZ_MKJY01000372.1 GCF_001942465.1 Actinomadura sp. CNU-125
CGCGGGGCCCTCGGTGGGCGTTCCCGCGTTCGCGGATCCCGGGGTCGCCGGGTCGCCGGCGACGGACGCGGCCGCGGCGGCGTCCGTGCGGGGGTCCGCTGGGTTCGCGGCGGAGCGGTTCCCCGAGGTGAGCCGCACCGGGTCGTCGCCGTGCCCGGCCCCGTTGAGGTAGGGGACGAGCGGTTCGGGCGTCCAGTCCGAGGAGAGCAGCGACTGGTGGAGCCGCACCAGCGACCCCGACGGCTCCAGGCCGAGTTCCTCCACGAGCGTGTTCCGGAGCTCCTGGTACACGTCGAGGGCCTCGCTGCGCCGTCCCGAGCCGTACAGGGCCATCATCAGCTTGGCGTGGAAGACCTCGTGCAGCGGATGCGCCGAGGTGAGGCGCCGCAGCTCGCTGATCAGCTCCTGGTGGCGGCCGAGCAGCAGATCGGCGTCGACGCGCATCTCCAGCGCCCGCAGCCGCCGCTCGTTGAGCCGGGTGGCCTCGGCCGACAGGATGGGGCCGCAGTCGACGTCGGCGAGGGCCGGCCCGTGCCAGAGGTCGAGCGCCCGGCCGAGCACGGCGGTGGCACGTTCCGTCCGTCCCGCCTCGAAATCCGCCTGGCCCTCCGCCAGCAGTCGCTCGAACCGCAGATGGTCCAGGTCGTCGGGCGACACCGTCATCACGTACCCGTACGCCTTGGTGCGCAGCGCGTCCTGCGGGGTCTCCACCGCGAGGATCTTGCGCAGCTTGTAGATGTAGGTCTGCAGGGTGGCCAACGCGCTCGGCGGCGGTTCCTGTCCCCACAACTCGTCGATCAACGTCCGGCTCTGCACGATGTGGTCGTGGTGCAGGAGCAGCAACGCCAGCACCTCACGGACTTTCGGCGCGGACGGAGTCACATCGCGGGACTCGCTGCGCACCTCCAGCGGCCCCAGGACCTGGAATCTCATCTCACTTCCTCGATCCGAATTCCGGTCGACCACACATTTTCGGTCAGTTTGAGCTTTTGTCCTTTATTCAGTGCCGTAACAGTGAGTTGCCATCCCGCCACCGTTGGTACCGCCCCTCTGATGAGCTTTTGACACTTTAACTCCACGCCTCGGGATAATCATCGGTCTCGGCATCGCTCAATCGTGGTCCGGATCCGGACATCAGCAGGAGTCGACAAATATGTTCAGCTCCTATATAGACAGCCTACATGAGGATTGCAATACCCGCTTGCGTGCACGCATAGGGCCTTGACAGCAAAGATGATCTACGTTGCCGACCATTCACCGGATATTAACGATCAAGGTGCCGTTCGTCGGCAATGGCGTCGCCGGGCGCGACGAAGGCGGAACCCGCCCCCGCGGCCCGGCGCCGATCCGGGCGCGCGGCGGCGCCGCCGGTCAGTGGATGGCAAGGTGTCACCGCCTGCCGCGAGGTCGCCGTCGTCCCCCCAGGACCATCGCCCGACGGTGACCGTGCACGCACGGCCGATCACCGTGCGAACCGATATTGTCGATTGGTATTACACGGCCCGTCCAGGAGAATGGGGAATGCCGGACTTCACGGCGAAGAAACATCGATCGAGTGATGCTCCAGCGAAGTGCAAGCGACCGGACCGAGCATCATAAGACGCCGGCCGGCGCCCGAAACACCGCACGAGCCCAGGCTCCAAATCCCGCAGTGAGGAAGGCAACGTGCAGGAACACATACCGGTGCTGATCATCGGCGGCGGGCCGACCGGCTTGTCGGCGGCCGTCTTCCTGGCCCGGCACGGAGTCCCGGTCACCGTGGTCGAGCGCCGCACCGATGCGCTGGGCCATCCGCGCGCCCGCGCGATCAATCCGCGCACCGTCGAACTGTTCCGGGACGCCGGCCTGGAACCTGAAATTCTCTCGGAATGCTCCCGGGTCTACGACGAGAACTCCCAGCTGATCCGGGCGCGCTCGCTGCCGTCGCCGGAGCTTCGGCGCACGAGCATGGCGCGCCCGCACTCGGCGGCGGGCACCGCCGGCGTCTCCCCCTGCGCGTGGGCGCCGATCGACCAGGACCGGCTGGAGATCCTGCTGCGCGAGCACGCCCGGAAACTGGGCGCGGACCTGCGCTTCGGCAGCCGCCTGCTCGACTTCGCCGACTTCGGCGGCGACGGCGTGGACGCCCGGATCGAGGACGCCGACGGCGTCCACGACGTCCGCGCCGACCTCCTCATCGCCGCCGACGGGCACCGCAGCGGCGTCCGCGAGGCGCTCGGGATCGGCTTCACCGGCCCCGGCGCGCTGGGCAGCTCCGCGAACTTCGTGTTCACCGCGGACCTCGAAGCCCAGCTCCGCGGCCGCAACCTCGGCGTCGGCCACTTCGACCTCCCCCGGCCCGGCACCGTCCTGCTCCCGCACGACGGCACCGGCCGCTGGGTCCTCGGGATCCCCTACCACCCCGCGGCCGGGGAGTCGCTGGACGACTTCACCCCGCGGCGGTGCGCGGAGCTGGCCGCCGCGGCCGTCGGAGCGCGGCCCGCCGACATCACGATCGTCCCGCAGCTCGGCGACGGCACCACGGTGCTGGGCTACGAGGTGGAGGCCAGGGTCGCCGAGCGGCTCCGGTCCGGGCCGGTCTTCCTCATCGGGGACGCCGCGCACGTGATGCCGCCGACCGGCGCGTTCGGCGCCAGCACCGGCATCCAGGACGCGCACAACCTCGCGTGGAAGATCGCGGCGGTGCTCGCCGGGCGGGCCGGGCCGGGGCTGCTGGACACCTACGAGGCCGAGCGGCTGCCGGTCGCGCGCTTCACCATGGAGCAGGCGCTCCTCCAGCTCCGCGAGCGCACCGGACGGGACGTGCCGCTGCCCGCGGACGTCCGCGGCCGACGGCGACGCCGTCGTCTTCGGCCAGCCGTACGCCTCGGCCGCGATCGCCGCCGGGCCGGACGCCGCCGTCCCGGGGACCGCCTTCGCGCCGGAGGAACGTGTCCGGGACGACCCGGCACGCCGCGCCCCGCGACCTGTGGGTGTCGCGCGACGGCCGGACGGTCTCCACCCTCGACCTGTACGGCCGGTGCCCGGTGCTGCTCACCGGACCGGACGGCGCCGCGTGGGCGGACGCCCTGAAGGAGCCGCTCGACCTCGGCGTCGACGCGGCCGCCCAGATCCGCGACGGCGACCTGACCGAGGTGACCGGGCGGCTGACGGACGGCCACGGGATCGGCCCGGCCGGGGCGCTGCTGGTCCGCCCGGACGGCTACGTCGCTTGGCGATCGCCCGGCCCGCCCGTCCCGGACGCCCCCGCCGCGCCGACGCTCCGCACGGTGCTCCGCACCGTCCTCTCCCTCGACCGCTGACCGACGCGAACGCCGCCCGCCCCGCCCCCGCTCCCCCACCGGCTCCCAACCCCGGAGCCCGGCGGGCACCTCAGTATTTGGACGAGCGCAAGCGCGCGCTCGACGATGTGAGGCGGCGGCGGGCAGGCGCCCGACCTCCCCCCGACGTGCGGGTTCACCACACAGCGCACTGCTGCAGGTGATCAGCGAACAAGCCGGGTCCTTGCAGGAAGGAAGCCGTGGCGCTGAAGGGCCCGGCGGTGCCCGCTCCGGCCCTGGCCGGAGCGGGCACCGCCGGGTGGGGTGGGTCAGGTGAAGCGGCGGGCGGCGGTCTCGGCGAACACCTCGTAGTGGCCGCCCGGGCGCTCGCGGTCCTGGAAGGGGCGGAGCGGGGAGCGGTGGCCGCGGGCGCGGTGCTCCCGCTCCCACGCGGCGTACTGCCGCCGCCCCTCCCACTCCATCACCAGGACGAACCGGCGGGCGTCGGTGACGCTGCCGAGCAGTTCGTCCGCCAGCAGGCCCGCGGTTCCGGCGAGCGTCTCGCGGGCCTCTTCGTAGGCCGCCGGGACGGCGCCGCGCCGCCCGGCGGGCTCGACCAGGTGGACGAGCACGCGCAGCCGCGGCACCGGTCAGCCCTGGTCGGGGCGAGCGGCGGGAACGCCGCCGGGAACGCCGCCGGGGTCGGGCAGGCCGCGGCCCAACGGTGCGGCGAGGGCGTCGCGCAGCGCG
>NZ_MKJY01000373.1 GCF_001942465.1 Actinomadura sp. CNU-125
GTGCGGGGGAGGGCGGGTGCGGTGGTGAGGCCGATGGTGCCGATGATGATGAGGGGGGTGCCCGCGGCGATGCCGAGGGAGGGGGTGGCGGTGGCGGCGATGAGGGCGGCGAGGAGGGGGCCGGTGACGTAGAGGAGTTCTTCGGCGACGCCGTCGAGGCTGAGGGCGCGGTGCAGGAGGGTGCGGTCGGGCAGGAGGTCGTTCCAGTGGGTGCGCATGACGACGCCGAGCGGGGGTGCGGTGGCTCCGGCGGTGACGGCGAGTGCGGCGAGGGCGGGGACGGGGGTGCCGTGGCGCCAGGTGGCGGCGGCGAGGGCGGTGAGGGTGAGTGCGTGGGCGGCGGTGAGCGGGGGCAGGACGCGTCGGGGGCCGTGCCGGTCGATGAGGCGGGCGCGCAGGGGGCTGAGGGCGCAGATGGTGAGGCCGTAGAGGGCGGTGACGGCGCCGGTGGTGGTGTAGGAGCCGGTGGTGGCGACGAGGGCGAGGGTGAGGGAGAAGGGGGAGGTCGCGTAGGAGAGGCGGCCGATGAGGGTGAGTGCGAAGGTTCTGCGGGCGTGCGGGCGCGCGCAGGACTGCGCTGTAGGACATGGGGGTGTTCCTCTGGTGGGCCCGCGGGGGCGGGCGGTGTGTGGGGACGCCGGAGTGCCGCACCGGGTGGGGCGGGTGCGGTGCGGGGGCGTCCTACGCGCACAAGAGGAACTGCACGGGGTCGATCTTAGGGCGTCGGCGGGTGCCGGTGAAGGGGCGGTGAGGGCCGGTGGCGGGGGTGGCCGCCGGGTATGCCGGGGGCTTGCCCCCGGGTGTGTCAGGTGGTCGGCCAGTTGGTGAGGGCGACGTCGAGGGCGTCCAGGACGCGTGTCCAGGAGGTGTCGACGTCGCCGCTGTGGGCGAAGCCGCCGGCGCTTTCGAGGGTGACGTAGCCGTGGAAGGCGGCGGCGAGCAGCCGTACGGCGGGGGTCTGCTCGTTTTCGGGGACGCCGTAGCCGCGCAGGATCGCGCGGGTGAGTTCGGCGTGGCGGCGGCCCGCGGTGACGACTTGGGGGGTGGCGGCTTCGGGGGCGAGGCGCATCTGGGCGGCGGCGTAGCGGCCGGGGTGGGTTTTGGCGTAGTCGCGGTAGGCGTTGGCGAAGGCGGTGAGGGCGTCTTTGCCGGCGCGTCCGGCGAGTGCGGCGGCGACCCGGTCGGCGAGTTCGTCCAGGGCGAGGGCGGCGACGCGTGCGCGCAGGTCGTCGATGCCTTTGATGTGGGAGTAGAGGCTGGCGGTGGTGACGCCGAAGCGGCGGGCGAGTGCGGCGGCGGTCACGTTCTCCAGGCCGGTGTGGTCGGCCATGTCGGCGGCGGCGCGGGTCAGGCGTTCGGCGGTCACCCCGGCTCGCGGCATCCGTCGCCCCTCATTTCCCATGGTGTTCGGGTGCAGGCATGTCAGGTGATGGTGGCGGGGTCAGCCGGCGGCCCATTCGCGGCGGCGGGCTTCGGCGAGGGCGAGCGCGGCGGCGACCGCGACATTGAAGGAGCCGACGCGTCCGACCTGGGGGATGTAGGTGACGGCGTCGCAGGCGGCGAGGAGGGCGGGGGAGCAGCCGTGGTCTTCGCTGCCGACGGCGAGGCACACGTCGCCGTCCAGGGGTGCTTCGTGCAGGGGGACGGCGTCGGCGGTGAGTTCGACGGCGACGAGCCGCAGGCCTTGCTTGCGGACGGTCGCGGCGGCTTCGGCGGCGGTGCCGGCGTGTTCCCATTCCAGGAGCCGTTCGGTGCCGAGGGCGGTTTTGGCGACGTTGCGGTGGGTGGGCGGGGTGGCGTTGCCGGCCAGCCAGAGGCGTTCGACGCCGAACGCGGCGGCGCTGCGGATGATGGAGCCCATGTTGAAGGGCTGGGTGACCGACTCGGTGAGCAGGCCCAGGCGGGAGTCGGTGCGGCGGCGCCAGTCGCGGTTGAGGCGTTTGACGTCGGTGGGGCGCAGCTGGCGGCGTCCCTGCGGGGTGGTCATGGGGTCGGGCCTTCCACGGGCGGTGTCGTAGGGGTGTTCGGGGCGGTGTTCGGGGCGGTGACGCGCAGGACGCGGTAGGAGGAGCGGGACGCGATGCGTTCGGTGGGCATTCCGCGGCCGTCCAGCCATCGCTGCAGCGAGTCCGAGCCGAGGTGTTTCTGGACGACGAGGTGGGCGTGGGCGCCGGGCCGCAGGCGCGGCAGCCACGCGGTGAGGAGTTCGTGGAGGGCGGTTTTGCCGATGCGGATCGGGGGGTTGGACCAGATCGCGGCGAATCGCAGTGCGGGGTCGAGGGCGTCGGCGGGCGCGAACCGGGCGTTGGGCAGGGCGGCGGACGCGGCGTTGGCTTCGGCGAGTTCGAGGGCGGCGGTGGTTGACGTCGACGCCCCATACGCGGGCGGCGGGGGCGCGGGCGGCCATGGTCAGGGCGATGGGGCCGTAGCCGCAGCCGAGGTCGAGCTGGACGCCGTCGGGCGGGCCGGGGGACGGTTTCCAGCAGGACGCGGGTGCCGGGGTCGACGCGGTCGGGGGAGAACACGCCGCCGTCGGTGGCCAGGCGCAGGTGCAGGTCCGGCAGGACCAGGTCGATGGTGCGTCGGCGGCTCGCGGTGCCGGGCCGTTCGGCGAAATAGTGCTCCCCCACGTCGGCCGACCGTACCAGTGCGGGGGGCGGCCGCGCGCATCGCCGCCCGGGTCAGGGGAGGCGGGAGAACCAGGCGAGGGACGCGCCGCCGGCGGCGAGCGCGAACAGCAGCGCGATGCCGAGGTAGCGGGCGGACACGTCGCGGTGTTCGGTGGTGTAGCCCAGGGAGGTGCCGATGTCGGAGTAGACCTCGTTGAGCTGTCCGGCGTCGGCGGCTTCGTAGGCGTGGCCTTCGGTGTTGTCGGCGAGGAACCGCAGTGTTTCCTTGTTGACGGACACGCTGGTGGTTTCGCCTTCGATGGTGACGGTGCCGTAGGGGGTGCCGAAGGCGATGGTGGACACCGGGACGTCGGCGCCGCGGCTGGCGGTGACGGCTTCCTGTACCGACCGGCCGGTGGTGTTGTCGCCGTCGGACAGCAGGACGATGTGGGCGGGCGGGGGGTCTTGGCGGGCTTGGGCGTCGAAGGACCGGACGGCCTGCAGGGAGGTGAAGACCGCTTCGCCGATCCCGGTGCGTTTGGCCAGGGTGAGCTGGTCGATGGAGGCGATCGCGGCGGCGCGGTCGCGGAGGGGGCGGCGACGAGGTTGGCGTTGCCGGCGAATGCGACGACGCCGACGTGAAGCGGGACGGCAGGTCGTGGATGAATTGCTTGGCGGAGGATTTGGCGGCGTCGAAGCGGCTGGGGGACACGTCCCGGGCCATCATGGACAGGGACACGTCGATCGCGACCATGATGGTGGCGCGGTCGCGGGGGACGCGGACGTCGTCGGCGGGCCGGGCGAATCCGACCATCATCAGGGTGATCATGGCCAGGAAGAGGCCGGCGGCGACGTGTCGGCGCCAGCCGGGGCGGCGTGGTGCGACCTGCTGGAGCAGGGCGAGGTTGGTGAAGCGGACGGCGTAGCGGCGGCGGCGCCATTGCAGTGCGATGTACAGGCCGACCAGGATCGGGACGAGGGCCAGCAGCCAGAGGCGTTCGGCCGACAGGAACGTCATGGGCGCACTCCCGCGGTGTTGACGGGCCGGCCGGCGGCGCGGCGCTGGCGGAGGGCGAACCGGGCGACGTCGGCGATCCAGTCGCGGTCGGTGCGCAGGATCAGGTGGTGGGCGCCGCAGCGGCGCAGGGCGTCGCGGGTGCGGTCGCGTTGTGCGGCGGCGGCGCGGGCGTAGCGGTCGCGGACGCGGCGGTTCAGGACGATTTCGTGGACGGCGCCGGTTTCGGGGTCGGTCATTTCGACGAGGCCGACGTCGGGCAGTTCGAGTTCGCGGGGGTCGATGATCTCGACGGCGAGGACCTGGTGGCGGGCGGCGAGGCGGCGCAGCGGGCGTTCCCAGGGCGGCCGGAACGCGGTGCCGCCCGCGGCGTCGGGGTCGTCGGG
>NZ_MKJY01000374.1 GCF_001942465.1 Actinomadura sp. CNU-125
CAGGACGTCGTAGACGCGGCGGCGCGCGCGTCCATGAACCGGGTGCGGGCCGCCCGCGCCCGGTCGTGCGCCGCGCGCGGCCGTCCGCTGCGCCGCGGACCGCGCGGCCGGTTCCGGCAGCCCGCGCAGGACCGCGTCGAGTCCCGCAGGACGCGACCCAGCACGTCCAGCGCGCGGCCCGCCTCCCCCGGCAGGACGGTCCCAGTGGGGGCCCGGTGATCGATCGTCATGACAGCGCCTCCCGCTCCAGCCGCAGCGCCCGGTCGCACGCCGCGAGGTGCGCACCCAGCGCGTCCTCGAAACCGGTCGTCACGGCGTCGAACATCAGTTGCCGGCGGATCGCCAGCTCCGGCCCGGCGAACCCGCCGAACCGGGCCGCCGCCTCCGCCACCGCCGCGTCCGGGTCGGCGGCCAGCTCGTCGACCAGGCCCGCCGCGACCGCCTCCGCCGCGCCGACCGCGCGCCGAACAGCACCGTGCGGCGCACCGCCGCCGCGCCCGACTGGTGCGCCATCCGGAACAGCGCCATCCCCGGCCAGGTCGCCGCCCCGCCGGTGCCCGCGACCAGCGGCGCGTCCGGCGCGGCGATCCGGACGTCGGCGACCAGCAGCGCGACCAGCGCCGGGCCGCCGACGTCCCCGGCGGCCACCGCGACCGTCACGGCCGGGAGCCGCTCCAGCCGGCGCAGCGTCCGCTCCCACTTCGTGACCAGCGAGGTCGTCAGCCCGTCCCGGGACGGGCCCGGCGCGCCGCCCGTCTCCAGCACCACCAGCCCGGGCCCGCCGGGCCCCTCGACCAGGTCGCACAGCCCGCTCAGTTCCCGGACGGCCGCCGCCGACAGCGGCGCCGCGCCGTCGATCCGCACCGCCGCCCGGGCCGTCCCCGTCGCCTGCGTCATGCCCGCTCCCGTTCCCGTTCCCGTCGCCACCCGAGTCACCACCGCACCAGCGCGGTCTCGATCGTCGAGCCCGGCCCCATCGTCATCAGGACGCCGTAGTCGCCCGGTTCGACCGCGTTCTCCTCCACGAGCCGCTCGTAGGAGAACAGGAACGAGCCGCTGGACACGTTCCCGTAGTCGCGCAGCACGCCCGTCGTGTGCCGGACGTCGTGCCGGTTCAGCCCCAGGTTCACGACCACCGCGTCGATCACCTTCTTCCCGCCCGAATGGACGAGCCAGTGCCGGACGTCGCCGCGCCGCAGGCCCGTCCCGTCCAGCAGCCGATCCACCGCGACCTCGGCGTTCGCGCCGACCACGTACGGGATCTGCGGGTCGAGGAAGAAGCTGAACCGGCCCTGGTCGCGGTCCCAGTCGTAGCGCATCGCGTCGAGCGCCTCCGGGATGAGGGTGCTGGCGAACCGGAGCACGCGCGGCCCCGCCGCCCGCCCGGCCCCGCCGGGTCCGGTGTCCGGCTCGGCGACGAGCGCGACGGCCGCTGCACCGTCCCCGAACAGGCTGTTCACGACCGCCGTGCGCATCGTGCCGTCCAGCGCGTACGCCGCCGAGCACGCCTCGGTGCACAGCACCACCGCCGGCTCGCCCGGGTGCGCCGTCGCCCACCCCGACACCACGCCCAGCGCGTTCAGGCCCGCGTTGCAGCCCATGCCGACGATGTCGGACCGGCTGCAGTGCCGGTCGATGCCCAGCGCGCGGATGATCAGCGCGCTGAGGCCCGGGGTGAGGAACCCCGTCGACGTCACGCAGCACAGATGCCGCAGATCCGACAGCTGCATGTCGGCCCGCTTCAGGCAGCTCTCCAGCGCCCGCGCGCCCATCTCGACGGCCAGCCGCTTGTGCTTGTCGAGCAGGTCGCCCTGCGGCTCGGACTCCCGGCGGCCGTCCGCGCCCGGCGGCGGCAGCGTCAGGTACCGGCTCTCGATCGCGCTGTTCAGGAACACCGACCGCACCTTCGGGTCGGTGACGCCGATCTCCGCCAGCACCTCGCGCTGGGAGTAGGACGTGGCGCCACCGGCCGTCCCCACCCCCACGATGCGCGGGACGAACGGATTCGGCGCGGCGACGTCGGGACGCGGCGCCTCGGTGCGTAATTCGTCCCGGGATAATTCCATGTCCACGGTCATCGGAAGGTCCAACCCCACATTCTTGGTTTGCTGCGAAAATCTCCGCGTTGCGGCCCGGACAATGTCGTCCCTTTCCTCGCGGCCCTCACAGGGGCACGTTTCCGTGTTTGCGCTGCGGCCCGGCCCGGCGTTTCGTGCGGAGCATCGCCAGGCCGCGCGCCACCTCGATCCGCGTCCGCACCGGGTCGATCACGTCGTCCACCAGACCCCGCTCCGCCGAGTAGTACGGATGCACGAGCCGCCGCGTGTAGTCGTCGGCCAGCTCGGCGCGGAGCCCCTCCGGGTCGGGCGCCGCGGCCAGCGCACGGCGGTGGATCACGTTCACCGCGCCCGCCGCGCCCATCACCGCGACCTCGTTGCCCGGCCACGCCAGCGACAGGTCCGCGCCGACCGACCGGGAGTCCATCACGATGTACGCGCCGCCGTACGCCTTCCGCACGATCACCTGCACGCGCGGGACGGTCGACTCGCAGTAGGCGTACAGCAGCTTCGCGCCGTGCCGGATCACCCCCGCGTGCTCCTGCTCCACGCCGGGCAGGAACCCCGGGACGTCCACCAGCGTGACCAGCGGAATCCCGAACGCGTCACAGAACCGGACGAACCGCGCGGCCTTCTGCGCCGCGTCCGCGTCCAGCACCCCGGCCATCGCCATCGGCTGGTTGCCCACCACCCCGACGGCCTCGCCGTCGATCCGCGCCAGCGCGCAGATCACGTTCGGCGCCCACCCCTCGTGCAGCTCCAGCACCGTGTCCTCGTCCACCACCTCGTCGATCACCAGCCGCATGTCGTACGGCCGGGCCGGATCGACCGGCACGATCTCCGCCAGCGCCGGACGCTCGTCGCCCTGCGCGCCCGTCCTGGGCAGCGCGGGCACCGGCTCCAGGTTGTTCGCGGGCAGCAGCGACACCAGGTACCGGACGTCCTCCAGGCACGCCGCCTCGTCGTCGTACACGAACGTCGCCACGCCCGACGTGGAACCGTGCACCTGCGCGCCGCCCAGCTCCGCGTGCGTCACCCGCCGCCCGGTGACCGCCTCCACCACGTCGGGCCCCGTCAGGTACAGCTGCGCGGCGTCCCCGACCATGAACGTGAAGTCGGTCAGCGCGGGCGAGTACGCCGCACCGCCCGCACACGGCCCGCACACCACGCTGATCTGCGGGATCACCCCGGACGCCTGCACGTTGCGGAAGAAGATCCCGCCGAACCCGTCGAGGGCCATCACCCCCTCCTGGATCCGCGCGCCGCCGCTGTCGTTCAGCCCGATCAGCGGCGCGCCCGCGGCCAGCGCGAGGTCCATCACCCGGTGGATCTTCGCCGCGTGCGCCGCGCCGAGCGACCCGCCCGCGATCGTGAAGTCCTGCGCGTACACGAACACCCGGCGCCCGTAGATCTCCCCGGACCCGGTGACGACACCGTCGGTGTACGGCCGCCGCTCGTCCGGGCCCCCGTCCGGACGCCGGTACAGCCCGATCTCGACGAAGGACCCCTCGTCCAGCAGGATCGCCAGCCGCTCCCGCGCCGTGAGCTTCCCGAGCGAGTGCTGCCGCCGCACCGCGCCCGGATCCCCGGCGACGATCCCGGCCCGCAACGCCGCGTCCCGCCGCCGCACCTCCCCCATGCCCGGCCCGCGCGCCCCGTTGGGCGTGCCGCGAGACGGCGCCCCAGGCACGGGCGCAACGCCGTTCGTCACGCCGGAGGCGGCCCCGCTCGTCACGCCGGAGGCAACCCCGCCTGCGGACGCTTCGGACGCAGGTGCGCCACCGTTCGTCGCACCAGGCGCGGCACCGTTCGCCGCCCCAATCGAGGTACCCGAGGCAGTCCCGCTCGCGGACGCTCGGGCACGCGGTCGTTCGCAGGGTCGTTCGCGGACGCTTCGGGCGCGGGCGCGGTGCCGGGGGGCGTCGCGGG
>NZ_MKJY01000375.1 GCF_001942465.1 Actinomadura sp. CNU-125
CGGTCGCGTGCAGCACGTCGGGCGTCCGCCGCGCAGCAGCAGCGCGGGCTCGCCGGGGGCGGCGCCCGCCACGCCGATGTCGCGGACGGCGGCCGCGCCGCCGTGCACGGTGATCGCGCCGCCGCCGACACGATCCGCACCGTGCCGGGCCCCTTCTCCGCCATCAGGGTGACGTCCCTGTTCAGGACGACGCTCTCCCGGTACTCGCCGGGATGCACCGACACGGTCGCCCCGGCGGCGGCGGCGCGCACCGCGGCGGCGATGGTGTCGTGGGCGCCCCAGCCCGGCGCGACCCGCTCCCGCGCGGACCTCTTCATCAGCATCGCGTCACAGCCCCCTGCCGGCGTCCAGGAGCGCCTGGAGCACACCGAACACGCCCGCGGCGAGCGGCACGCTGACCGCGCCGAGGAAGGCGCCGAACGAGCCCGGCCAGCGCCACCGCTCGCCGAAGTCGACCTGCTGCAGCGAGCTGCGGAACGCCATCACGAGCCCGGCCCACAGCACGACGACGCCGACGATCACGAGCGCCAGCGGCCCGGACCAGCCCGGCAGGTCGAGGCCGGAGAGGCGGTCGGGCACGCGCAGCACGAGGGCGCCGAGCCCGGCCAGGCCGCTCAGCAGCAGGGCCGCGACGACCGCGGTCAGCCGCGAGCTGCTCGCCCGGCACAGCAGCGCGACGCCGAGGCAGAGCGTCAGCCCGAGCGCGAACCAGCCGTCCGACGTGCTCAGCACGCCGAGGCAGCCGAGGATCGCGAGGCAGCACACGGTGTTGAGCAGGACCAGCAGGCGCTGGACGCGGCGCACCGTGCCCGCGACATCGTCCATCTCGGTGGTGCCCGGCGGGAGTGTGGCGACCTGCGACGCCAGCCGCGGCAGGATCGCGAGGACGTGGAACACGACCACGGCCACGACCGCCGCCGCCTCCGTCGGGTTCGCGCGCGACAGCGCCAGCGGGACGGCGAGCAGCAGCGCGAGCCCACCCGGCCAGCAGCACCATCGTGGGCGCCGACGGGGCCGCGAGGTACGCGGCGAGCGCGCCGATCAGCGCGCGGCAGCGCCGCCGCCAGCCGGGGCCGCAGGCCTCCAGTCGGCAGGGCGAGCACCGCGCCGGTCAGCAGCGGGCACGCCGCCGCGGCCAGCGCCGTCCGCGCCCCGGGCGGGACGGGCCAGTGCTTGCGGGCCGCGCTCCACGCCAGGATCGGCGTGGCGAGCCCGGTCGCGAACAGCGGGACGCCCGCCGCGATCGCGCCGGGCGCGCCACCGCCCGCCGCGAGCGCGATCGCCGCGCCGACGAGGACGAGCAGCCCGAGGACGACCGTCGTGTACGCGCGCGTCCGCGCGCTCCACATCGTGCCGTCGTCCTCCAGCGCGGCGATCTCCTCCTCGATGTCGGAGACGACCGGCCCGTCGAACTCGCCGTCGAGGACGTTGCGCAGGTACAGCGTCTCGCCGTCCACCACGCCCGCCGTGCCGAGCGAGTCGCCCGGCTCGAACGGCGGCCGTCCCACCGGGGCCAGCGACCACGCGGGCGGCATCGCGTCCGTCTCGTCCTGGCCGCACAGGTCGGCGAGCATGGCGGCGTACTCGGTGATCGGGGCGTGCGCGGGGACGGCGATGTCCACCCGCCGGCGCTCGCCCACGACCGTGATCCGGCACCGTTCATCGGCCAACGGAGGCTCCCTGGTTCCCCGCTCTCACCCGGCGCTCAGTGCTGCCAGCTGCGGACGTTCGCCCACTCGGCGTCCGCGTAGTTGCCCCAGTTGACGTTCATCGCGTGGGCGATCTGGCCGAGCACGCCGTCCGGCCCGAACAGGCCCTCGGCGGCGATGTTCCACTGGAGCTGCATGTCCTGGTAGTAGGTCGCGGCCTGGCTCTGCGTCCACGCCGCCTCCAGCGGGGCGAGCTTGGCCTTCAGCGTCTGCAGCTGGTCCTCGATCTCCGCCGCGCGGCCGTTGAGCCAGCCGCCCGCGGCGCCGAGCCCCTCACCGACGTAGATCTGCGTGCCGTCGACATTGGCCATGGCGGGGTCCCTCTCAGGTGATGGCGGGGGTCGTGCGGGGGGCTCAGGTCAGGTTCGCGACGGCGCCGCCGCCCGGCATGCCCGCCTCGATGTTGTTCAGGTTCGTGAGGTTCTGCTGCTCGGATTCCTTGTAGTTCACGTAGTTGCCCTGCAGCCCGGCCGCGATGCCGGTGAGCGCGTCGTTCAGCATCTTGGCGAGAATGTCGTACTCGGCCATCAGCGCGACGAAGCGGTCGTGGGCCATACCGCCCCAGCTCGCCTCCAGGCTGTAGACGTACGTCTTGATCTCGGCCAGTTCGTCGGAGATCCGGGTCGCGGTGTTCGTCGTGTCGGTCGCGGCACCGGCCAGGTACTCGGGCGTGACCCTGTAGGTCACGCCGCCCACGGTCACGGACGGGTCTGCCATGGCGGTCGCCTTTCCGGGGTCTCGCCCGGCCGGTAACCGTCGGCCGGGGCTGCTCGCATCACGCGCAGCGTCAGACTCCCACGCACCGCCTACCGCTCCGTATCGGTAGAAATCGCCTATCTTTGCGACCTCCCAGGACGCAATTGCCAGTTCAGTCACTATTCACCTCTCGGCAATTTGTTCCCTTCATCCGATTGCCACCGGTTCGCCGTACCATGATCAACTTGCGTGGAAATCAAGGGACCGCAAATCGTCTGGAGATCGCCCATGCCCGCTGGGATCCCGCCCTGGAACGGGCACGGGTTCCGCGCCCGAAGACCCGAGCTCGCCGCGGTCGACCGCCTCCTGCGGGACGTGCCGACCGGCCGCGGCGGCGCGCTCGTCGTCCACGGCGACGCCGGCATCGGCAAGACGGCGCTGCTGGAACGGGCCGTCGCGGCCGTCCCCGGGCTGCGGCCGCTGCGCGCGAACGGAACCGGCACCGCCGGGCTCCCCTACGGCGCGCTGCACGAACTGTGCGAGCCCGTCCTGGCGCGGGCGGAAACCCTCCCCGGCCCGCAGCGGGACGCCCTGGAGGTCCTCTTCGCGCTGCGCGACGGCCCGCCGCCCGAACCGTCCCGGCTCGGGCACGCCGTCCGCGGGCTGCTCGCGGCGGCGGGCCGCGAGCAGCCGACCGTGTGCCTGCTGGACGACGCGGACGCGCTCGACCCCGCGTCCGCGCGCGTCCTCGCCTTCGCGGCGCGCCGCGCCCGCACCGCCCCCGTCGCCTTCCTCGTCGCCGTCCGCGCCGACCCGGCCGGGACGGACTTCGCCGGGCTCCCGGCGCACCGGCTCACCGGCCTCGGCCGCGACGACGCGCTCGCACTGTTCGGCTCCCGCCTCCGCGTCCCCCTCGACCCGCGCGTCCGCGACCGCCTCATCGCCGAGGCACGCGGCAACCCCAGAACGCTCCTCGAACTGCAACGGCGAGCGGCCGAACCGGCCGCCGGCTACGGCCCCCCGCACCTAGAAGCCCCCCGCACCCCCGGACGGCCTGTACGCCCCCGGAACCCCGGACGCACCCGGCACCCCCGACGGCTTCGACAGCCCCGGCGACCCCGGCGACACCGACCCTCTCGACGAGTCCGGCCTCCCCGGTGGGCTTCCCGGCTCGACCCGGCGGCTGCTTTTGCTGGCCGCCGCGGAACCGCTGGGCGATCCCGTGTTGGTGTGGGACGCGGCGCGGCGGCTCGGGATCGGGCCCGGCGCGGCGGCGCCCGCCGAGGCGGCCGGGTTGCTCCGCCTCGACGGCCGCGTCCGCTTCGCGCACCCGCGGCTGCGCTCGTCGGTCTACCGGGCGGCGGCGCCGGACGACCGCCGCGCGTCCACCGCGCCCTCGCCGACGCGACCGACCCCGGCAGGGAGCCCGACCGCCGCGCCTGGCACCACGCGCATCCGTCCTCGTACCGGACGGACACCGTGGCCGCGGCGTTAGAACGGTCCATGCCCCGGGCGCGCGAGCGGGGCGGGGTCGGCGCCGCGGGAGCGTTCCTCGCCCGGGCCGCCGCCCTCACCCCCG
>NZ_MKJY01000376.1 GCF_001942465.1 Actinomadura sp. CNU-125
AGACCGGCCCGGCCGCGCCGCCGCCGCGCGAGCCGCCGTGGCCGCGGCGGCCGCACCGCCGCCCGCCGTCTACGACCGCGTCGCGTCCCTGCGGGGGCTGCGCTGGTACTGCACGATGCGCGGGCTCATGGTCGCCGAGGAGTACACGTCCCGGGCGTCGCTCGACGGCCTCGGGGCCGGAAGCGGCCCCGCCGACCTGCTGTGCCGTGTGGTGTCGCTGTTCACCCGCGGGCGCCTCACCGCAGCGCACAGCGACGTCATGCTCGTCGTCCGCAAACCGGAGAACCGTTTCGCCCGGGTCATCTGACGCGGTCACGGGCGTGCCGGAGATGCGGGCACGTGAGCGACCGCAGTATTTTTACCTGCGCGAACACGTTCCCACCTGGATCAGCCCGGCACGTCCCGGGCAAGATCGGAGATCGCGGTGACCGCCGAACCCGGCCTTCCCGACACGCTGCGCGACCTGCCCGCCTGGACGCCGGAACCGGTGGAGCTCGCCGACCTGGAGCTGATCCTGGCCGGCGTCTACCGACCGCTCAGGGGCTTCCTGGGCTCGTTCGACACCGCGATGGTGATCGCCGGAGGCCGGCTGGCCGACGGCACGGCCTGGCCCGTGCCCGTCACCCTGTCGGCCCCGAAGGAACTCGCCGAACACGACCGGATCGTCCTGCAGGACCCCGAGGGCGTCCCCCTCGCCGTCCTCACCGTCGAGGAGCGCTGGCAGGACCCGACGTCCGGCGAGCAGCGGTTCGCGGGCCCGCTGGAGGCGCTGCGCGCCCCGGCGCACGGACCGTTCCACGCCATGCGCCGCCGCCCCGACGAGATGGAGCCCGCCGACGGGCCCGTCCTCGCCGTCGCCGCCCGCGACTTCCTGCACCGCCGCCAGCTCGGCCAGATCCGCCAGGTCGCCGAACGGCTCGGCGCGCGCGTCCTGCTCATGCCGCTGCTCGGCGGACGGCACGACGAGTCGCTCGTCCGCGCCCTGCTCGCCGTGCGCCGCGAACTCCCCGGGAACCCGCTCGTCGTCCCCGTCCCGCTGCCCGACCGCGGCGACGCCGACCGGGACGTCGTCCTGCGCGCCCACGTCGCCGCCGCCTACGGCGCGACGCACCTGCTCGCCGAACGCGAGGTCGAGGACGCCCCGATCCCCATCGCCGTCCCCGAACCGTGGGCCTACGACGCCGACGTCGAGGTGTGGCGCCCGGTCGCCCGCATCGAACCCGACCACGTGCAGGCCGAACTCGGCCCGGACCGGCTCGGCGAACTCCTCGACGCGGGCGAGCCCGTCCCGGACTGGTTCACCCCGCCCGCCGTCGCCGCCGAACTCGCCGTCGCCCGTCCGCCGAAGCGCTCGCGCGGCATCACGGTCTTCTTCACCGGCCTGTCCGGTTCCGGCAAGTCCACGGTCGCGCGCGCCCTGTCCGACGCCGTCATCGAGCGCGGCGGCCGCACGGTCACCCTCCTCGACGGCGACGTCGTGCGCACGATGCTCTCCGCGGGCCTCACCTTCTCCCGTCCCGACCGCGACCTGAACATCCGCCGGATCGGGTTCGTCGCGGCCGAGATCACCCGCCACGGCGGCGTCGCGATCTGCGCCCCGATCGCCCCCTACGCCGCCACGCGCGCCGAGGTCCGCCGCATGGTCGAGGCCCACGGCGACTTCGTCCTCGTGCACGTCGCGACGCCCCTGGAGGAGTGCGAGCGCCGCGACCGCAAGGGCCTGTACGCCAAGCCCGCGCGGGCCTGATCCCCGAGTTCACCGGCATCTCCGACCCCTACGAGGTCCCGGACGACGCCGACCTCACGATCGACACCTCGCGGCTATCCCCCGACGAGGCCGTCGCCCGGGTCCTGGACCTGCTGACCGAAGGCAACTGGATCCGCCCCGCCTGACCCGCCCTGCCCCCGCCCAGGGGGCACCCGGGTCCCCCGAGTTCAACGGAGGAAGGCTCGCCACCGGGGCGCGGAGGCCGACCGGGGCGTGGCCGTGGTAGCGCGGGTCCCACCGGACGGGCGTGCGCCGGCCTCGGGGAGGCGGGGTCCACGCTCAACGCGATGCGCCCTCCGGCCGTACGCGTCAAGGGGTGCGGGGCGTTCCGTCCGGTGTGTCGTTTGTCCTGGCCTCCCCGGGTTACGAAGCCCGGGGCACGTCCCCTACCGTAATAGCCAGTTTCCCTATATGTCTGGTAGGTCATGGCGATGGACTTCGATTGGCCCATGGCGCTGGGCTCGTTCCTCGTCGCCATCGTCGTCGGGCTCACCGGCATGGGCGGCGGCGCGCTGATGACGCCGATGCTCGTGACGTTCTTCGGGGTCAGCCCGCTCGCGGCGGTGTCCAGCGACCTCGCCGCGTCCGCGGTGATGAAACCCGTCGGGAGCGCGGTGCACTACCGCGAGGGGACCGTCGACCTGCGGCTCGTCGGGTGGCTGTGCCTGGGGTCGGTCCCCGCCGCGTTCTGCGGTGTGCTGATCCCGCGCGCGCTCGGCGACGGGGAAGCCGTCCACGACATCATCCGCCTCGCGATGGGCATCGCCCTGCTCGTGGCCGCCTCGGGGATCCTGGTCCGCGCCGTCCTGTCGCGGCGGGCCCGGCCGTCCGAGGGGGACGAGAAGCACGAGAAGGACGCGGACGGGCGCATCACCGTGCGTCCCGTCCCGACCGTGCTCGTCGGCGCGGTCGGCGGGCTGGTCGTCGGGATCACCTCGGTCGGATCCGGGTCGCTGATCATCGTCGCCCTGCTGCTGCTGTACCCGGCGCTGAAGCCGAACCACCTGGTGGGGACGGACCTGCTGCAGGCCGTCCCGCTGGTGTTCGCCGCCGCGCTCGGCCACCTGTTCTTCGGCGAGTTCCGCCTGGAGGTCACCGCCGCGCTGCTCGTCGGGTCGATCCCCGGTGTCTACCTCGGCTCGAAGATCTCCTCCCGCGCCCCTGCCGGGCTCATCCGCCGCCTGCTCGTCGTCGTCCTCGTCGCCTCCGCGCTGAACATGTTCGGCGTCGGCGTCGTCCCGCTCGCGTGGACGATCGCCGCGATCGCCGTCGCCGCCGCCGGGACCTGGCTCGTCGGCCGGAGAAAGCGGGATACAGTGCCGACCGGACTTCCGGGCGAGGCCGGAACGGCGGGGAAGCGGGGCGCGAGTGGACGATCGATGGCGGCACCAGACCGTTGACGTGCTGGGCGTGCGCGTCAGCCGCATCGACGCCGGGCGGCTGCGCGAGTTCGTCGCCGCCGCCGTCAAGGACCGGACGAAGCTGACGATCACGTTCGCGAACCCCGACTACGTCCGCAAGGCGCAGAAGGACCGCGCGCTGCGCGACCTCATGAACGGGTTCGACCTCAACCTCCCGGACGGCTGGGGCGTCGTCCTCGCGGCGCGGATCTTCGGCCGTCCGGTGCCGGGCCGGATGGCGAACGACGACCTGACCGACGACCTGTTCGGGCAGCCCGCCGAGGAAGGCTGGCGGGTCTTCCTGTTCGGCAACGCGCCCGGCGTCGCCGAGGAGGCCGCACACAACCTGCGGGCCTGGTTCCCGGGCCTGTCCATCGCCGGCACCCAGCACGGGCACTGGGCGAAGGACGGGGCGCTGCCGCCCGAGACGGCCGACCGGCTCATCGCGGAGATCAACGAGGCGGCGCCCGACATCCTGCACGTGGGTCTCGGGACGCCCCTGCAGCAGCAGTTCGTCGCCGACCACCGCGACCGCATCGACGCGCCCGTCATCATCACGTGCGGCGCGTACTTCGAGCATCTCGCCGAACGCCGCGAGTACTACCCGTCCTGGGTGCTGCGGCTGCGGGTCGGGTTCCTGTACCGGCTCGCCCGCGAACCGCGCCGCCTCTGGCGCCGCTACACCATCGAACTGGGCTCCTACCTGGGGCTCGTCGTCGCGCACCGGATCCGGCACGGCAAGCAGTCCTGATCCGGGGCCGCCGATTCCCGCGCGCGCTGATCGATTGCGTGGTAGA
>NZ_MKJY01000377.1 GCF_001942465.1 Actinomadura sp. CNU-125
CTATCCGCACAGCGACTCGATGTGGCCCGGTGCGCCCGAGCAGCTTCACGAGGTGCTGGAGGCCAACGCCGTCCCGGACGACGAGATCGACAAGATGACGCACGAGAACGCCATGCGCTGGTACTCGTTCGATCCGTTCGCGCACGTGCCGAAGGCGGAGGCGACGGTCGGGGCGCTGCGCGCCGCGTCCGCCGACCACGACGTGTCGATCCGCCCGCGCAGCCACCGCGTCGTCGCCCCGGAGAAGAAGCTGGAGGCGTTCCACTCGCCGTCGTCGTGGGGAGCCGCCCCTTCGCGGTGATCCTTGTACGGACGGACGGACCGACGGGCGCGGGTCCACGGGAACCCGCGCCCGTCGCCATGCCCGCCCACTCCCGGGACGTGACCGGCTCCTCTGCGACAATGTCCGTGCGGTACGAGAGCGAGGTCGTGAATGGCATCCCCCCGGCGCGTGGGCACCGAGACATCCAAGACGCGGGACATCCTGCTGAACTGCGTCGAGCGGTTGATGCTGGAGACGGGCTACGCCGGGGTCTCCTACCGCGCCATCGCCGCGAGGGCGAACGTGACGCCCGGGCTCGTCCAGTACTACTTCCCCACGCTCGACGACGTGTTCATCGCGGCGATCCGGCGGCGGTCGCAGCAGAACCTCGACAAGCTCGCCGAGGGCCTGCGGGCGCGCCCCGACCAGCCGCTGCACGTCCTGTGGGAGTACAGCAGCGACGAGTCGGCGGCGGCGCTCACGACCGAGTTCCTCGCTCTGGGCAACCACCGCAAGTCCATCCGCTCGGAGATCACCGAGTGGACGGAGCGGGTGCGGCGGCTGCAACTCCAGGCTCTCGGGGAAGCGTCGCGGGGGAAGTCCCCGATGCTCGGGGAACTGTCGACGGAGACGCTGCTGTTCCTGGTGACCGGGATTCCCAAGCTGGTCCGGCTGGAGGAGGGCGTCGGCATCGCCGCCACGCACGCCGGTGTCGTGAAGGAGTTCGAGGAGTTCCTCGACTCGGTGGAGCCCGAGGGCGGACGCGCCTGAGCGCGCCCGCCGTTCGGGTCACCCCCGGTCGACGATCGCGGGCATCGTGTCCCAGCCCCGCACCGTGGTGGTCGGGGATCGGCGGGCCGCGGCCAGGTCGACGGCCCAGTCGGGGAAGCGGTTCAGCACCTCGTCGAGGGCGACGCGTCCCTCCATGCGGGCCAGGGCGGCGCCCAGGCAGTAGTGGGCGCCGTGCCCGAACGTGACGTGCGTGCCGATCTTCCGGTGGACGTCGAAGCGGTCGGGGTCGTCGAAGCGGCGCTCGTCCCGGTTGGCGGACGCGACCATGAGCAGCATCGCGGCTCCGGCGGGCACCGTGGTGCCGTGGTAGTCGACGTCCTCGGTGACGTACCGCGCCACGTGCGGGCCCGGGGGCTCGTAGCGCAGCAGTTCCTCGATCGCGTTGGGGACGAGCGAGCGGTCGGCGGCCAGTTCGCGGCGCTGGTCGGGGTGTTCGGCCAGGACCTTGCCCATCCAGCCGAACAGGCGTCCGGTGGTCTCCACCCCGGCGCCGGCGATCACCGTCAGGAAGGTGACGATCTCGTCCCCTGTGAGCTTGCGGACGCGGCCGTCCACGTCCTCGAACTCGACGCCGAGCAGCTCGGTGATGAGGTCGTCGGAGGGGTTCTTCTCCCGCCAGTTCACGTACTCGGCGTACATGGCGCCGTCGAAGTACTGCTCCTTGTTGATCGCCATCGGCTTGCCGGCCTCGTTGCGCAGGTTGCTCTGCGCGTAGTCGCGCACTTTGGGCTGCTCGGCGTCGGGGATGCCGACCAGCATGCCGATGGCCCGCATCGGCAGCTCGTCCCCGAGGTCGGTGACGAAGTCGAAGCGGTCGGCGCCGGTCAGCGGGTCCAGACAGGCGACGCAGAAGGCACGCACCTTGTCCTCGACCATCCGCATCCGGCGCGGGGTGAAGGCGCGGGAGACCAGGGCGCGGTGGACGGTGTGCTGCGGCGGGTCCTCGTGGATGAACACGCCGGGCGGCATGACCGGGTCGGCCTTGATCACCTCCAGGATGTCGCCCTTGGCGGAGCTGAGCCGCGTCACGTCCTTGAGGGCGGCGTCCACGTCGGCGAACCGGCTCAGCCCCCAGAAGTCCTGCCGCTCGTTGTGGTACAGCGGCGCCTCGTCGCGCAGCCGCCGGTAGGTCGGATACGGATCGCGGTCGATCTCGACGTCGTAGGGGTCGTAGTGGAGATCGCTCACTGTTCCTCCTCGGACGGTGTTGCACGATCGTACAGCGCTTGCTATACGTTCGTATAGCAGGGATGCGCCGTTCCGGGAGAAGAAGTGGGTGGGCGAAATGCGTCCGAGGACGAGCGGTTGAGCCGGGTCGCGGTCGTGACCGGCGGCGCGTCCGGGCTGGGGCTGGCGATCTGCGCGCACCTCGCCCGGCGGGGCGGCCGCGTCGCGGTGCTCGACCTCGACGCCGACGCCGCCGGACGGGCGGCGGCGGACCTCGCCGCGCGGGGACACGAGGCCGTCGGCGCGGAGGTCGACGTCGCCGACCGGGCCTCCGTCGAGGAGGCGTTCGCCGAGGTCCGCTCGGCGCTGGGGCCGGTCGAGATCCTGGTGACCAGCGCGGCCGTGTCGGGATTCGTCCCGTTCGAGGAACTCACCGCCGACGCGTGGGCCCGCACCATCGCGGTGAACCTGACCGGGACGTTCCACTGCGCGCAGGCCGCGATCGGCGACATGGCCGCCGCGGGCTGGGGACGGATCGTCACGCTGTCGTCGGCCGCGGGCCAGACCGGGACGCCGCGCCAGGCGCACTACTCGGCGTCCAAGGGCGGCGTGATCGCCCTGACCAAGGCCCTGGCGCTCGAATACGCCGCCAAGGGCGTCACCGTGAACACCGTCCCGCCGTTCACGGCCGACACGCCGCTGCTGCGCACCGCCCAGGAGTCCGGGCTGCTGCCGGGCTCGGACGTCCTGGCGCGGATGGTCCCGGCCGGGCGGCTCGGCACCGGCGACGACATCGCGGCGGTGTGCGCGTTCCTGTGCTCGGACGAGGCCGGATACATCACCGGCCAGGTCATCGGCGTCAACGGAGGTGCGGTCACATGAGCGGCGGGTTCGACATGGACGGACGGGTCGCCCTCGTCACCGGCGGCGGCACCGGCATCGGACGCGGCACCGCCCTGGTCCTCGCCGAACACGGGGCCGACGTCGTCCTTGCCGGGCGCCGGCGGGGGCCCCTGGAAGCGACCGCCGAGGAGATCGAGGGCCTCGGGCGCCGCGCCTTCGCCGTCCCCACCGACGTCACCGACCCGGAGCAGTGCCGGACGCTCGTCGACACGACCGTCCGGGAGACGGGCCGCCTCGACGTCCTGGTCAACTGCGCGGGAGGGGCGCCGACCAAGGGGCCGATGAAGTGGACCGACGACGAATGGGACCGGGTCCTGGCGCTCAACCTCGGCAGCGTCTTCTTCCTGTCCCGCGCGGCGGCCGAGCCGATGCTCCGACGCGGCAAGGGCTCGATCGTGAACATCTCGTCCGGTGCGAGCCTGCTGGCCATGCCGCAGGCCGCCCCGTACGGCGCCGCGAAGGCCGGGGTGAACAACCTGACCGGTTCGCTGGCCGCCGCGTGGACGCGCAAGGGCGTCCGGGTCAACACCATCGCGGTCGGGGCCGTCCGGGCGGCGACCCTGCTGGACGAGGCGGACCGGCAGGGGATCGACGTGGACGCCATCGCCATGACCAACGGCTCGGGACGCCTCGGCGAGCCCGAGGAGATCGGCTACGGCGTCCTGTTCTTCGCCTCCGACGCATCGAGCTTCTGCTCCGGCCAGACCCTCTACATGCACGGTGGCCCCGGACCCGCCGGGGTCTGAGTGATCGAAGGGACCGCGGGTCGGCCCCCTCCGGCACGATGCGGAGGGGGTCGGCCGTCACGCGCTCACGGGCCCGCCTCCCGCCGGACGGGCGGGGTGGCGAGTTCGCGGAGGAGGTCGCGGGTGCGGCGGCGCGAGGCGGCGCGGTCGGGGCCGACGCCGACGATGTTGACCCAGATGTCGGTGGCTCCGGCGTCCAGCAGCGACTGGAGCTGCTTGCGGACGGACGTCTCGTCGCCGACGAGCGCGGCCTCGGCGGGCGACGACGCGCCGCCGATGTCCATCACGCGCCGGTAGTTGGGCATCCCGGCGTACGCCCCGGCGGTCGCGGCGACCGCCTCGCGGGCCTCGGGGACGTCGTCGTGGACGGCGACGGGCAGCCCCGCGACGATGCGCGGCGCCGGACGTCCGGCGGCGGAGGCGGCGGCGTGGATGCGGGGCGCGATGTGCTCGCCGACCGCCTTCACCGGCGCCATCCACAGGATCGTGCCGTCGGCGTACTGGCCCGCCACGCGCAGCAGCCGGGGCGACAGCGCCGACAGCAGCACGGGGACGGGCTCGGCGACCGGCGCCATGCGGCCGCTGCTGCGGGTCGACCAGTCCTCGCCCCGGAAGTCGACGTCTTCGCCGCGCAGCAGGGCGGTGAGGATCCGGATGTACTCCTCGGTGCTGCGGCCGGGCCGGTCGTAGGACATGCCGTAGACGTCGCGGACCATCGGCTCGTGGGAGGGGCCGATGCCGATCGTCAGGCCCGGGCGTCCCATGGTGGCGGCGGCGGAGACGGCGCGGTTGGCCTGCAGCAGCGGATGGCACGGGTAGGTCTGCAGGACGGCCGTGCCCAGCTCGATCGCCGAGGTCTCCCGTCCGGCGACGGCCATCGGCGCCAGCGGGTCGCCGGTCACGATGCTGGCGTACCACAGGGAGGCGAAGCCGTCGGCCTCCGCCCGTTTCGCCTGCTCGACGATCTTGTCGGGCGTCGCGGCGCCGCCGGTCAGGCCTATGCGCATGGGGGCTCCTTCACTCGTGGACCACCACTCGCACCCGGTCGAGGTTCCGCACGAGCGCGTAGGGGGTGGAGGTGTCGCCGTCGCGGTGCGAAGCGGCGCGCAGGACGGGGTAGTACGTGCCGGGTTCGGTGTAGGTGTGCGTCGCCCGGACGTGCACGGTGCGTCCGGGACGGCGGAGGGGCGACCGCGTGAACTCGCCGGTGCCCATGAGGTCCCAGGCGGTGGAGACGACCTCGCCCGTCCCCGGCGGGACCTGGATCTTCGCCCGGAAGGTGACGGGACGGCCGGCGCGGACGTCGATCCGGTCGGTGCCGCGGGCGGTCAGGTCGACGACGGGCTGGACGCCCCGGCGGGCGGCGGCGTTCGCGGGCACGGCGACCTGTCCGTCCGTCACGCGGCGGCGGGTCGAGCGCGGAGGCTCCACGCCGCGTTCGGCCCAGGCGGCCACGTCGCGGAGCGCCTGCTGGAGGATGCCGGTGTAGTCGACGACGCCGGGCAGGTGGGCGCCGATGTGGTCGGCGTTGTCGTTGAACCAGACGCGGAGGTTCCGGCCGGACGGCCCGGACGCCTGCTCGGCGTACCAGTCGGCGTGCCATGGGAACGCGTCGGTGTCGAGCAGGTTGGCGACCATGATCACCTTGCCGGTGAAGCGGCCAGTATGGGTGCCGCCGCCGCTGACGCCCGTGGAGATCGCCGGGCCGACCTCGACGGGACGCTGCGGGTAGATCGGTCGTCCGTGCTCGTCCCGGAACTGGTCCCAGGCGTCGAAGCCGGGGCGCGTCGGGACCTGGTGCCGGTGGTAGGCCAGCAGCGCGAGCGACCACGGGTCGTGGTCGGCGCGGGCGGCGCGGAACAGGTCGCCGAGCGGCGACCGCTCGGTGCCCAGGTAGCCGGGCTCGGTCCAGAAGTCGTCCGCGTACGTCGGGTCCATCGCCTTGACGGCGCCCGCGAAGCCGAGCAGGCCGTCCGGGGCGTCCAGCCCGAGGACGTACGAGGGGTTCTGCCACGCGCGCAGCGGTACGCCCATGGCCGTGACCTCGCGCAGCACCGACCGTTCGACACGGGTGAGCCCGGCGTACGGGTCGCCCGAACCGCCCGGACGGACGCGTCCGCGATCCGCGGGGCGTTGTCCTCCAGGACGAACCGGGCGAAGGCGCGGACGAAGAAGTTGTTCGGGATCGACGTGGGGACCCCGGGGATGAACGGGACCGCGCCGTCCCAGACGCCCGTCGTGTTCTCCATCGCGCCGATCGTCTGGTACGAGCCGCCGCTGCCGCCGTAGACGTAGCCGTGGATCCGGTCCTTCGCGGACGCGTAGTGCCGTGCGGCGACCGTCCTGGAGAACTTCGCCGCGGCGGCGTCGGCCCGATAGCCGGCGGTGCCCGTGACCTGGACGGTGTAGGCGCCGGCGTCCGCACCGGACGCGATGCTCTCGGCCGTGGCGTTCGCGTCCTGCGTCGGGTAGACGAGCTGGTGGAACCGGCCGTCCCACCGGTTCCCGGCCGGGAAGTAGAAGTTGAACCGGACGTCGGTGCCCGCGAAGTGCCCCGAGACCCGGCGGTGCGGGACCGGACGGGCCACGTCGCTCTCACCGTCGATGACCGGCTGGTCGTACATGGGGTCGACGCAGTCGGCCGTGACCTGCAGGGGCCCGCCGGGTTCCCGGGGCGCGCACTCCGGCGCCCGCGGTGCCGCGCTCGCGGCCGGGGCGCCGGCGAGGCCGAGCAGCACCGCGGTGCCCGCCGCCGCGACCCGCCTCGACGGCCGGCCGAAGCGCCGGCGTCACCGGGCGGCCTCCTCGTCCGACCAGCGGGCCGGGGCGGGCTCGTCCAGGAGCAGCGGGCGCCGGTAGGACAGGTCGTCGGTGTCGCGGGTGCCCTTCGGGTAGCCCTGCTCGGTGAAGAACGGCGACTTCAGCACCGAGGCGTCGGCGGTGAACATCGCCTCGACGGTGGAGCGGCGCAGCGCGATGCGCCACCGGCCGTCCCGCCGTTCGAGGCGGTCGAGGTAGCGCCCGTTGATGATCTGCGCGGTGCGCCCGTCCCGGCCGAGCAGGACGACGAGCGAGTAGCTCTCGCAGTGCGCGACGTCCCCGTCGATCTCGCAGGAGTGCGTGGTGATGTTGTGCAGGTGCGTCCGCGACGTCGCCGCGTGCGCGGGATTGACCCACGCCGCGTAGTCCGCGCCGGAGTTGACGGCGAACCCGTGTTCGTCCGCGCCGTCCGGATGGTAGGCGCCGCCGATCAGGTCCGCGTCGTGGCGGTCGCAGCCGCGCGCGTGGCGGGCGACGCAGTCCAGGATGTCGGCCCGGTCCTTGAGGTACCGGACGTCGCGCCGCAGCGCCTCGAACTCTTCGCCAGTCACGTCAGGCCACCGCCTCTTCGCCGACGAGGGTCGTGCGGTGCATCAGCCGCCGCGACGTCGGCTCGAACGGCATGGCGCGGTGCAGCATCCCGGTGTTGTCCCAGATGACGAGGTCACCCCGCCGCCAGCGGTGCCGCAGGACGAAGCGCGGCCGCGTCGCCCATTCGGTCAGCCGGTCGAGCAGCGCCCGTCCGTCCTCCGCCGGGAGCCCGACGACCTCGCCCGCGGTGGCGCCCACGAGCAGCGACCGGCGCCCGTTCCGCCGCGTCCACACCAGCGGGTGGGTCCTGGACGACACCCGCTCCCACGCGGCGCGTTCCCGCTCCGACGCGTCCGGGACGGCCCTGCTCTGCGCGGCGGCGAAGCTGTGCACCACCCGCAGGCCGTCCAGTTCCGCCTTCTCCGCCTCGGGCAGTTCCCGGTAGGCGAGGAAGGTGTTGGCGAACTCGGTGTCGCCTCCCGCCGGGTCGACCTCCCGGGCGGTGAGCAGCGTGGCCTTCTGCGGGACGTCGATGGTGGCCCCGTCGATGTGCCAGTGGAAGTTGCCCCGCCGCATGGCCGCCAGCGCGGCGTTCGTCCTGCCCGGATCCAGGGTGATCGTGTCGATCTCGGGATGCCGGTGCTCGCCGGTCTTCGACACCAGCGGCTCCCCCAGCAGCCGGGTGAAGGCGACCAGGTCGTCGTCCCCGATGTCGAGCTCGCGGTAGACCACGACCCCGTGTTCGTCCAGGGCGGCCCTGCACTCGTCCGCGGCGCGCCGATCGACGAGCCGTCCGCCGGACGCGCCGGTGACCTCGACGCCGAACGGCTCCAGTGCGGTGAACGTGACGGTCATTCCCCACCTCTCCGATGTTGATGATCCGTATAAGAGTTATATATCAAATATTTGAGAATCGCATTCTCGCAAGACCCGTCGGGCGCATCGCCCTCTTAGGCGATCGCCTAAACTTTGCTTGGGCACATGCCTAACACCGGTCCATCGCCCGGGTCAAGGCCCCGCTACAGTGACCGGGGCGCCGGGCACCGGCGGATCCGTCCCACCCCGCGATCGAGAGCGACATGAGCGACACCCCACCGACCAGGGACTCCAAGACCCGGACCGCACTGCTCGACGCGGCGACGCGGCTGATGCTGGACGAGGGGTACGCCGCGGTCACGACCCGCAAGGTCGCCGCGAAGGCGGGCGTCAACCAGGCCCTCGTCTACTACCACTTCCGCACGATGGACGAGCTGTTCCTGGCCGTCTTCCGGCGCGGTGCCGAGGCCAGCCTCCAACGGCTGGACGACGCGGCACGGGCCGACGACCCGCTGCGCGCACTGTGGCAGGTCAGCAGCGAACCGCAGAACAGCGCCCTGACCGTCGAGTTCATCGCCCTGGCCAACCACCGGCCGGCCGTCCGCACCGAACTGGCCGACTACACCCGCAGGTTCCGGCTGCGGCAGCAGGAGATCATCGAACGAGTCCGCGACGACCGGAACGCCGACGTCCCCGAGGGGCCGACCCCCGCCGCCGTGACCGTCCTGGCCGCCGCGCTCGCCCGCATCCTGTCCATGGACGGCGCGATCGGCATCACCGACGGCCACGACGAGGTGCTCGCGCTCGTCGAGGACTACCTGCTCCGCTCGTCCCCTCGTCCCTGAGCGATCCGGTACCGGACGGCCTCGCCGGGCCCGAGTCCTCGGCGGACGGCCGAGCGGCGGCCGGGTTGTGCGCGCCCCCTTTCACCGAATAGATATAGATGTTCATATAAGGCGGAGGTGGACGTGCGGTCGCTGCGGCCAGGGGATCCGGTGTCGGTCGGCCCGTACCGGATCCTCGCCCGGCTCGGTGCGGGCGGAATGGGGATCGTCTACTTCGCCCGGTCACCGGGCGCCCGACCGGCCGCGCTCAAGGTCGTCCGGCGGGAGTTCGCCGACGACGCGGGGTTCCGGGAGCGGTTCCGCCGCGAGGTCGCCGCCGCGAGGAAGGTGAGCGGGCTCTACACGGCCCCGGTGCTGGATGCCGACGCCGACGCGCCGCAGCCCTGGTTCGCCGCCGGCTACGTCCCCGCGCCCACGCTGGGCGAGGCCCTCGCGAGCGCCGGAACGCTGTCCGAACCCGCCGTCCGCGCACTGGGCGCGGGACTGGCGGAAGCGCTGCAGGCGATCCACGCGGCCGGCCTGGTGCACCGCGACCTCAAGCCCGGCAACGTCCTGCTGGCCGAGGACGGTCCCAGGATCATCGACTTCGGGATCGCCAAGGTCACCGACGCCACGCGGCTCACCGGCACCGACGCCATGATCGGCACGCTGGCCTACATGGCTCCCGAGCAGATCACCGAAAGCAGGGACGCCGGACCCGAGGCGGACGTGTTCTCGCTGGCGGGGGTGCTGGTCTACGCGGCGACGGGCGCCAAGCCGTTCGGCGAGCGGGACCCGGCCACGGTCCTGTACGAGGTCATGTACGAAGAGCCGTGCCTCGACGGCGTCCCCGCGTCGCTGCGTGGGCTGCTGGCCGCCTGCCTGGCCAAGGAACCGTCCGAACGTCCCGACCTGGAGTCCGTGCTCGCCGCGCTGACCCCGGTCGATCCTCGGGCGCTGGACTCGCCCGCGCTGCGCCGGGAGGTCGCGGCCAGGGAGGCCGAGGCGACCAGGGCGGTGACGGAGCCGGTCACGCCGCCCCCGCCGACGCCGCGGGTCGACGACGGGGAGGCCGGCAAGGTCGGACGTCGCCGGATCCTGGGGCTGGCCGCCGCGGTCGCCGTGGCCGGCATCGGCGCGGGGACGACGGGCTGGACACTGACCCGCGGGCGCTCCGCCCCCGCCGAGCCCGCTCCCCGGGGAACCGCCCTCGGCACGGCGCCGCCGCCCGCGTGGACGTTCACCCCGCCGCGTCCCGTAACCGGGACGTCGATGGTGCGGGTGGCGGGCGATGTCGTCCTGTGGGGCGGCGGAGAGGAGATGTACGGGGTGGACGCCCGGACGGGGCGGCGGCTGTGGGCGCACGAGAAGGCCAACCCCGCGTATGCGGGCAACCTCGCCCGCGGATCGACGCTCGTCGTCATCGGCGGCGTGATCGGCGACTTCGACGACCGGACGATCACGCTGGTCGACGTCCGGTCCGGCGAGGTCGCGAACCTTCCCACGCCGCGCGCCGTCCGCCCCTCGTTCGTCCCCGGCGTGGCCGGCGACACGATCCTCGTGCGTTCGCCGACGGACGCCTGGGGGCTGGACCTGGACAGCGGCGAGATCCGGTGGCACCGCTCCGACGAGGGCCTGCTCTCCGGAGCCGTCGACGAGACCGGCGTCTACCTCAGTTCCGACCGGTCCCTCGCCGCCCTCGACCCCGTCACGGGCCGCGACCGCTGGGTCCATACCTGGTCCGGGAGCGGCGGCGGGCGGGACGGGGCGAGCCTGGACCTCGCGGTCGCCGGCGGGCGGCTGTTCGGCGACTTCGGCGACACCCTCCAGGCGTTCGACACCGCCTCCGGAAAGTCCCTGTGGACGCGGAACAGCGACGAGCAGTTCGACACCGTCGTCACCGCGGGCGCCGACGTGATCTTCAAGCACGAGGTTCTGCGGGCCTACGACCAGGCGACCGGCGCCCCCCGCTGGACGCTGGTCGCCCCCGAACCGTTCGCCGACCACCGGGGACACCTCGCGGCGGGCGACGCCCTCGTCGCGGCCGCCTTCAACGAGAAGGAGGGCCCGGCCCAGGGCGTTCTCGTCGCCGGGACCGACGGCCGGGCACGGTGGGCGCACCGGGGACCGGCGGAGTCGCAGGCCGGCTGGGAGGTCGCGGTGTCCGGTTCGTCGGTCTTCGCGACCGACCACAAGCGGCTCTACCGCTTCGAGGCGGGACGATGACGGCGCTGGAGCCCGGCGATCCCGAACGCATCGGGCGGTACCGTCTGCTGCGGCGCCTCGGCGAGGGCGGCATGGGCGTGGTGTACCTGGGCGCGTCCCCGGCGGGACGGGCGGTGGCCGTCAAGGTCGTACGGCCCGAACTCGCCGGAGACCCCGAGTTCCGCGCCCGGTTCCGGGCCGAGGTCGACGCCGCCCGGAAGGTCGGCGGGGCGTTCACCGGCCCGGTCGTCGAGGCCGAACCCGACGGCACCGTCCCGTGGCTGGCGATCGCGTACGTCAACGGCCTCAGCCTGAAGGAGACGGTCGAACGGTACGGGCCCATGCCCGAGCCGCTGCTGCGCACCCTCGGCGCCGGACTGGGCGAGGCCCTGGTCGCGATCCACGAGGCGGGCCTGCTGCACCGCGACCTCAAACCGGCCAACATCCTGCTCGCCAAGGACGGCCCCAAGGTCATCGACTTCGGCATCAGCAAGGCCGCCGACACCGCCACGCTCACCGCGGAGGGCCGGTTCATCGGCTCCCCCGGCTACATGTCGCCCGAGCAGATCCGCGGAGCGCGGCTCACCCCGGCCGCCGACGTGTTCGCCTACGGCGCCGTGCTGGCCTTCGCCGCCACCGGCCGCCCGCCGTTCGGGAAGGGCGCGGTCCCGGCGATCGTCCACCGGACCCTGCACGAGGAACCCGATCTGCACGGCGTACCGGCGTCCCTGGTCCGGCTGGTGACCGCCTGCCTCGGCCGGGACCCCGACCGGCGCCCGCCCGCGAAGCTGCTCCCGTCGCTCCTGGCCGCCGAGCCCGTCGCGCCCGGCTGGCTCCCCGGCGACATGGGCGACGAGCTGCGGCAGCGGGAGGACACGCTCGTCCTGGACATGCGCACGCTCGTCAGGGCCCGGACGCGGCGACGGCTGCTGGTCGGCGGGGCCGCCGCCGTCGGACTCGCCGCCATCGGCGGCGGCACCGCCGCGGCACTGGCCGTGACCCGGCCCGGGACGCGACGGCGGCTCGCTCCCCCGAAGCCGCTGTGGCGAACCGAGATCGAGGAGCGGGACGACATCGACCTCGCGGTCCGCCGCCGGTCGATCATCGTGATCGCTCGCGGGACCTTCGCGGACGACCTCCGCGGCTACTCGCTGGGCACCGGGCGTCAGACCTGGTCCGAGACGGGCCGGCTGGTCGCGGGACCGGAGCTCGTCTACACGACGGCCGGTTCCGGCGGCGCGGTCGTCGCGACGGACGACGCCCACACGGTCAAGTGGACCTACGAGCCACCGGCGAAATACCGGTACCCCGAACTCGCGGCCCCGTCCAACGGCCTGCTGGCCCTCGTCGGAGACCGGACGGTCATCGGCCTGAATCCCGCCACCGGCGGCCTGCTCTGGACCCGCGAGCGGCCGCACGCGTCGTCCCTCGCTCCGCAGGGCGTCCAGGGCCGCACCCTCCTCGTCGTAGCGTTCGAGGAGGAAGGCGCGAACCGGCACCTCGCACTCGACATCACGACGGGCGAGGTCCGGTGGTCCAAGCCGCTCGACAACACGCTCCTCATGCCGCGCGACGGTGACCTGTTCTTCGTCGGCTCCTCCCGCACGACCCTCGACGCGCTGTCGACCGGCACCGGCCGGAAGGTCTGGAGCGCCGACCTCCCCGACGCCGCGAGGGACGCCGACGGCATGCTCCTGCCCAACGTCCGGGTGGCCGACGGGCTGCTCTACGTGCCCGGGCCGACCATCTACGCCCTGGACGAGTCCACCGGGCGGCGGCGATGGACCTACACGCCGTCCTCCCCCGGCGGCCGGACACGCGGCTTCCTGGTCAACGGCGACCGCGTCCACATCATGGACGGCCCGCGGCTCGTCGCCCTCGACGCCCGCACCGGCGGACGCGTCTGGTCCGCCGACGCCCCCGTCTCCGACGGCGCCCCGCTGGTCGCCGCCGGCGGGCTGATCTGCACCGGCGTCGCGGACACCGCGGACCCGGGCCTCTACGCCTGGGACGCCGAGACGGGACGGCTCGTCTGGAACCACCCCGTGAGCACCCCCGCCTCCACCGAGCCCTGGGTGTTCGACAGCGCGGGCCCCATCCTCGCCGCCGCCCACGGCACCGCACTCCACGCCTTCCGCCTCGGCTGAGCCCATATCGAAGAGAGCGCGGTCAGTCGCGCGCCCCCATGACGTCGGACCCGCTTCGGCCTACGAGGTCTTTCCGCAGGCGGTGATGGTGTCGATCAGGGTGGCGCGGAGGAGGGCCACCTTGTAGCCGTTCCCCGGCAGGGGGCTGCAGCGGGCGGTCGCCAGGTCGGCGGCCGCGGTCGCGGTCTCCTCCGTGACGGGCCCGCCGATCAGGGCTTCGGCGACTTCGGGGAGGAGGAGGGGCGTGCGGGCCGCTCCGCCCACGGCCATGGCGGCGGTGGCGACGGTGTCACCGTCGAGGGTGAGGCGGGCGACGGCTTCGGCCAGGGGCCACTCCGCCTTCTCACGGGCGGTGGCGCGGCGGTAGGCGGCCCGTTCGTCCGGTGCGGGCGCGGGCATCCGGACGGCCTGGAGGATCTCGCCGGTTTCCAGACGGTGGTCGCGGGTCGGGTCGCCGCCGTCCCCGTACAGTTCGGCGACGCCCAGCGGGGAGCGCCCGTGGACTTCGACGGTCGCGTCGTAGGCGAGGAGGGCCACCGCGAGCGAGGAGGGATGGGGGGCGATGCAGGGGCCCTGGTCGATGACCGCCGAGTACAGGTGGGCGCCCGCGCGGGCGGGGCAGGTGTCGCCTCCCGTCTGGTGACAGGCGAGGGCGGTGTTGCGCGGGTACCAGCAGCGGTTGCGCTGGAGGAGGTTGCCGCCGACGGTGGCGACGTTGCGGATCTGCGGGGTGGCGACGGCGGCGGCCGTGGCCGCGAGCGCGGGGTAGGCGGCGGACAGGCGGTCGTCGGCGAGCAGGTCGGCGACGGTGGCGAGGGCGCCGATGCGGGCGGCGCCGTCCGGTCCCCAGGTGGTGCCGCGCAGGCCGGGGATGCCGAGCAGGTCGACCGGAGGGCGGGTCGCGCGGGTCATGACGTCGGTGCCGCCCGCGCGGAACTCGCCGCCGGTGTCGCGGACGGTCCGGGCGGCGTCCTCGATCGCGGTCACGTGCCGATCCCCTCCAGCAGCAGGTCGGGCCGGATCGGCAGGTCGTGCGGGCGCCATCCGGTGGCGTGCCTGACGGCGTTGCCGATCGACGCGGCGACGGCCATGGTGCAGATCTCGCCGAGGCCGACGCCGCGGCCGGGGACGTGGTCCCAGCCCTCGGTGTGGAAGTACACGTCGATCTCCGGAGTGTCGGCGATGCCGGGAATGCGGTAGTCCTCCATGTTCGTGGTGAGGACGGTGCCGGTGGCCGGGTCCTCCTGGCGCTGCTCGAACAGGGCGTAGCCGATGCCCTGCACGACTCCGCCCTCGCACTGGTTGCGGGCCGGCCTGGGCGCGTAGATGTGACCGGCGGCCACGCCGCTCCACACCCGGGTCGGCCTGACGCGGCCGAGCAGGGTGTCCACCTCGACCTCGGTGACGACGACGGCTCCCGAGAAGCCGCGGCCGATCGCGAAGTGGTCGAGGGCGAAGGGGGTGACGTAGCCGCGGCGGTCCCGGGGCCGTCCGCCGACGACCCGCAGCCCCTCGGCCTCGTCGAGGGAGCGGGTGCCGAGGGCCTTCCGCAGGCGCCGGGCCGCGTTCTGGGCCGCGGGGGCGATGGAGGGGGTGGAGCAGCTGCTGGCGGCGGACGGTCCGTAGGCGTGGTCGCTGCGGCCGAGTTCGACGCGCACCCGGCCGGGCCGCAGGCCGAGCTCGGACCGCACGACCTCGGCGATCACCGAGCGGCTGCCGGTCCCGATGTCCTGGGTGGCGATGCGGGCGACCACGACGCCCTCCTCGACCGTCAGCTCCACCTTGGTGCCCGGGTCGAGGAAGTACATGTAGTTGGCCGCCGCGACGCCCACGCCGCGGCGATGGCGGCCGCCGCCGGGGTCCGTCCGCCCGCGCCACACGGGCAGGGCCGAGGCCCGGTCGTACAGCGCGTGCCGCTTGGTGTTGCCGTCCCAGCGGCGGCGCAGCGCGATGGGGTCCTCGCCGCGGCGCAGCGCCACCTCGTCGACGGTCTGCTCCAGCGCCCACAGCATCGGCGGCAGGCCGGGGCCGCGGAAGGGGATGCCGGGGGCGCGGTTGGTGATGTGGTCGTAGTCGCGGATCCGGCGGGGCGCGTTGCCGTAGAAGAACCGCGAGTGCCAGGCCGCGTTGGACCCGATGGAGACGCCGGAGTCGCCGTGCGCGTCCATCGTGAAGGCGGACAGCCCGCCGTCGGCGTCGGCGAGGAGCGCCAGTTCGATGCGCACCCCGGGGCGGGTGCCGCCGTCGACGAGCTCCTCCGGCCTGGTGAGAACGACCCGTACCGGCGCGTCGTGCAGGCGGGACAGCTCGACGGCGGCGACCACGTCGGAGGTGACGTTGACCTTCGAGCCGAAACCGCCGCCCACATGCTCGGCCACGATATGGACCTGTTCCGGGCGGAGCTTCCAGCGCTCGGCCGCCTGCGCGGCGACGCGGGTCACCGCCTGGGTGGACAGGTGGAGACGCAGGTCGCCGTCTTCCCAGCGGGCCACGCAGCCGTGCGGCTCCATGCAGGTGTGGGCCTGGACGGCGGTCGTGTAGGTGGCCTCCACGAGCGTCCGGCCGTCGCCGTCGCGGGCTTTGTCGATGCGCTTCACGGCGGTGCGGTCGCGCCAGCTCATGGTGGCGGGCCCGCGCACGTTGCCGTCCCACCTGGCGGACGCGAGCGGGCCCTCGCTCGCGCGCGGGGCCCGCTTGCGGGACTCCTCGGTCGGGTAGACGACCGTGTCCGCGTCCGGCGACAGGACCGCGGGCAGCACCGTGTAGTCCACCTCGACCCGCGCCGCCGCCGCGAGCGCCTCGGCCCGGGTGGGCGCGGCGACCGCGGCCACCGGCTGGCCCGCGTACCGGACGACGCGGTCCGGCGGCAGCAGCTCGGCCAGCGGCCCGTCGTAGCGGATGTCGCCCACCTTCGCGTGCGGGTGCGGCGACCGGACGATCACACCTTCGAGCTGCCCCTCCAGGACGACGTCCGCCGTGTACCGCGCCGCGCCCGTGATCTTGCTGAGGGCTTCCACGCGGGCCGGAGTCACGGTGCCCTCGTCGTGCTCGCCCCTGCACGCCGCCGCGACCGCCGCGTAGATGCCGACGTACGCTCCGCAGCGGCACAGGTGTCCGGCGAGGGCCTCGGCGATCTGTTCCCGGGACGGCTCGGCCATGCCGTTCGCGGCCCGCCACCGGTCCGTGAACGCCGCCGCCTCCACCACGAAGCCCGGCGTGCAGTAGCCGCACTGGAGCGCGTCGTGCGCGGCGAAGGCCCGCTGCACCGGATGGTCGCCGCCGAGCCCCTCCACGGTCGTGATCTTGCGGTCCGCGACCGCCTCGGCCGGCAGCAGGCAGCTCGCCGCCGTGCTCCCGTCCACCAGAACGGTGCACGTGCCGCACACTCCCGTGCCGCAGGCGACCTTGGTCCCGGTCAGCCCCATCCGCTCCCGCAGCACCCGCGCCACGGTCTCCTCGGGCTCGACACCGACGTCAACGGGCTCGCCGTTGAGGCTGAATTCCATGTGCGCTCCATGCGCCGGACGATGATCAGCGCCATCGTGGCACAGTGAATTACACAAATCACCGCTTTCGTGCGATCTTGCCTTCTAAGCTCGTTCTCGACGGCCAACGCCCACGGCAGACGGGATTCACCGGTGTCGCAGCAGCCAGACGTGCCGCAGGGGATCGACCCGAACACCCCGAACGTGGCCCGCATGTACGACTACGTGCTCGGCGGGAAGGACAACTACGCCGCCGACCGCGAACTCGCGGGCCACCTCATCGCCTCCATCCCGGACGGCGTCGAGGCGCTGCGCGCCAACCGCCGCTTCCTCGGCCGCGCCATCGCCCGCATCGCCGCGGAGGGCATCGACCAGTTCATCGATCTCGGTGCCGGACTGCCCAACCAGGGCAACGTCCACGAGATCGCCCAGCGCGTCCACCCGCACGCCCGCGTCGTCTACGTGGACATCGACCCGATCGTCATCGCGCACGCCCGCGCGCTGCTGGCCGCCGACGACCGCACCGCCGCGCTCCAGGCCGACATGCGCACCCCCGAAACCGTCCTCGCCTCCGACGCCGTGGCGCGCCTCATCGACTTCGACCGCCCGGTCGGCGTCATCTTCAACGCCATGCTGCACTTCGTCACCGACGCCGAGGACCCCGCGGGCATCGTCGCCGCCTTCACCGACCGCATGGCGCCCGGCAGCCGCCTCGTCATCTCCCACAGCACCCTGGACGACCGGCCCGCCGAACTCGTCGAGATCATCGAGGCCGCCTACGAGAACGCGTCGGCGCCCATGGTCTTCCGCGACCACGACCGGATCCTGCGCCTGTTCAACGGCCTCGCCCTCGTCGAACCGGGACTGGTCAAGGTCAACCGGTGGCACGCCGACGACGCCGAGGCCGCCGCGAGCGGCGGCGCCTGGGTCTACGGCGGCGTCGCCGCCAAGTGACCGCCGCGCCTTCTCCCGCGCGTCATGGGGTGGCTCCGGTTCGGTCGGCGCCGTAGCGCTCGCGTAGAAGACGTTTGTAAAGCTTGCCGTTGGGATCGCGCGGCAGTTCGTCGACGAAGTCGACGCTTCTGGGACATTTGTAGGTCGCCAGTTCCGCCCGGCAGTGGGCGATCAGTTCCGCGGCCAGCGCCGGGCTCGCCGCGGCGTCCCCGGTGAGCCGGACGACCGCCTTGACCGCCTCGCCCATCTCCTCGTCCGGGACGCCGATGACGGCGACGTCGGCCACCGCGGGATGACCGACCAGCGCGTTCTCCGCCTCCTGCGGATAGATGTTCACCCCGCCCGAGATGATCATGTGCGCGCGGCGGTCGGTGAGGTAGAGGTAGCCGTCCTCGTCCAGGTAGCCGATATCGCCCAGGGTGCGCCAGCCCTTGTCGTTGGTCACCGACGCCGTCTTCTCCGGATCGTTGTGGTACTCGAACGGCCGCCCGCCCGCGAAGTACACCGCCCCCGGCCGCCCGGGCGGCAGGTCCCGCCCGTCCTCGCCGACGATGTGGCACTCCTGCGCCGGCCTGCCGACCGAGCCCGGGTGGGCGAGCCATTCCTGCGGCGTGATGGCGGTGTGGCCGACGTCCTCGGTGCCGGAGTAGTACTCGTGGACGATCGGCCCCCACCAGTCCAGCATCCGCCGCTTCACCGGCACCGCGCACGGCGCCGCCCCGTGCGTGACGTTGACCAGGCTGGAGGGGTCGAACCGCTCCCGGACCTCGCGGGGCAGCCGCAGCATCCGCACGAACATCGTCGGGACGAACTGCGCGTGCGTCACCCGATACCGCTCGATCAACTCCAGGCAGTACGCGGCGTCGAACTCCTCCATCACCACGACCGTCCCGCCGATGCGGTGCATCGACATGCAGAACACCAGCGGCGCACCGTGATACAAGGGCGCGGGAGACAGGTAGACCGCGCCCGGACCGGTGCCCTGCAGCACCAGCCCGTTCGCGATCTGCACGGGCGGCGACGCCGGATCCCCCAGCGGCGTGCCCGGCAGCGGCTTGCGCACGCCCTTCGGCCGCCCGGTCGTCCCGGACGAATACAGCATCTCCCGGCCCTCGCACTCGTCCGGGAGGGGATCGGCCGAGGAGGCGGCCAGGAGGTCTTCGTAACGCTCGAAACCCGGGACCTCCCCCGCCGCCGCCACCCGCAGCGGGACCCGCGCCAGGTCCAGCCCGGCGACCACCCCGGCCATCGCCTCGCTGGACACCAGCGCGACGGCGCCGCAGTCGTCCAGGACGTACTGCACCTCACCCGCACGCAGATGACTGTTGATCGCGGTGTAGTACAGGCCCGAACGCTGCGCCGCCCACGCGACCTCCAGAAACGCCCGGTTGTTCTCCATCAGGATCGCGATGTGGTCACCGACCCGCAGGCCACGGGCGCGCAGCGCCCGCGCGAACCGCACCGACCGCTCCTCCAACTGCGCGAACGTCACGACCTCGCCGCTCGCCCCCATCACGATCGCCGGACGGTCGGGGGACTGCCGGGCATGCCGGGTCGGCGTCATCGGCTCCGTCATCGTACGGACTCCTCCACTGACAAGAATTGAATTCTTGGCTTTGAGAAGGATATTTTCACTATCGGGAAGACGCAATGGCCGGGCGCGGGCCCGGTGGGACTTGGGACGGGAAAGAGGTGAGGCACGTGGGGGACGATCTGGGCGCCGCCGGGTTGCGACTCGAACGCCGGGGGCCGATCGGCTGGTGCTTCATCGACCGGCCCGAAGCCAGGAACGCCTTCACCCCGGCGATGTACTTCGGCATCAAACGCGCCGTACGCCTGGCCAACACCGATCCCGACCTGGCGGCTCTCGTCATCACCGGAACCGGCGACGTGTTCGCCCCCGGCGGCGACCTGGGCGGACGCGCCGACCCCAGGGACGCGGACGTCCCCGACATCGGCCACGAAATGCTGCCCTTCCTGACCATCCGCGACAGCCGCGCACCGGTGATCGCCGCGGTCAACGGCATCTGCCAGGCCGGGGGCCTGCTGATCGCCATGCTCGCCGACATCGCCGTCGCCAGCGACCGCGCCACCTTCCGCGCCCCCGAACTGCTGCGCGGCATCCCCGACGCCACCTTCTCGGCCGTCCTGCCCGCCCACGTCGGCATCGCCGTCGCCCGCGACCTGCTGCTGTCGGCACGCCGCTTCGACGCCGCCGAAGCCCACCGGCTCGGCGTCATCTCCCGCGTCGTCCCCCACGACCGACTCCAGGACGAAGCCACCCGAGCCGCCCGCGAAATCCTCCAGACACCGCCCATGACCCGCATGCACGTCAAACGCATGCTGAACGAACGCTACGGCTTCATCGACTACCAGACCATGTTCTGGGCCCTGGAAGAATCACCCGAACCCCGCGAAGGGATGAAGGCGTTCATGGAGAAGCGCGCCCCGAACTGGGTGCCGCCGGGGCTCGACTCCGATCACGGTTCATGACGGCGGGGCGGCGGGCGAGATCTTGCGGAGGCAGAAGTCGGCGATGCGCCGGACGTCGTCGTCCGTGGGTTCCCCGCCGCCCCACACGTAGTCGCCCAGTTTGCCGAAGGTCGCGTACGCGGCGAGCGAGGCGTCGAAGTCCGGGTCGGCGCTGCCGAGGTCGCCGAACGGTTCGGCGAGGAGCCCGGCGAGCCGCTTGCTGGCGATGGGCGGCGTGGAACCGATGACCTCGCTCACCGCGCCCGCGTTCCACAGGACGGCGCGCGTGTTCGTGCCGATCTCCTCGCGCGCCTGCGAGAGCACGCCCTCGACCCAGCGGCGGACCTTGCCCTCCGGGGTCGGCTCCTTGCTCATCTGGTGCGCTACGTAGCCGCGCAGCCGCTCGGTCCCGTCTTCGAGCAACGCGACGACCAGCGCGTCCTTGGAGGGGAAGTACCGGTAGAACGCGTCGTTCGACAGCCCCGCCGCGCGCACGATGTCGGCCACGCGCGGACGCGTCGTCGTGCCGCGCTGCCGCATCACCTCGAGCGCGGCGTCGAGCAGGCGCCGCACCTCGCCGGTGTACGTGGCACCGCGCTCGACCAGGGCGCGCTGGGCGATCCGGCTGGCGACACCGTCACCGGAAATCGGATTCTCGCTCACACGAACCGTATTCTGACACCCGTTCGGGCGGGGCGCAAACGACCCGCCGCAGATCATCGCTCGCACGGCCCGGCCAAAGCCGTTCACATGCCCAGAATCACCCTCACCCGGGGACGATCAGCACCTTGCCCGCGGAGGTTCGGTTCGCGACGGCGGCGAGCGCCTCGGCCCCGCGCTCCAGCGGGTAGACGGCGTGGACGTGCGGTTCCAGCTTCCCGTCCGCGAAGAGCCGCGCCAGCTCGGCGCGGCCGCGGCGCAGCGCCTCGGGGTCGCGCCGTCCCCAGCCGCCGATCTCGAACCCGCCGACCGTGACGCCCTTGAGCATGACGAGGTTGAGCGGGATGCGCGGGATGTCGCCCGCGGCGAAGCCGACGGACACGAACCGTCCGCCCCAGCGCATCGCCCGCAGCGCGGGCTCGGCGTGCTCGCCGCCCACCAGGTCGAGGACCACGTCGGCACCGCCCGCAGCGGCCAGCCGCCGCTTCAGGTCGTCGTAGGGCAGCGCGACCTCGGCGCCCTTGGCCAGGCACAGCGCACGCTTGGCCGCGGACGAGGCGACCGCGATCACCCGCGCGCCGAGCAGCCGTCCGACCTCGACCGCGGCGAGGCCGACGCCGCCCGCCGCGCCCAGCACGGCCAGGGTCTCCCCCGGCACGAGCCGGGCCGCCAGGGTGAGCGAATGGTGCGCGGTGGCGTAGGCGACGCCGAAGGCGGCGGCGGCCCGCATGTCGGTGCCGGGGGCCAGCGCCGTCAGGCCGGTCGCGGGGACCGCGACCCGCTGCGCGAAGGCGCCGACGAACGTCGAGCCCATGACCGCGTCGCCGGGGGCGAGACCCTCGACGCCGGCCCCCGCCTCGACGACCCGTCCGGCGAACTCGCTGCCCGGGGTGAACGGGACGGGCGCCGCCACCTGGTACGTCCCCTTGACGATCAGGATGTCGGAGAAGTTCACCGCGGCGGCGTGCACCTCGACGACGACCTCACCGGGCCCGGCGACCGGGTCGGGCAGCTCGCCCACCTCCAGATCGTCCAGGGAACCGTGGACCGGGCAACGCAGAGCCTTCACCGACGCCCTCCTCGACCACCGACCTGCGAGACGCACGAAGAATAACATTCTCCATATCAAGATTGATACTCTCAGGCGGCGTCGGAGAGCGGACGAAGCCCGGCCTCAGGACCGCGTCATGCGGGTTCCATGAGGATGAGGTACAGGCGTTCGGCTTGAGATCGATCGTCTCGTCATGGTGCGCGCCGGGCCTGACGATCTCGTCGGAGACCTGCCGGAGGCCGGCCCCGGCCGGATCGGTGAAGTAATTGCTCGTCGTCTGGTCGATTCTGAACATCCGCAGGCGGACCGGGCCGCGTCCGAGCCGCCGCGGCAGCCGGGACATGTGGATCGTGGCCCGGTGGCTCCGGTCGTTGGTGTGCTGCCAGTTCCAGACCATGAGCGATGCGCCCGTTCGGTCTTTCGAGGCGATCGCGTAGACGCCGTTGTCGTCCTCGCGGCTGCCCGAGACGGTGGCGGACACCTCGATGTCCTTCATCTTGGACTGCATCAGCATCATGTTGCCGTAGGGCGTGAAGATCCCGGTGGGGACGGGCCCGTCGTCGACCCGTGTCACCAGTTGGTCCTTGCGTCCTTCGGCGAAGTGCCGAACGACCCAGTTGAACATGTAGGTGTCGGGCTGCCGCGAGTACACGTAGTTGTAGGTGGCCATACCGGCCGCCTGCCGAAGATAGTCGGTCGTACCGGTCCGGTCGTCATAGGACGGGCCGGGATAGATTCCGGTCTCAGTAATGAAACTCGGGACGCGCCCTCGGATGCGGCGTTCTCTCAGCCACGTCAGGATGTCACCGCGTTCCGAGGAGACCTGCCGCAGGTCGGACTTGTAGAAGGTGGGGACCTGGTAGTCGTCGTCCCACTTCATATAGGCGTGGTAGCTGATGAAGTCCAGACGCTTGTGCGGGTCGCGGTCGGCGGCGTAGTCGTCCAGGAACGGCTTCATCCACTCGGGATCCATGACGCTGATCGCCGGACCGCCGATCTGGAGCCGGTCGGCCGGCCGCACGCCCTCGTCGACCTCGTTGGCCGCCTTGTAGAACGGCGCGTAGAAGCGGTACAGGTCGCCCGGTCGCAGGGTGACCTCGTCCGCCGGACGGCCGTCGTGGCGTTCGTGCCCGTGATACTTCCAGTCCGGCTCGTTGAACACCTCGACATACTTCACGGCCGGGTACTTCTTCTTGAGGTCGCCGAGCATCACCTCCAAGAGGGGCTGCAGGTCCTTGAGCGGCCGCTCGCCGCGAATGAACTCGTCCGGGTTCAGGTTCACCAGCACCGAGTCCGACAGGTGGCCGGCATCGGTGAGGTAGGCGTCCGTGTTACCGGAGAAATCGCACGTGCCGGTCTCGATGCTGCACTGCTCGAACGCGTAGTCGAGCCACACCCGATGGACTTTCTGATGCAGTCCCTGCTCGTTGAGGAAGCGCGCGTCGGCGGAACGTTGTTCGATGAACGCGTTCTCGTTGGCGTAGTTGTTGTAGCGCTCCGACCGCCGCAGTACACCCCGCCGGTCGGCGAAGTCGACCGAGACGGTCGCCGGGGCGAGCGCGGCGGGCCGCGCGGCGGCCTCGGACGGCGCGACGGCGGAGAGGGCGATGAGCAGTGCGAGCGCCGTCGTGACGAGAGCGGCCCGCATGGTACGGGTGCGGGCGAATGTCGAAGTCATGGTCGTCCCTGAGAACTGCCGGGCTCACCGGACGCACGGTTCTCCCGCCGCGCGGCCCGTCGGTCACCCGGCATCAGACGTGCTGCCCACGAGGGGCGGCAAGAGGTTGCCACGTGTTGCCGCCGTGAAGGCGGCGGGGCCGACGCGGCGTCACGGCAACAGACGGCGTCACGGCAACAGATGGCAAGCCGTTGCCGGACGGAACCTCGGGCCGTTGTGATGAACCGACGCATCGGCTCGGCGCCCGCGTTCGGCGCGCCATCGGAGGTAAGCCACTATGACGCGGGGTCCGTTTCATGCGGCCGGATGATCGGGATCGCACCATTCGCTCCGTGCTCTCGACACTCATGTTCGAACCGGATCAACTGGAGCGGCTGCGTCGGGCGTTCGCCCCGGCGGAGTTCGTCCACGTCGCGCCGTGGGACGACGCGGGCATCGCCCGTGCGCTCGAACACGCGGACGTCGCCGTCATCACGGGCGACCTGGACGAACGGTATCTCGCCGCGCCGCGCCTCGGGTGGGTGCACTGCGACCACTCCGGTCTCACCAGATCCGCGCGGCCCGAGGTGTTCGAGCGGGGACTGATCGTCACCGGCTCCGCGGGCCGTTCGGCCCCCGCGCTGGCCCAGCACGGGTTCTACTTCGCGCTCGCGCTCGCTTTCGACGCCCGGGGCCTGTTCGGCATGCAGGACGCGCACCGCTGGCGCTTCATCGACGGCTACGAGAAGAAGCTCGCGCTCTGGGGCCGGACGCTGGGCATCGTCGGTTACGGCCACACGGCCCGGGAGATGGCGCGCCTCGGCAAGGCGTTCGGCATGCGGGTGATCGTGTACCGGCGCCGCCCCGCGGAGAAGGCCGCGGACGTGGACGTCATGCTGTCATCGGACGACGGGGACCCGTTCGGGTCGTTCCTCGACGAAGCCGACGTCGTCATGATCGCGGCACAGCTGACCGACGCCACCCGCCACCTCTTCTCGACCGGCGAGTTCGCGCGGATGAAGAACACCGCCCTGGTCATCAACATGGCACGCGGGGAGATCATCGATCAGGACGCCCTCATCGAGGCCCTGCGGACCGGAGAGATCGCGGGCGCCGGACTCGATGTGGCCACGCCCGAGCCGCTTCCTCCGGAATCGCCGCTCTGGGACTTCCCCAATGTCGTGATCACCCCGCACGTGACCCCGGCCGTCCCGGACCGCACCCAGCGCTCGATCGACATCGTCGTCGAGAACATCCGGCGCTACCGCGCCGGCGAACCTCTCCTGAACGCGCTGACCGAACGCGACGTCTACACGCCGAATCGGCGCGATTGAGACCACCGGGCACCGGCGCGACTCCACACTCCCGACAGTCAGGACGTTCGATGTCTGCAAGCGACGTGGCACAGATCGGCCGCCGCGACGGCGGCTCCCCGGACATCGTCCTGGACCGGGCGACCGGCCCGCGCGGCGCCGTCGGCACGATGGTCCTGTTGAACTCGCTGGGCACCACCACCGCCCTGTGGGACGACGTCGTACCGTTCTTGACCGATTCGTTCGACGTGGCGCGATTCGACCAGCGCGGTCACGGCACCGCCGCGGACTACGCGGTACCGCAGGGTCTCGACGACCTCGTCGACGACGTGCTGGGCGTCGTCGACGGTCTCGGTACCGGACCGGTCCACCTCGCTGGCATCTCGATCGGCGGCATGATCGCCCTTCGCGCCGCGCGAACGGCGCCGGACCGCGTCGCGTCCCTCGCCGTCATGTGCTGCGCGGCGGTGCTCGATCGGCGGAGCTGGGTCGAGCGGGCGGACCTCGTCCGGCGGCGGGGCACGGCGGCGATCGTCCCGCCCGTGCTGGACCGCTGGTTCGCACCCGACTACCGGCGCGCACGGCCCGACGTCGTGCGGGCCTACGCCGACATGCTGGGCTCGACCGACCCGGAGGGGTACGCGGTCGGCTGCGACGTCCTCGCCGACGCGGACGTCCGCGCCGACCTGGTCGGGATCGACGCGCGCACGCTGGTCCTGGGCGGCGCGGAGGACCCGGCCACGCCCCCGCACGAGCAGCGCGCCATCGCGGACGCGATGCGGCGGGCGCGGCTGGAGATCCTTCCGGGAGTCGCGCATCTCGCACCGGCGGCGGCGCCGGAGGAGGTCGCGGCGGCCCTGACGGCGCACGCCCTGAACCGTCCGCGCGGCGAGTCCCGGACGTGACCACCGACTATCCGAGGAGATGGACATGGACATCGGCTTCATCGGCCTGGGCGTGATGGGACGGCCGATGGCCGCCAACCTCATCGCCGCAGGTCACCGGCTCACCGTCTACCGCGACAGCGCGCCGGCCCGCGAGGTCCTGGGCGGACGGGCGCGGTTCGCGGGGTCCGCGGCGGAAGCGGCGCGGGACGGCGAAGCCGTCGTCCTCATGCTCCCGGACACCCCCGACGTCGAAGCGGTGATGCGCGGCGAGGACGGCGTGCTCGCCGCGCTGCGGCCGGGCACCCTCGTCATCGACATGAGCTCGATCTCGCCCGCCGCGGAGCGCGGGCTCGCCGCCGAGGTCGCGGCGGCCGGTGGCGAGTACCTGGACGCCCCGGTGTCCGGCGGGGAGGCCGGGGCGCGCGAGGGAATGTTGTCGATCATGGTCGGCGGCGACCGGACGGCGGTCGAGCGGGCCGCGCCGATCTTCGAGGTCCTCGGGGGGCGCGTCTCCCACATCGGCGCGGCCGGGGCCGGTCAGGTGGCGAAGGCGGCGAACCAGATCGTGGTCGGCGTGACGATCGAGGCGGTCGCCGAGGCGCTGCGCCTGGCCGAGGCCGCGGGTGTGGACGCCGGCGCCGTCCGCGACGCCCTGCTGGGCGGGTTCGCGTCGTCGCGGGTGCTCGACGTGCACGGCGCGCGAATGCTCAAGGGCGAGTACGAGCCGGGCTTCCGCGTCGCGCTCCACCGCAAGGACCTGGGGCTCGCCGTGGAGGCGTCGGCCCGGCTCGACGTGTCGTTGCCCGTCTCCGGCCTGGTGCACCAGCTGATGAACGCGGCGGTGGCCGCGGGCCTGGGCGACCACGACCACGCGGCGCTCAAACTGCTCCTGGACGGGCGGACGGGCTGATGCCGGGCAGGTGGCGGAAACCGTTCACGGTCTTCCAGACGAACCTCCAGGAAATCGACGCCACCATGGACGTCGAGGCCGCACTCGACGTCATCGAGGACCACGGCGCCGACACCTGGCTGGTCAACGCCGGCGGGATCGTCGCGTTCCATCCGACCGATCTGCCGTTCCAGACGCGCAACCCCTTCCTCGCCGACCGCCCTTCCGGGGACCTGCTGGGCGACGCCGTGACGGCCGCCGAGCGGCGGGGCGTCCGGGTGATCGCGCGGCTCGACCTATCCAAGGTCGCCGCCGCGGTCGCCGCGGAGCATCCCGGGTGGCTGTTCAGGTCGGCGGCGGGCGAGCCGCAGGTCTACAACGCGCTCTACAGCACGTGCCCGGCGGGCGAGTACTACCAGCGGCGCGCGCTGGAGATCTTGGACGAGATCCTCGACCGGTACGCCGTCGGCGGTTTCTTCGTCAACTGGTTCAATTTCAACGAGCGCGACTACAGCGAGGTCGTCCACGGCGTCTGCCATTGCGCGTCGTGCGCCGAGCGGTTCGCCGAGTTCAGCAACGGCCGCGCACTCCCCGATACCCACGAGACCACAGACCTTCCCCTGTGGCTGCGCTACACCGCCGCCACGCTGGAAGAGCTGGGGCGGAAGTACACCGACCATGTGGCGTCGCGCGACCGCGACCTCGCGTTCGTCCTGACCAAGGGCGCCCCGATGCTGTACAGCGAGGGCAACAACGCCTTCCGGCACATGCCCGGCAAGGAGCTGTGGCCCCATGCGACCGCCGAGACGGTGAGTGCGCACGTGTCGGCCGGGACGAGGGGACCGCTCGTCCTGAACGCGGTCGCGCACGTCGATTCGACGTACCGCATGGGCGCGGAGCAGCCCGAACACGTCGCCCAGCACCTGATCCAGGCGATCGCGCGCGGCGGTAATCCCTCGACCTACATCCTCGGCGCACCGGGACGGCTGCCGATGGCGAGCGTCTCGCTGGCCCGGACCGTGACCCGGTTCCACCGCGAGCGGCACGACCTCTACGCGGCGTTGCGGCCCGCCGCGACGATCGCTCTGGTGCGGCCCGGAGGCGAGCGCGGTCGGCACCCGGGCCGTCTCGACGCCTTGGAGGAGTTCCGCGGGCTGTACCGGGCGCTGCAGGAGAGGCATCTGCCTTTCGACGTGGTCGGGCTCGGCGACCTGGCGGCGATGGACGCCGCCGGCCGGCTGGACCGTTACCGGCTCGTCGCGTTGCCCGACGTCGGCCCCCTCGGGACCGACACGGCCGAGGCGCTGGACGCGTTCGTCGAACGCGGCGGGAACCTGCTCACCACCGGCGGCGGCGGAACCACGCCGGAGGGCGGCGTGGCACTGGCGGCGAGTCCGGCGGCGCGCCGTATCGGCGCCCCCGTGTCCGGCAAGGAGGTGTGGTCGACGTACGCCACTCTGGACGAGCAGCCGCACGCCCACGAGGGCCGGTTCGTGGGGTCCGTCGTCCCGGTGTACGGCAGCAGTGCCCGTTACGTCTGGAAACCGGGCTGCGACAAGGCGGGGTCCGTTCTCGCCCAGGCCCCGTGGGGGCCGCCGGAGCTGAGCCACGGCCACGTCCCCGGCGGCGACCCGGCGGTCGCCTCGATCCACTACGGATCCGGTGTGTCGGCCATGATCCCGTGGACCATCGGCCGCACGTACCGGGAGTTCGCCAAGACCGAGATCCGCGAGCACCTGCTGCGCGTGGTGGAGCCGCTGGCGGACGCCGGGTCGGCGCGGCACTGCCCGAGCAGGTCGAACTCGTTCTGGGGCGCGACGATGACGGATACGTGGTGCACCTGATCAACCAGACGGGAGCACGACGGCGCTCGTTCGGTCCGCATGTGCCCGTCCGCGACGGACGTCTGGTGCTGCACCATGCGGCCGGGAACGAGACGGCCACCTCGCTGGTGACCCGGCAGAAGCTCGGCACACGGATGGACGGGGACGCTCTCGTCATCGACCTGCCCGTCATGGACCTGTTCGACGTGATCACCGTTCGCCCGGCACCGGTCCGGGAGGACGGGCGCGGCGGCGCCGCCTCCTGACGGGCGTCACGTGCGGCCGGGGCCGGTGCCGGTGCCGCCCGCGGCGACGTCCATGCGGCGGCGCCGGGCGGTCGAGCGGCGCACGATGAGGCGCGCGGGGAGCGGCATCGCCCGCACGGCGGGGCTCGCGGGCTCGCCGCGGTGGGCGAGCACGGCGTGGACGCCGCCCTGCCCTGGGCGCGCAGCGGGGCGGCCACGGTGGTCAGTCCCGGAGAGACGATCCGGGCGGGGAAGATGTCGTCGAAGCCGATCACGCTCACGTCTTCGGGCACCCGGACTCCGGCGGCCTGGAGGGCGAGCATCAGGCCGATCGCGAGCTGGTCGTTGTAGGCCACGACGGCCGTCGGCGGGTCGGCGCGCAGACAGGCGGCCGCCGCGCGGCCGCCCGCGACCGTGGGGGCGAACGGGCCGACGCGCTGCGCCCGGCGCCCCAGGTTCGCGGCCGACTCGCGGAGACCGCGCCAGCGCATCCCGTCCGCCCACGACGCCTCCGGCCCGGCGACGTAGGTCAGCGCGCGGTGGCCCAGCCCGGCGAGGTGCTCGGCGGCCAAGCGGGTGCCGCAGGCGTCGTCGAGGACGATGCTCGGGACGTCCGCGACGTCGCGGTTGAGGACGACCGTGGGGCGCTGCCCGGCGACCACGCGGATGGCGGAGTCGGGCAGGCGGGTGCCCGCGAGGACGATTCCCTCGACGCCGGGCAGCGCGCGGCGGAGGCTGTCGCGTTCGAGGGTGTCGGACTCCTGCGCGTCGATGAGCAGCAGGACGTAGCCCGCTTCGGCGGCGGCCGATTCGGCGCCCCGGATGATCTCGGCGTAGAAGGCGTTCGTGACGTCGGAGACGACGAGGGCGAGCATCGACGTGCGGGCGCCGGTGGCCGCCGGGGACGCCGGGACGGTGCGGTACCCGAGTTCGGTCGCCACCCGCCGGATGCGCTCGGCGGTCTCGGCGTTGACGCGGCCCGGCCGGGCGAAGGCGCGGGACACCGTCGAGGTGGCCACGCCCGCCGCCTTCGCCACGTCGTAGATCGTCGGGGGCCTGCCGGAACCGTTCGCGCCACCGGTCATCCGCACTCACCTCCACCGCTGTGAGAACCATGTTCTCTGCTGGTGAAGACAACATATGGCAACTGCTTGCCGCCGCGCACGGCCCGAACGTCTGATGGACCCGTAATCCAGGCGAAACGTCCCGTCCACCCCACCGTTCACCCGGATGAAGGAACCCCCACGATGCGTAATCGATCCTCAGGCCAGCGGATGCGACCGCGGGTCCTCACCTCGATCGCGGCCATGGCCGCGGTACTGGCCGCGGCGTCCTGCGGCACGTCGGGCGGGCAGCCGCCGGCGGACGAGCGGACGCTGACCCTCGCCGTCCAGGGCGCGCCCAACTCGTTCGACCCCGTGGAGCTGACGGACGGCACCCAGGCGTACGTCTGGAGCTCGGTCTACGACACGCTGCTGCGGCACGACAACACGGGCGAGCTGAAGCCGAACGCGGCCAAGAGCTGGAGCTACTCGGACGACCGCAAGACCCTCACCCTGAAGCTGCAGGACGGCATGACGTTCAGCACCGGCGCCCCGGTGGACTCGGCCGCCGTGAAGGCGACCCTGGAACGGACGATGAAGGAGCCGGGCCCCAACCAGTTCAAGCTGGCGGCGGTCGAGTCCGTGGAGACGCCGGACGAGAGCACGGTGGTGCTGAACCTCGAAGAGCCGGACGCGGCGCTGCTGCACGCGTTCACGATGGCGGTCGGCGTGATCGGCGATCCGAAGACCCTGGACTCCGAGCGCACGGCCCTGAACCCGGTCGGCTCGGGAGCGTACGTCCTTGACGGGTCGACGGTGAACGCCTCGAAGTACGTGCTGAAGAAGCGCGACGACTACTGGAACGCGAAGGCGTACCCGTTCGAGACCGTCGAGATCCGGGTGATCAAGGACCGGACCGCCACCGTGAACGCCCTGCAGTCGGGCGAGCTCAGCGCGGCCAGCGTGGAGACCACGCAGGTCGACCGGCTCAAGGGCGCCGGATTCGACGTGAAGTTCATCGAGGCGGTCGCCATGGGGGGCCTGACCCTCGCCGACCGGGACGGGACGAGGGTGAAGCCGCTCGGCGACGAGCGGGTCCGGCGGGCGATCAACATGGCGTTCGACCGGAACAAGATCGTCAAGCAGTTGCTGCGCGGCGCGGGCAAGCCCACGCAGCAGGTGTTCGGCCCGAAGGGCGACGCGTACGACCCGGCGCTGGAGCGGACGTACGCCTATGATCCGGCTGCGGCGAAGAAGCTGATGGCCGAGGCCGGATACCCGGACGGGTTCGAGGTGCACATGCCGAGCCTGTTCTTCACCAAGCCGTTCGAGCCGACGATCGACCAGTCGCTGGCGGAGATCGGCGTCGAGGTGACCTGGGACCCCACTCCCCCGCAGAACAGCGTGTCGGCGATCACCTCGAAGAAGTACGGCATGTTCTTCTCCGTCGAGGGGGTCACCTCCACACCGGGCGAGGTACAGGCGAACCTCGGCTCCCGCAACGTGTTCGACAGCGCCGACCCCGAGCTGACGAAGCTCCTGGCGCAGGTGAACGCCGAGTCGGACCCCGCGAAGGCCGCCGAGCTGTACAAGCGGATCAACGCCTTCACGGTCGAGAACGCGTGGTTCACGCCGCTCTTCTTCAGCGGTAGGCACTGGGCGACCGACGGGAGCGTCGAGTTCCTCGGCGACGGCTCGAACGTGTTCTCCACCATCCGGACGTTCGGCCCCACCGGCTGACCGGTTCGGCCGCGGCCGACGGCCCCCTCCTGACGTTGACCTGCGGCGTGTTGCCCTTATGGGCGCCCGAGTCAGGGCAACACGCCGCAGATCAACGAACCCCGGTGAACGCCCCGAAGGAGACCCTTCCATGTTCCTCTACGCACTGCGGCGGGCGGCCACGGGCCTGGTGCTCGCGGTGCTGGTCACGCTGATCACGTACCTGCTGCTCAGCCTGTCCTTCGACGACATCGTCCGCGGCCGGCTCGGCCCGGCCGCGACGCCCGAGACGGTCCGGGCGATGAAGGCCGACATGGGCCTGGACCGGCCGGTGCTCGTCCAGTACCTCGACTGGTCGTCGCACGCGGTGCGGGGCGACTTCGGCGTCTCGTACTTCACGAGCGAGCCGGTCGGCCCGGCCGTGTCCGCCCGCCTCGGCGTCACGCTGTCGGTCGTGCTCGTCGCGCTGGCCTGCACCGTCCTGATCAGCGTGGCGCTGGGCGTGTTCGCCGCGACGCGCGGCGGCGTCATGGACCGGGTCGCGCAGGCCGCCTCGCTCACCGGCTACCTGGTGCCGAACCTGCTGATCGCGATCGTGCTGGTCGTCGTCCTGTCGATCAACCTGGAGCTACTGCCGGCCACCGGGTTCACCCCGATCGGCGAGAACCCGTCGCGCTGGGCGCAGACGATCCTCATCCCGGTGCTCGCGCTGCTGGTGTCCGGGGTGGCGTCGCTGACCGCGCAGATCCGCGGATCGATGATCGACGAGCTGCGCCGCGACTACGTCCGGACGCTGCGGACGCGCGGCGTCCCGACCCGTTCGATCGTCCTGCGGCACGCGCTGCGCAACGCGGCGGGGCCCGCGCTGACCGTGCTGTCGTTCGAGTTCATCGCGATGCTGGGCGGCGCGCTGGTGATCGAGCAGGTGTTCGCGCTGCCGGGCTTCGGCACGTACGCGTTCGAGGCGTCGCTGCAGGGCGACGTCCCGATCATCATGGGCGTCAGCGTCTTCGCGGTCCTGCTCGTGGTGGGCCTGAACCTCACCGTCGACCTCGTGAACGGCTGGCTCAACCCGAAGGCGAGGGTCCATTGAGCGCGGATCCGATGAGCACCGATTCCACGGACGCGACCGCCGGTCCCCCTGACGCGGACGTCGCGGACACCGCGGACACCGGCCGGGCGGTGCCCCGCCGCAGGTCGGCGGCGCGGCGGCTGCTGCGGGACCCGCAGGCCGTCGGCACGGCCGCGCTGCTGCTGGCGATCGTCCTGCTGGGGCTGCTGGCGCCGGTGCTGGGCGACCACGGCCCGAACGAGGCGTCGCTCGACGCGATCAACGCCGACGCGGGCACGCCGGGGTACCCGCTGGGCGGCGACGGCAGCGGGCGCGACATCTTCGCCCGGCTGCTCCACTCGATCAACACCAGCGTCGTGTCGGCGCTCGTCGGGACGTCCATCGCGCTGGCCATCGGCGTCACGGCGGGCCTGGTCGGCGGGTACTTCGAACGGCGGATCCGGGGCGTCACCGAGTGGGTGTTCAGCCTCATCATGACGCTGCCCGGCCTGCTGCTGCTGATCGTGCTGATGCCGGTGACCGGCGGCGACTTCCGGGTCACGATGGCGATCTTCGGGGTGCTGCTGTCGCCGGGCGTGTACCGCCTGGTCCGCAACCAGGTCCTCGGGGTGAAGAACGAGCCGTACGTGGACGCCGCGCGCGTCTCGGGGCTGACCGGGCGCCGCATCATGGGACGGCACATCCTGGTCGCCGTCCGGGGGCCGGTCGTCATCATGGCCGCGTTCCTGGCGGGGCAGTCCATCAACGTGCAGGCCGGGCTGGCGTTCCTCGGCGTCGGGTCGAGCGCCACGCCGAGCTTCGGCGCGATGATCTCCGAAGGCTTCCAGAACCTGTACGAGGAGCCGCTGCAGTTCGTCTGGCCGAGCCTGCTGCTCGGCGTGCTGAACGCCGCGCTGGTGCTGTTCGGGAACGCCCTGCGCGACACCCTCCAGGGCGCACGGCCCAAGCCGTCGAAGGCCGTCCCGGCCCGGCCCGGACGCGCGGCCCCGGCGGCGGACGCGGCGGCGGACGTGGCGGCGGACGCGGTCCCGGCGGCCGGCGGGCTGCTGGCGGTCGAGGAACTCGCGATCGCCTACCCCACGCCGTCGGGCGGGCTGGAGGAGGTCGTCTCCGGGGTCACGCTGAACCTGTCGTCCGGGGAGACGCTCGGGCTGGTCGGCGAGTCGGGCTCGGGGAAGACGCAGACGGCGTTCGCCGTGCTCGGCGTGCTGCCCGCCGAGGCCGTCGTCGTCCGCGGGTCGATCCGGCTGGACGGGCGGGAACTGCTGGGCCTCGGCGAGCGCGGGCTGCGCGGGATCCGCGGCCGGTCGATCGCGTACGTCCCGCAGGAGCCGATGTCGAACCTCGACCCGTCGTTCACCGTCGGCGCCCAGCTCGTCGAGGGGGTCCGCGCGGCGGCGACGTCCCGGATCTCGCGGCGGGACGCCCGCGCGCGGGTGCTCGCGCTGCTGAAGCGGGTCGGCATCCCCGACCCGGAGCGGACGTTCCGGTCGTACCCGCACCAGATCTCCGGCGGGATGGCGCAGCGGGTGCTGATCGCGGGCGCGGTCGCCAGCCGCCCGATCCTGCTGATCGCGGACGAGCCGACGACGGCCCTGGACGTGACCGTGCAGGCGGAGATCCTCGACCTGCTGCGCGACCTGGAGAAGGAGCTGAACATGGCGGTGCTGCTGGTCACCCACGACTTCGGGGTGGTCGCCGACGTCTGCGACCGGGTCGCGGTGATGCGGCGGGGCGAGATCGTCGAGACCGGGACGACCGCCGGGCTCTTCGGCGACCCGCGGCACCCCTACACGCGGATGCTGCTCGACTCGATCCCGGACGGCGGCGCCGCACGCACCGCGCGTCCGTCCGCCGGGTCCGCCGGGTCCGCCGGGAAGGAGACGCGATGACGGCGCCGCTCCTCGACGTGGACGGCCTGCGCGTCGCCTACCCCGGGCGCGGGTTCCGGGCGCGCCCGGTGGAGGTGCTGCACGGCGTGTCCCTGACGGTCGGTGAGGGCGAGACGCTCGGCGTCGTGGGCGAGTCGGGGTCCGGGAAGACGACGATCGGACGCGCCGTCCTCGGCCTCGTGAAGCCGAGCGGCGGGCGCGTCCGGTTCCGGGACCGGGACATCACGCACGCGTCGCGCGCGAGCGCCGCGCCCTCGCCCGCGACCTTCAGGTGGTGTTCCAGGACCCGTACGGTTCGCTGAACCCGGCGCTGACGGTCGGCGACATCCTGAGCGAGCCGCTGGTGGTGCAGGGCGCCTCCGCGAAGGACGCGCGGGCGCGGGTCCGCGCGCTCCTGGACCAGGTGGGGCTGCCGTCGGACGCGCCGGAGCGGCTCCCGCGCGAGTTCAGCGGCGGGCAGCGCCAGCGCGTCGCGATCGCCCGCGCGCTCGCCCCGGAGCCGCGGCTGATCGTCTGCGACGAGCCGGTGTCGGCACTGGACCTGTCGACGCAGGCGCGGGTGCTCGACCTGTTCCTCGACATCCAGCGGCGCACCGGCGTCGCCTACCTGTTCGTGTCGCACGACCTCGCGGTCGTCCGGCACGTGAGCCACCGGGTGAGCGTGGTGTACCGGGGCGACATCGTCGAGACCGGCCCGGCCGCCGCGGTGACCGCGGAGCCCGAACACCCCTACACCCGCCGGCTGCTGCTGGCCGCGCCCGTCGCGGACCCGGAGGAGCAGGCGCGGCGGCGCGCGGAGCGGCGGCGCCTCCACGACGCCGAGACCGCAGCCGAAACCGGAGCCGGAGCCGAAACCGGAGCCGCCGAGATCGGACAAGGAGCCCACGGATGACCCGTCCCGTTCCCGGCTTCCTCTGGGGCGCGGCCACGGCCCCGCACCAGGTGGAGGGCAACAACGTCAACAGCGACTGGTGGGTGCGCGAGGAGCGCGTGCCCGGGATGGAGCGCAGCGGCGACGCCTGCGACAGCTACCACCGGTACGCCGAGGACATGCGGCTGCTCGCCGACGCGGGCCTGAACTGCTACCGGTTCGGCGTCGAGTGGGCGCGGATCGAGCCGAGCCCCGGCCGGTTCTCCCGCGCGGAACTCGCGCACTACCGCCGGATGATCGACACCGCGCTCGGCCTGGGGCTGGCGCCGGTCGTCACCCTGCACCACTTCACGCACCCGCGCTGGTTCGCCGAGGAGGGCGGCTGGACGGGCGACGCGGGCATCGAGCGGTTCGCGGCGTACGTGCGCGCGGTGTGCGGCATCCTCGACGGCGTCGAGTGGGTCTGCACGATCAACGAGCCGAACATGCTCGCCCTCATGGCCGGGGCCGCGCGCGCCGCGAAGGCGGCCGCCGCGACGGGCGACACGAAGAAGTGGATGAGCCCGACGGTCGAGGGCGCGGCGCGTCCCGTCCTGCCCGACCCGGACCCGGAGGTCGGGCGGCGGCTGGCCGACGCGCACCGCGCAGCCCGTGCCGTCCTGGCGGAACGCACGGACGCGAAGGTCGGGTGGACGGTCGCGAACCAGGCGCTCACCGCGACGCCGGGGAACGAGGAGCGGCTCCGCGAGATCCGGTACGTGCGCGAGGACCTGTACCTGGAGGCGGCGCGCGGCGACGACTTCGTCGGCGTCCAGTCGTACTCCGGCCAGTCCGTGGACGAGAACGGCATCGTCCCCCATCCGCAGGGCCCGGACACCACGCTGACGGGCAACGCGTACCGGCCGGACGCGCCTGGCATCGCCGTCCGGCACACGTGGGACGTGACGGGCGGCGTGCCGGTCGTCGTCACCGAGAACGGCATCGCGACCGCCGACGACGGGCGCCGCGTCGCCTACACCGCCGAGGCCCTCCGGCACCTGTTCGCCGCGGTCGACGACGGCGTCGACGTGCGCGGCTACATCCACTGGAGCGCGCTCGACAACTTCGAGTGGGGGCACTGGGGACCGACGTTCGGGCTGGTCGCGGTCGACCGGGAGACGTTCGAGCGGCGCCCCAAGCCGAGCCTGGCCTGGCTCGGGGAAGTCGCCCGGCGCGGACGCCCGTGACACCGGACCCCCACCCGTCCGAGACCGGCGCGGCGAGCCGCGCCCCGGTCGGGCGCGCCTTCGTCGTCCTGCTGCTGACGGCGAACTTCGGCCTGTCGATGGCCCTCATCGTGCCGATGGCCTACTCGCTGGCGCTGCGCGTCGACCGGCTGGCGCCGGGCCGGGAGGAGACCCTCGGGTACATCCTCGGGTTCGGGTCGGTGCTCGCGCTGGTGTCCGGCCCGATCGTGGGGACGCTCAGCGACCGGACCCGGTCGCGGCTCGGCCGCCGCGCCCCGTACCTGCTGGGCGGCGCGGCGCTCGGCATGGCCGCCGTCCCGGTGATGGCGGCGGCGCCGGACGTCGTCGTGCTGGGCCTCGGCTGGGGCATGGCGAGCCTCGGGTGGGGCACGGCGCTGGGCGCGCTGGGGAACGTGCAGGCCGACCGGGTCCCGCACCGGCTGCGCGGGAAGGTCGCCGGGCTGTCGGGGTTCACGATGCAGGTCGCGCCCATCGCGGGCGTCCTCATGGTGGGCGCCGTGAGCGGCAGCGGCCTGCTGGTGTTCCTGCTGCCGGGCGCGGCCGGGGCCGCCCTGCTGGTGCCGTTCCTGCTGTTCGCCCGCGAACCGGACGGGCGGACGCTCGCCGTCCCCGATCGGCTCGGCGCGGCGGGCCTGCTCCGCTCGTACCTGTTCTCGCCGCGCGCGCATCCGGACTTCGCGTGGAACTGGCTGGGCCGCTTCGCGTTCTTCTTCGGCCAGTCGTCCAGCACGACGTACCTGACGTTCCTCATCGCGCAGCGGCTCGGGATCCCGCTCGCCGACGTCGCCGGGATCGTCGCGATCACCGGCGGGATCGGCGTCGTCACGACGACGGCGGCGGCGATCGGCGGCGGGTATCTGTCGGACCGGCTGGGACGCCGCCGCCCGTTCGTCTTCGCGGGCGCCGCGGTCTTCGCGGCGGGCGGGTTCGTCCTGGCGTTCGCGGGAAGCCTGCCGGTGCTGCTCGCCGGGTCCGCGCTGACGACCCTCGGCATCGCGCTGTTCACGGCGGTCGACCAGGCCATCGTCCTAGACGTGCTGCCGGAGCGGGACACCGCGGCGGGCCGCCACATGGCGATCAACGCGTTCTCGCAGAAGGTCCCCGGCGCGCTGGCGCCGCTCACCGCGCCGCCGCTGCTCGCGATCGGCGCGGGCACCGGCGCGAACTACACCCCGCTGTACGCGGTGTCCGCGCTCCTCGCCCTGCTGGGCGGCTCGATCATCCTCTGGCGGGTACGGGAGGCGCGCGACGACAACCCGCGGCAACCCGTTGCCCCGCCCGCGCCGTCCCGCCGACGATTCCCATCGGCCGCGCCCGCCGGCGCGCCCGCCGACGCACCGGCCCCGCCGCGAGGAACCCGAACGGCCCCGAGAGAGGACGTACGACTGTGCCACCCCCCGAACTGGACGGGCTGCCGCTGGAGCGGAAGGCCGCGCTGCTGTCCGGCCGGAGCTGCACGCGCACCGAGGCGATCGACGAGGCGGGCCTGCCCTCGATCGCGCTGCTCGACGGGCCGAACGGGCTCCGCCGTCCCGGCGATTCGAGCGAGCACATCGATCCGCGCCGCAGCCTGCCCGCGACGTGCTTCCCGCCCGCGGTGGCGGTCGCGTCGAGCTGGGACGTGGGGGTCGCGGCGCGCGTCGGCGCGGCGATCGGGCGGGAGGCGCGCGCCGCCGGGACGGCCGTGTCGCTCGGGCCGGGCGTCAACATCAAGCGGTCGCCGCTGTGCGGCCGCAACTTCGAGTACTACTCGGAGGATCCGCTGCTCGCGGGCGTCCTGGCGGCCGCGCACGTCCGGGCGCTGCAGGAGCGGGGGCCGGGCGCGTCGGTGAAGCACTTCGCCGCGAACAACCAGGAGACGGGCCGCAAGAGCGTGAGCGCGGACGTGGACGAGCGCACCCTGCGGGAGATCTATCTCGCCGCGTTCGAACGCGTGGTGCGGGAGGCGGACCCGGCGACCGTGATGGCGTCCTACAACCGGATCAACGGCGTGCACGCCTGCGAGAACCGGTGGCTGCTCACCGAGGTGCTGCGGGACGAATGGGGGTTCACCGGCGCGGTGATCTCCGACTGGGGCGCCGTCGGCGACCGGGCGGCGGCGCTGGCCGCCGGGCTCGACCTGTCGATGCCGGGCCCGGACCCGGACGGCGACGCGGAGATCGTCGCGCCCGTCCGGTCGGCGCGCTGGACCCGGCGGTCGTCGACCGGGCCGCCGCGCGGGTCGCCGCGCTGGTCCGGCGGTCCGGCCCCGCGGCGGACGGCGGCGAGCTGCCCGCCTCGATGCTGGACGAGCACCACGAGCTGGCCGTCGAGCTGGCCGCGGAGTCGGCGGTGCTGCTCCGCAACGAACGGGGCGTGCTGCCGCTCGACGGCGTCCGGAGCATCGCGGTGATCGGCGAGTTCGCGGTGGCGCCGCGGTTCCAGGGCGGCGGCAGCGCGACGTCCGGGCGGCGCGCGTCGACGCCGCGCTGGACGCGATGCGGACGCTCGCCGCCGACCGGGACGCGATGGTCGCGTACGCGCCCGGGTTCTCGCTGGACGGCGACGCCGACGGCGACGGCGATCCGGCGGCGCTGCGCGAGGAGGCGGTGCGGGTCGCGCGGACGGCCGAGGTCGCGGTCGTGTTCGCCGGGCTGCCCGAGTCCGCGGAGTGGGAGGGCACCGACCGCGAGTCGCTGGCGCTGCCGGACGAGCAGGTCGCGCTCGTCCGCGCGGTCGCCGCGGCGGCCGGACGCACCGTGGTCGTGCTGTCGAACGGCGCGGTCGTCTCCCTGGAGGGCTGGCACGACGAGGTCGACGCGATCGTCGAGGGGTGGCTGCTCGGGCAGGGCGGCGGGCGCGCGATCGCCGACGTCCTGTTCGGGGCGGCGAACCCGTCCGGACGGCTCGCGGAGACCGTCCCGCTGCGGCTCCAGGACCACCCGAGCTTCCTGAACTTCCCGGGCGAGCAGGATCACGTCAGGTACGGGGAGGGCGTGCTCGTGGGGTACCGGTACTTCGCGACGGCCGAGGTCCCGGTCAGGTACCCGTTCGGGCACGGGCTCTCCTACACCTCGTTCGAGACGCGCGATCTGCGCGCCGTCCCCACGGGCCCGGACACGGTGGACGTCTCGGTCACCGTGGCCAACACCGGCGCCCGCACGGGCAAGCACGTCGTGCAGGTGTACGTGGCCACCGGCGCGGGCCCCGTCCGGCGGCCCGTCCGGGAGCTGCGGGCGTTCACGAAGGTCGAGCTGCGGCCCGGCGAGTCGACGACCGTGGAGTTCGCGCTGGACCGCCGCGCGTTCGCGTACTACGACGTCGTCCTAGGCGGGTGGGCCGTCGCGCCCGGCGCGTACACGGTGCAGATCGGGGAGAACGCGTCGGCCGTCGTCGCGGAGGCCGCGGTGACGCTCGCGGGCGACGAGGCCGATCTTCCGCTGTCGCTCGACTCGTCGCTGGACGACTGGCTCACCCATCCCGCCGTGGGCCCGGACGTCGTCCGGGAGCTGGCGGCGGGGCGGAGCGAGGAGACGATACGGCAGGGGATGCGGACGCCCGAGTTCCGGATGATGTCCTCGATGCCGATCCGCAAGTTCGCCAAGTACCACGCCCGCGACCTGACCGCCGGGACGCTGGAACGGCTGCTGGAACGCCACGGGCTCGCCGGGAGCGGCCGTGAGTGAACCGGACGGACGGGCCGCGACCGCGGGGTTCGTCGCCGCGCCCTTCTCCCCCGCCCCCGGAACCGCCGCCCCCTACTTCCGGCGCGAGTTCACCGTGGACCGGACGCCCGACCGGGCGACGCTGCACGTGACGGCGCTCGGCGTCGTCGAACCGCACCTGAACGGGACGCGCGTCGGCGACGAGGTCCTCGCGCCCGGCTGGACCTCCTACCGGCACCGCGTCCCCGTCTCCGGCCACGACGTCACCGCCCTGATCCGGCCCGGCGCGAACGCGCTGGGCGCCGTCGTCGGCGAGGGCTGGGCCGCCGGACGGCTCGGCTGGAGCGCGAACGGGAAGCCCGACCGGCACCACTACACCGACCGGCCCGCCGTCTACCTGCGGCTGGAGCTGTCCTACGGCGACCGGACCGAGGTCGTCGGGACGGACGGGTCGTTCACCTGCGCCACCGGTGCGGTCCTCGCGCACGGCCTCTACGACGGCGAGACCCACGACGCGCGGCTGGAACCGGACGGCTGGGACCGCCCCGGCTTCGACGACGCGTCCTGGTCCCCGGCGGTGCCGTTCGACTGGGACGAGCGCGCCCTGGTCCCCCGGACGGCCCCGCCGATCCGCCGGATCGAGGAGCTCGCGCCGGTCGCCGTCACGACGAGCCCGTCCGGCGCGACGATCGTCGACTTCGGGCAGAACATCGCCGGCCGGATCCGGCTCACCGTCACCGGCGAAGCGGGACGCACCGTGACGCTCCGGCACGCCGAAACGCTCACCCCCGACGGCGAACTCGACGTCCGGTCGCTGCGTTCCGCACAAGCCACGGACCGCTACACGCCGCGCGGCGGCGGGGAGCCGGAGACGTGGGAGCCCCGCTTCACCGTGCACGGCTTCCGGTACGCGGAGGTCGACGGGCCGTTCGACGAGGTCACCGCCGTCGTCGTGCACAGCGACATGCCCCGCACGGGCCGGTTCGAGACGTCGAACGACCTGCTCGACCGGCTGCACGCCAACACCGTGTGGTCGATGCGGGGGAACTTCGTCGGCCTGCCGACCGACTGCCCGCAGCGCGACGAGCGCATGGGCTGGACGGGCGACATCAACGCCTTCGCGCCGACCGCCGCGTTCCTCTACGACGTGCGCGGGGTGCTCGGCTCCTGGCTCGACGACCTCGCGGCCGAGCAGCGGGAACGGGGCGTGGTGCCGTTCACCGTCCCGGACGTGCTCCCGCACCCGTCGTCCCCGACGGCGCTGTGGGGCGACGTCGCAGTCGGGCTCCCGTGGACGCTCTACCGGGCGTACGGCGACCTCGCGATCCTGCGCCGCGCCTACGGCTCGATGACGGCGTTCGTCCGGGACGTCGAGGCCCGGCTGGACGGCGACGGGCTGTGGAGCGGCGGGTTCCAGTTCGGCGACTGGCTCGACCCGGACGCGCCGCCCGACGACTCCGCGGGCGCGAAGACCGACCGGTTCCTGGTCGCGAACGCCTACCTGTGCAGGACGGCCCGGCAGATGGCGGAGACCGCGCGGCTCCTCGGCGAGGACGCCGACGCCGCCCGCTTCGCCGCGCTGCACGAGCGGGTGCGGGCGGCGTTCCGCCGCGAGTACGTCAGCCCGAACGGGCGGGTGACCGGCGAGACCGTCACCGCGTACGCGCTGGCCATCGTGTTCGACGTCCTCGATCCCGCACAGGAGGAGCGGGCCGGGAACCGGCTCGCCGAACTCGTCGCGGGCGCCGGGTACACGATCTCGACCGGGTTCGCGGGGACCCCGCACGTCCTGCCCGCGCTCACCCGGACCGGTCACCTGGACGACGCCTACCGGCTGCTCCTCCAGACCGCGTGCCCGTCGTGGCTGTACCCGATCACGATGGCGCGACGACCGTGTGGGAGCGGTGGGACGCGGTCCGGCCGGACGGCACGCTCAACCCGTCCACGATGTGCTCGCTCAACCACTACGCCTTCGGCGCGGTGGCCGAATGGCTGCACACGACCGTGGGCGGCCTGACCCCGGTCGAACCCGGCTACCGGACGATGCGCATCGCGCCGCGTCCGGGCGGCGGGCTCACCCGCGCCGCGCTCGCGCACCGCACCCCGCACGGCGAGGTGCGGGTGGCCTGGCGCGTCGCCGGCGGCCGGATGACGGTCGAGGCGACCGTCCCGGACGGCGCCGCGGCGACGGTCGTCCTGCCCCACCATCCGGACGGCCTGGTGACCGAGGTCGCGGGCGGCGAGCACGCCTGGTCGTACGAGCCGCCCGCGGGGAGCCTGCCGAGTGCGGGCCACGACCTGGACACGCCGCTGCGGGCGCTGCTCGCCGACCGGGCGGTCCGGGCGGCCCTGGAGGCGGCGTTCGCCCGGCACTTCCCCGACGTCCCCTTCAAGCAGATCGCCCGGCGGCTCGGGGACGAGCCGCTGCGGACCGTCCTGGACAGGATCCCCGACGCGGCGGGCGACGCGAGGGCCGACCTCGCCGCCGCCGCGCTCGGCACGCGATGGGAGCAGCGCCAATGTTGAGACCACGATCGACCGCGACCCGCGAGAAGGTGAACCTGGACGGCGTGTGGCGGTTCGCCCTCGACGGCGCCGCCGGGCCCGAGCCGTGGAGCGGCCCGCTCGCCACGCGGCTGGAGGCGGCCGTCCCGGCGAGCTACAACGACCTGTTCACCGACCCCGCGATCCGCGACCACGTGGGCCGGGTCTGGTACCAGCGGACGGTCCGCGTGCCGCGCGGCTGGACGAACGAGCGCGTCCTGCTGCGGGTCGACGCGGCCACCCACGAGGGGCGCGTCTACGTCGACGGCGCGCTCGTCGCCGAGCACGTCGGCGGGTACACGCCGTTCGAGGCCGACGTCACCGACCACGTGCGCGCCGGGGAGGAGTTCCGCCTCACGATCGGCGTGAACAACGAGCTGACGAACGTGACGATCCCGCCGGGCACGATCACCGTGTCGCGGAGCGGCCGCCGCGAGCAGCAGTACAAGCACGACTTCTACAACTACGCCGGGCTGTCCCGGTCGGTGTGGCTGCACTGCGTCCCGGCCGTGCACGTCACGGACGTCACGATCACGACGGGCCTCGACGGCACGACCGGGACGGTCGGGTACGCGGTCGAGACGAACGCGCCCGCGCCCGTCCGGGTGCGGGCGCTCGACGCGGACGGCGCCGAGGTCGCGGCGGCGCACGGCACGGACGGCGTCCTGCGGATCGACGGCGCGACGCCGTGGCGGCCGGGCGCCGCCTACCTGTACGACCTGGTCGTGGAGGTCCTGGACGAGGACGGGGACGAGGACGGCGACGGGGTCCTGGACGTCTACCGGGAGCCGTTCGGCGTCCGGACGGTCGAGGTGCGCGGCACCGAGTTCCTGATCAACGGCGAGCCGTTCTACTTCACCGGGTTCGGCAAGCACGAGGACACGCCCGTGCGCGGCAAGGGCCACGACGACGCCTACCTCGTGCACGACTTCCAGCTCCTGGAGTGGATCGGCGCGAACTCGTTCCGCACCTCCCACTACCCGTACGCGGAGGAGGTGCTGGAGTTCGCCGACCGGCACGGCATCGTCGTCGTCGACGAGACCGCGGCCGTCGGGCTGAACCTCGCCGTGCAGGGCGGGCTCACCGGACGTCCGCACGACCCAACCTGGGCGCCGGAGACGTTCGGCGACGCCACCCGGGACGCCCACGCCCGGCACCTGCGGGAACTGATCGCCCGCGACAAGAACCACCCGAGCGTCGTCATGTGGTGCCTCGCCAACGAGGCGTCGACGGCCGAGGAGGGCGCGCGCGAGTACTTCGAGCCGCTGGTCGGGTTGACGCGCGGGCTCGACCCGTCCCGTCCGATCACCTTCACCGCCTGGCTCGGCGCGACCGGCGGCAACGACCTCGTCGCCGACCTCTTCGACGTCGTCACCGTCAACCGGTACTACGGCTGGTACATCGCCAACGGCGACCTCGAAACGGCCGAGCGGTACCTGGAGGACGACCTGCGCGCCTGGATCGAGAAGTTCGGCAAACCGGTCATGATGGGCGAGTACGGCGCCGACACCCTGCCGGGCCTGCACTCGGTGTGGGACGTCCCCTGGACGGAGGAGTACCAGCGGGACTACTTCGAGATGAACCACCGGGTGTTCGACCGCTTCGACGCGTTCGTCGGCGAGCACGTGTGGAACTTCGCCGACTTCGCCACGTCCAACGGGATCCACCGCGTGGACGGCAACAAGAAGGGCGTGTTCACCCGCGACCGGCGGCCGAAGAGCGCCGCGCACGCCCTCCGGGCCCGCTGGCGGGACCTGAACGGGAGGCGATGACGATGCCGCCGACGCTCACCGGACGGGACGCGCGGGACGCCGACCGCGCGGGCCGGCTGCTGCGCACGCCCGGACGGCTCGCCGTCGCGTTCTCCGGCGGCGTGGACTCCTCGGTGCTGCTGGCGATCGCCGTCCGGGAGCTGGGCGCGGACCGGGTGCTCGCCGTGCTCGGCGTCTCGCCCAGCCTCGCGGCGGACGAGCGCGGCGCGGCGCACGAGGTCGCCGCGCACGTCGGCGCGGCCGTGGTGGAGGTCGAGACCCGCGAGGGCGACTCGCCCGCCTACCGCGCCAACGGCCCCGACCGGTGCTTCCACTGCAAGGACGAACTGTTCGTGCGGATCTCGGCGGACGTCGCGGCGGCGCACGGCGTCACCGCCGTCGCGTACGGGGAGAACGCCGACGACGCGCGCCGCCCGGACCGTCCGGGTTCCCGGGCCGCCGCCGGGCACGGGGTGCTGCGGGCGCTCGCCGACGCGGGCCTCGGCAAGGCGGCCGTCCGCCGGATCGCGGCCGCGTTCGGCCTGCCGTCGCGGACAAGCCCGCCGCACCGTGCCTGGCGTCCCGGATCCCGCACTTCGCGGAGGTCACCCCGGAGAAGCTGGCGCAGGTCGAGGAGGCGGAGCGGGCCTTGCGGCGGCTCGGGCTGCGCGACTGCCGGGTCCGGCACCACGGCGAGGTCGCCCGCGTCGAGGTGCCGGTCGAGGACATCGCGCGGCTGGCGGGCGAGCTGCGCGCGGACGCCCTCGCGGCGGTGCGGCGGGCCGGGTTCCGCATGGTCGCGGTCGACCTGGCCGGCATCCAGTCGGGCGCGTTCACGCTGCCGCTGGTGGAGGCGCGGCATGGCTGACGGGTGGCGCCCGCCGGAGTCGTTCGCGCGGCTCGACCACGACCGGGCGGCGCGCCGCGGCTACCCGGAGGCGGTCTACTGCGAGGGGAAGACCCCCGAGCAGGTGCGCGCGATCGCCGCGCGGCGCCGCGACCGCTGCGACGGCGTCGCGCTGTTCGCGCACGCCGGGCCGGAACACGCGCGGGCGGTGGCGGCCGAACTCCCGGACGCCCGCCACGAACCCGACGCGCGGCTGCTGGTGTGGCCGCCCGAGCCGCCCGAGCCGTCCGGCGGGCGCGTCGTGGTGCTCGCGGCGGCAGTCCGACCTGCCGGTGGCGCGCGAGGCCGAGCTGACCGCGCGCCACCTCGGGCGGCCGTGCGAGCTGGCCGTGGACGTGGGGGTCGCGGGGCCGCACCGCGTCCTCGCGCTGCTCGGCACGCTGACGCGCGGCCCGCGCGATCGTGGTGGCGGCGGGCATGGACGGGGCGCTGCCGAGCGTCGTCGCGGGCCTGGTGCCCGCGCCGGTCGTCGCGGTGCCGACGTCCGTCGGGTACGGCGCCGCGTTCGGCGGGGTGGCGCCGCTGCTGGCGATGCTCAACGCGTGCGCGCCGGGCGTCGCGGTGGTCAACATCGACAACGGCTACGGCGCCGGGCACCGCGGGCGCAGATCGCGCACCGCACTGAGTCACCCGGGCGGGTCCGCGTCCAGGCCGGACGGCACGGGCTCGCCGTGCGCGAGCCCGTCGGCGTGCGCGCCGCCACCGCCGCGTCGAGGACCGCCCGGACGGGCACGCCGCGTTCGGCCGCGAGCCGCGCGGCGTCCTCGAACTCGGGGACGGCCTGCACCACGCGACCGTCCCGATGCCCCACCTTGACCGGCAGCCGCGCGGCGAGGACGTCCACGCGCGCCCAGCCGCGCCGCAGCATCGTCTTGCGGACGGCCCGCTCCCGGACGCCGAGCGTGCTCGTCAGCCGGAACATCGCCGCGCGCAGCACGTCCGCCCGTCCGGGCGGGCCCAGCACGCACAGCGTGTGCGCCGGGCGTCCCTTCTTCATCAGGACGGGAACGAGCCACGCGTCCGATGCCCCCGCCTCCAGCAGCGAGGCCAGCACGCCCGGCCACACCCGAGGATCGAGGTCGTCGACGTTGGCCTCCAACACGACCGCCACCGCGCCCGACCCGTCCCCCGGCTCCGCTTCGGGCCCTTCCCCGCCTACCTCCCCAGGCGCCGCTCCAAGCCCCTCCCCGGACATCTCCCTGGGCTCCTTCGCGGGCACCTCCTCGGACATCTCTCGGTGCACCTCCCCCGGCGTCTCCCGGGGCCTCTCCCTCGGCTCCCCCTCGGGCCCGCCCTCCGGCGCGGCTTCAGGTTCGCCGAGGAAGACGCGGACGATGTTGGGGCGGGCGGGGGTGTCGCGGGAACCGGCGCCGGTGCCGGTCGCTTCGAGCCGCATGGGCGGGAGGCCGGGTGCCTCGCGGGCGAGGACGGCCAGCAGCGCCATGCCGTGGGGGTGGCGAGTTCGCCGGGGCCGCCCGCGCGGACGCGCCGTCCGGCGGCCAGTTCGGCGACGGCGGGCACGGGCACCGGCGTGTCGCCGTGCGCGGTCGGGACGCGGCCGGTGCCGACGGCGACCGGGCCCGCGGCGACGTCGGTCACCGACAGGTCGTGGAGGGCGGCGCAGACGCCGACGACGTCGGCGATGGAGTCCCACGCGCCGACCTCGTGGAAGGCGACGTCGTCGACGGGGACGCCGTGGACGCGCGCCTCCGCCGCGGCGAGCCGTCCGAACACCGCGAGCGCGTCCGCGCGGACCCGGGCGGGGAGAGCGGCGCGGGCGAGCAGCCGCCGCACGTCGCGCCAGGCGCGGTGCGGGTGGTCGTCGCCCGGGATCACCCGGACGCGCGCCGCGCGCAGCCCGGCGCCGGGTCACCTCCTCGTGCACGAGCCGGACCTCGCCGGGGACGACCGCCTCCACCGCCGCCCGGACGGACGCCGGTGCGGCGCCCGCGTCGAGCAGGGCGGCCAGCAGCATGTCCCCCGCGACGCCCGCCGAGGCGTCGATCCACGCGGTCCGCACGGGTTCAGCCGCGCAGCCGGTACAGCACTTCGCCCGCCTGCGGCACGACGAGCGTGTCCGGGTCGGCGGCGAACGCGTCGACGTCGACGGCGGCCGGGTCGAGGTGGTCGAGGTTCGCGCGGCGCACGACGTCTTCGGGGATTCCCGTCGCGAGGGTGACGGTGACGCGGCAGCGCTCGCCATGCTCGGCGTCGTAGGTGCCCGCGCCGCGCAGGTGGGTGGAGTGGGCGAGGACGCCCCAGTGCAGGTGCCGGAAGCGGTCCCACTGCTTCGTGAAGTAGTCGCGGCAGTGGTAGCCGATCTCCTCGATCTCGGGGTGCATCGCCGAGATGGTCCGGACGTGCGGCGCGTACAGGACGACCTGGCCGCCGTCCGCGACGACCGGTTCGACCTTGTAGAAGCCCTTCGCGGCCGTCCACATGTCGTCGTACTTGTCCGGCATGACCGACAGCACTCGCCGCACCGGCGCGTCCAGGTAGCGGACGTGGACGCCGGCCGACACCTCGGCCGCCGCCGCCCACGCCTCCTCCGGCGGGCCGAACGCCAGCGAGTGCAGCTCCCCCGAGCCGGACGCGACGACCGCGCACAGCGCGAGCCTGCGGGCCGGGACGAGCGCCGCGGCCTCGTCGATCAGCGCGCGGACGGGCGTGACGCCGCGCGTGCCGATGATGTCCGCGCTGGTGATCAGGGCGCCGAGCCAGTGCGACAGGTCGATGACGTCGGCGTGCGCGACGCCCGGGAAGAAGTACTTGTTGCCGCCGGAGAACCCCACGACCTCGTGCGGGAACACGGGGCCGACGACGAGCGCGACGTCGTGTTCCGCGACGGCCCGGTTGATCCGCACGTCCACCTCGTGGTGCAGCAGCCCGCCGGACAGCTCGCCGACGCGCGCGGCGCCGATCGTGCCGAGCGAGACGAACGTCGACGGCTCCCACCACGCGTGGTTCAGGACGGTCATGCCGGGGAGCGCGGGGACGTGCGCGGCCAGTTCGGCGTCGCCCATCGGCGCGTGCGTCCCGAGCGCGACGAGGACGGTCAGCCGGGTGACGCGGCCGTGCAGCGCGGCGTGGACGGCGCGCACCAGCATCGGGAGCGGGCAGCTCCGGGTGCCGTCGGGCACCACCAGGCACACGCTGCGGCCGTCGAGGTCCTCCGCCGCGAGCCGCTCGGCGACGAACGCCGCCGCCTCCTCGGCGGCGAGGACGCCGCCGGGGCCGCCGATCCGGTGCATCATGGCGACAGCGGACCACGCCCGCGTCCCGGCGGGCAACCGCGCGCGGCAACACGTGGCAACCCGTTGCCGTGCGGATCGGCCGCCGACGACCATTCAGGCCATGCCGATCCATCTGCATCCCGACCGGCTCCTGCCCGCCGACCCCGGCGTGCGGGCCCTGGCGCGGCGGCTCTACGAGTCCGTCCGGGCGCTTCCGGTCCTGTCGCCGCACGGGCACGTCGACGCGCGGCTGCTGGTCGAGGACGAGCCGTTCGGCGACCCGGCGAGCCTGCTGATCTCGCCGGACCACTACGTGACCCGGCTGCTGCACGCGGCGGGCGTCCCGCTGCACGAACTCGGCGTGGGGCGCGGCCCGCTCCCCGAGGCCGACGCCCGGACGGCGTGGCGGCGGTTGTGCGAGCACTGGCCGGTGTTCCGCGGGACGCCCGTCCGGTACTGGCTGGAGGCGGAGCTGGCCGAGGTCTTCGGCGTCGACGAACGTCCCGGTCCGGGCACGGCCGACCGGATCTACGACCGGATCGCCGAGCGGCTCGCGGAACCGGCGTTCCGGCCGCGCGCGCTGTTCCGCCGTTTCGGCATCGAGGTGCTCGCCACGACCGACGATCCCTGCGACGACCTCGCCGCGCACCGGGCCCTCGCCGCCGATCCCGGCTGGCGGGCGCGGGTCGTCCCGACGTTCCGTCCGGACCGCTACCTGGAGCCGGGGCAGGACGGCTGGGCGAAGGCGGTCATGCGGCTGGGCGAGGCCGCCGACGTCGACACGTCCGGTTACGCCGGGTACGTCCGGGCCCTGGAGGCGCGGCGCCGCCACTTCGTCGAGCACGGCGCGACGTCCGCCGACCACAGCCACGCCGACGTCCGGACCGACCCGCTGCCGCCCGGCGACGCCGACCGCGTCTACCGCGCCGCCCTCGCCGGGACGGCGACGGAGGCGGAGACGGTCGCGTTCCGGCGGCACATGCTGCTGGAGATGGCCCGCATGTCGTGCGAGGACGGTCTCGCGATGACGCTGCACCCGGCGGTGCGCCGCAACCACCACTCGCCGACCCTGCACCGCTACGGACCCGACACCGGCCACGACATCCCGCTGCGGGCGGAGTTCACCGACGCGCTCCGTCCGCTGCTGGAACGGTACGGGACGGCGGACGGCTTTCGGCTCGTGCTGTTCACGATCGACGAGACGGCGTTCTCCCGGGAGATCGCGCCGCTCGCCGGTTTCTACCCGTCGGTCTACGCGGGGGCGCCCTGGTGGTTCCTCGACGCGCCCGACGCGATCCGCCGGTTCCAGCGGGCCGTCACCGAGACGGCGGGGCTGTCCCGCACCACCGGCTTCGTCGACGACACCCGCGCCTTCTGCTCCATCCCGGCCCGGCACGACATGTCCCGCCGCCTCGACGCCGGGTTCCTCGCCGAGCTGGTCGCCGAGCACCGGCTGACCGAGGACGAGGCGTTCGAGACGGCCGCGGAGCTGGTCACCGTCAACCCGCGCCGGGCGTTCAAGCTGTGACCCGGCCGCTGACCCGCGCCCGCGACGGCCGTCCGGCCGCGCCGGTGCGGATGCTCCACCTCGGCCTCGGCGGCTTCTTCCGCTCCCACCAGGCCTGGTACACCGAGCACGCGCCGGACGCCGCGCGGTGGGGCTTCGCGGCGTTCACCGGCCGCAGCACCCGGACCGCGGCCCGCCTCGCCGCCCAGGACGGCATGTACACGCTGGTCACGCGCGGCCCGGACGGCGACCGCTGCGAGCGGATCGGGTCCGTCGCGGCGGCGCACCCCGGCGGCGACCACGCGGCCTGGCTCGGGTACTGGCGCGATCCCGGGCTGGCCGTCGTCACGCTGACCGTGACCGAGGCCGGATACACCCGG
>NZ_MKJY01000378.1 GCF_001942465.1 Actinomadura sp. CNU-125
CCGGGCGGGGCACCGGACGGGGACGCCGCGGGCTGCCCGCGGCGACGGCCACCGGGGGGACCGGCCGCCCCGCGACGGGCCGCCGCCGCGACCGCCCTGGACGCGGCCCCGGACGAGGCTGCCTGCCGGGCATCGGTCCCCCTCCGGAGTTCCCGCGCTGCCCACCGGCGGAAGCGCCGGGGCGGGGGGCGCGCCTGCGGCCCGGGCTGTCTCCGTAATCCGGTCCGTATCGGCTTGGGTTGCTCACGCGGCCTCATCAACTGGGGTACGGCTGTGCGTCGTCAGAGGGTACTGCGCACGTGCGGACGTGGGGGGCGGAGCGGTACGGCCGGCCACCCCCGCGGGGGTCGAACGCACTCGATCATGCCATCCGGTACCGGCTCGTCCGGACCGTTCCGGCGTTATGTCCGATTCGCGGCCCGACCTGCCGGTCCACCCGGCGACCGGAGACCGCCGACGGCCGCGCGCCACCGCGCACGTCGCCGTCCTCGACCGCACGCGAAAATAATTCATGTCACACCCCGATCTGACGAGGACCTCACCGGCGGGACGCCCGGCGGCGGTCCGAACGCCGCCGGGCCACGTTCATCGGTCGACATCGCGTCAGTCCGGTGGCCTGCCGGACGGCAGCAGCGGACCGACGTTCTCGAACTCGGTCTCGCCGAGGCCGCGACCGTCGCCGCGGCGCTCCCGGCACTCCTCGGCACCCCGGTGCAGCCGGCACCACCAGTCCGGCGGCGGATCGCTCGGCGGCTTGTTCGGGTCGCAGTTCCCGTTCGAGATCGGGGTCGGGCACGCGGGCTTGTCGCCGCCGTCGCCGCCGCCGTCCTGGCACTTCGGGTGCAGGCGCCCCCACGGCTTGTCGCACCACTCGGGCTTCTCGGGCTTCTTCGGCTTCGGCGGCTTCGCCCACTTCTGGACGATCCCGTCGAACCCCGGCTCGGGGAACGACTTGACCTCCAGGCCCTTGGTCGCCCGCGTCATGTACGCGCGCCACAACCGCGCCGGGATCGTCCGCCCTCGACCTCGCCGACGCCCGGCAGGACGACCGACTTCTTCTTCCCGTCCGACCCGTTCGCGTCGCTGAACATCGTCACCGCGGTCGACACCTGGGGCACGTAGCCGACGAACCACGACGACACGTTCCGGTCCGTCGTGCCCGTCTTGCCCGCGACGTCCCGTCCGTCCGGGAGCTGCGCCGCCGTCGCCGTCCCGCCCTTGACGACCTGCTGCATCGCGTACGTCGCATCCGCCGCGACGCCCTTGCTGAAGATCCGGCGCGACTCGTACTTCGGCTTCAGCCGGACCGTCTCGTTGTCGCTCTGCTTCACGACCCGGATCACGTGCGGCTCGTGGTAGACGCCGCCGTTGGCGAACGCCTGGTACCCGGCGGCCTGCTCGATCGCCCGGATGTCGTTGACGCCGAGCGCCAGGTTGATCCCCACGTGCCCCTTCAGCAGGTCGGGAGAGATCCCCGCGTCGGTCTCGGTCTCCTTCACCTCGTCGATGCCGACCTTCCCGGCGAGCTGCAGGAACGCGGTGTTGACCGACTCCTGCAGCGCCTTCGTCAGCGTGATCGCCTTACCGACGTCGTGGGTGTTCGGGACGATCGTCGCGCCCTGCGTGCCCTTCGGCACCACGTTGCCGTTCGAGTCCAGCGGCGTCTTCGACCGTCCCTCGACGAGGCTCTTGAGGCTGTATCCCTGCTTCAGCGCGGTCGCCAGCACGTACGGCTTCATCGCCGACCCCGCCTGCGCGGAGCCCTGCCACACGGTGTTGAACGACTGCTCCAGGTACCCGGGCCCGCCGTAGAACGCGATGACCTCGCCGTTGGCGGTGTTGACCGACACCAGCCCGACCTGGATGTGCTTCTTCGCGAGGTCCTTCGGCTTGACCTGCGCGATGCTCTTCTCGGCGGCCCGCTTCGCGTCCGCCATCCGCTTCCGGTTGAACGTCGTGTAGACGCGCAGGCCCTTGGTCGACAGCTCCTGCTCGTCGATCCCGATGCGGCTGAGCTCTTCCTTGGCCCGCATCAGCATGTAGCCCTGCTGGCCCTCGTACAGCTGGTCACCGGCGTTGCGGGACCGGAGCTTGGGGAAGGTCTTCTTGTACTTCTCGGCGTCCGCCGCCTTCATCTCGCCCATCTCGACGAGACCGTTCAGCACGTACTCGTACCGGCCCTGCGCCCAGTTCTTCCACTGCTTCTCGGCGGGGTCGCGGTTCGGGTGCTGGATGAGCCCCCCGAGCAGCGCGGCCTGGTCGGGCTTGAGGTCCCAGACGTCCGTGCCGAAGTACTCGCGGGACGCGGCCTGGATGCCGTAGGTGTTGCGGCCCAGGTAGATGGTGTTCAGGTACAGCTCAAGGATCTCGTCCTTGGTGTACTTCTCTTCGAGCTTCACGGAGATGAACAGCTCTTTGAACTTCCGGCTCATCGTCCGGTTGTTGGGGTCGGAGTAGTAGTTCTTGGCGAGCTGCTGCGTGATCGTGGAACCGCCGCCCGACCCGCCGGTCAGGTTGTCCCACACCGCCCGCGCGGTGCCCCTGATCGAGAATCCCGGGTCCGTGCGGAAGCTGCGGTTCTCCGCCGCCAGCACCGCCTCCTGGACGATCTTCGGCACCTTCTCCAGGTCGACGCTCTGCCGCTTCTTCCCGACCCGCCCGATCTCGGTGCCGTCGGTGTAGTAGAAGATCGACGCCTGGTCCTGGACGCCCTCGACCGTCGGCTCCGACGGCGTCGGCGTGTTCGAGTACGCGACCCACACCAGCGTCATCACGCTCACGAGTCCGAGCGTGACGACGCCGCTCACCACCTTCCACGAAGGCAGGAACCGCCGCCATCCCGTGCTGCGCGACCGCAGGTGATCGAGAAGGCTCCGCTTCCCCTTCCCGCCCCCGCCGGGCCCACCCGGCCCTCCGGGGCCGCCGGGCCCACCCGGACCCCCTGGACCCCCTGGACCCCCGGGTCCGCCGGGTCCGCCGGGTCCGCCGGGAATGCCCCCGGCCCCGAACCCGACCGCCTTCGCGGGCGGATCCCCGGCCGTCGTCTGGGCCGCACCGAAACCGGACGGGACGGGCGCGCCGCCCCGGAAAACGTCCACGCTCGTCTCGTCCGAGGACGGTCCGCCCGGCGCGCCACCGGATCCGCCGGGCGCGCCCGGCATTCCCGAAGGCGCGGTCGCCGACGTCGCCGGTCCGCCGCCGAGAGGGGCCGAACCGGGGGGAACATGAACGGTCGCGGTCGCCGAGCCCGGCGGCCCGGCGCACCGGGCGCCGGGGCCGAAGGCCCGCCCAGCGGGCCGCCGCCGCCCAGGGGCCCCGGACCGGACGGCACGTGCACCGTCGCGTCCCCGAGACCGGCACCGGACGAGGAGCCGCCCAAGGGGTCGTCGCCGAGGCCGGGACCCGGACCCGGCGCGGAAGGCGAGCCGCCCGGCGGACTCGGCGGCGGCGATCCCAACGGGCCGCCGCTCAGCGGATCCGACCCGGACGGCACATGAACGGTCGCGTCACCGAGACCGGCGCCCGGCGCAGCCGGAGGAGGCCCGCCCAACGGGCCACCCCCCAAGGGGCCACCGCTCAACGGGCCGCCGAGCGGGTCCGAGCCGGACGGCACGTGCACCGTCGCGTCACCAAGACCGGGCCCCGGCACAGAGGGCGAACCGCCCGACATATCCGGCAGACCCGAACCGGCGCCGCCGCCCAGCGGACCACCGCCGAGGGGGTCCGGCCCGGGCGGCACGTTCCGGTCGCGTCACCGAGACCGGCGCCCGGCGCAGCCGGAGGCGGCCCGCCCAACGGGCCACCGCCCCAAGGGGTCGCCGAGCGGGTTCCGACCCGGACGGCACATGAACGGTCGCGTCCCCGAGACCGGGCCCCGGCACAAATGGAGGAGGCCCGCCCAACGGGCCGCCCCCCAGCGGGCCACCGCTCAACGGGTCGCCGAGCGGGTCAGAGCCGGACG
>NZ_MKJY01000379.1 GCF_001942465.1 Actinomadura sp. CNU-125
CCGTCGCCGACGCCTACGCCATCCAACAGCCGCTCATCCAGCAGATCCTCACCGGCACCCCGTCCGGCTGCTGCTGACCCCCCAGGTGGCCGCCAGCGACCACCCTGGGGGCCGACAGGAAGGAGATCGCCATGAACACCACCACCGCCGACCTGCTCACCGACGCCGCCATCGCCCCGGTCGCCGGATACGCGGCGACGAAGGTGATGGAGCCGGTGAGCATGAAGCTCTACCAGCTCGAATCCGACGAGGCCCGCGGGCGCGAGGACGACGCCCGGCCCGGCTCCCCGTTCCAGATCGCCGCCGACAAGACCCTCGGCCTGCTCGGCATCCACCTGAAAGGCACAGCGCGGGAGCGGTCCGGGACGGCCTTCCACTACGGGCTCGCCATCAGCTGGGCCCCGGTGTACGCGCTGCTGCGCCGCACCACCGGCCTCAATCCGCTGGCGGCCGGGCTGACCGCCGGGGCCGCGATGTCGGTGATCGTGGACGAGGGCATCACCCCGCTGGCCGGCTTCTCCGCCCCCAACCACGCCTACCCGGCCGTGACCCACCTGCGCGGCTTCGCCGCCCACCTGGCCTTCGGCCTCGCCGTCGCAGCCGTCACCGAAACCGCCTGGGCAATCCTCGGCCGCCGCCCACACACCAGACGCTGACCTCCCGGCACAGCCGCCCGGTCACGGCGCCCTCTGCTCGGCCCGGCGGGGACAGCGGTGCCGGTCCGGTTGTTCTCAGCGCTCGAAAAGAGCCAAACTCATGTACGCGATAATTGACTATTATCACGTACATGAGGGTTGGACGATCATGGCCGAGCTGGGGATCCGCCCTCACGGCCGATGCGCGACTCGGGCACGTTATCCGGTACATCGCTCCGGTGTCGGGCGGCGGGCGGTGAGCGCGGCCGCCGAGCGGAACCTCACCGCGCTGCGCGGGAACGGTGTCACCCTCGCCGACGCGGCCGACGAGTTCCTCGGCACGCACCGGGTCGCCAACCCCAACACCCACCGCGCCTACGCCTCGGCGATCGACCGCACCATCGCCGCCGTCGGCGGCGGGACGCGCCGCCTGGCCGACGTCGCCGACACCGAGATCGGTGACGCCCTCACCGCCCTGTGGGGCGGGTGCGCGCCGGCAACCTGGAACCGCAACCGGGCCGCCGTCTCCTCCTGGCTATCGTGGTGCGCCACGAAGAAGAGGTGGACAGCCCCGTCGGTCCCCGCCGATGCCGAACGCCGCCGCGAGAATGTCGACCACACCAAGGCCGTCGCCAAGACCAAGCTGGAGCGACTGCTATCGCGCCGCGACATCCCGCTGCGCGACAAGACGCTCTACCGGATGCTGTACGAGACCGCTGCTCGCGCCGCCGAGATCCTGTCCCTCAACGTGCAGGACCTGGACCTGGAGAACCGGCGCGCCCCGCTGATCTCCAAGGGCGGCGACACCGAATGGGTCTACTGGGACGCCGGCACCGCCCGCCTCCTACCCCGCCTCCTCCGGCTCCCCGACGGCCACCCCGGCGGGCCCGTCCGTACCCGAGGCCCGCTCTTCCTCGCCGACCGCAAACCCGTCCCCACACGCCGCCCCGCCCCCGAGCACATCTGCCCGCACACCGAACGGCCCCGCCTCGGCTACGACCGGGTCCGCGTCCTCATGGACAAACACCTCGGCCTCGATCCCCATCAGCTCCGCCACTCCGCCGCCACCCACCTCGGCGAGCAGAAGGTGCCGCTGCAGCTCATCATGGCCAAGACCCGCCACAAGAACCCCCGCAGCGCCATGCGCTACACCAAACCCGGCGGGGAAGCCGTGGCCGAGATCACCGGCATCCTCGCGCCACCGCGACGCACTCACTGACCGGCGCACCCAAACCCTCAGCTGAACTGGCCTAACTCAAACCCTTGTACCTGATTGCACGAGTCTTACCGGCACCCCGACAGGGGGGTCGACCAGCATCGGAACGAAAAGTCGCGGTAGGCGGTCGCCCGGGTTGATGCTGGCGTGACTTCTCGTTCCGATGCGTCCGGGCCGCTGGTGTTTCATAGGCGGTCGCCTATGAAACAAACCGTCCAGTGGAGGCGGTCCAGCACGAACACAGTTTCATGGGTCGTTGCATACGAAGGGAGGCGCGAAACACCCACATGAAACGATTGCCGGGTGAATGACGACGACTTCACCCGTGTGGAAGCCCCAGACCGCTACTGATGTCGCGGGAGTCGGATCAGCGAGCGTCCGCCGAGCTGGCAGTCCGGAGGTGCGCCGACCGGCTGGCGGGTATTACCGGGCAAGACCTACGATCGGCGGGCCAGCAGATGGGCGTCGAGGAAGCCTCGCTCGGAGGCCGGATCGTGGAGCAGCCGGGCGAAGGGAACGAGCCCGGCATCGGCGAGCAGTTCAGCGAGGCGATCCGCCGGCCAGCTGTAGGCAGGCGCCACCTTGTGATCGAACCGGACCGGTTCTTGTCCGTCGGTCCCGAAGAAGGAAACCAGGAGCAGGCCATCCGGCGCCAGGACGCGTACCTGCTCGGCGAGCAGCTCCGGCAGTTCTCCCGGAGGGGTGTGGATCATCGAATAGTGGGCCAGGACGCCGCCGAGCGCGCCGTCCTCGATCGGAAGGGATTCCATCCGCGCCTCCTGGAAGCACAGCGCCGGATGGGCCCGCCGTGCGTGGTCGACCATGCCGGGGGAGAGGTCGAGTCCGAAGGCGTCCAGGCTCAGTTCGTGCAGCATGGCCGTCAGATGTCCGGGCCCGCACCCGACGTCCGCTGCCCGCAGGTTGCCTGTCGCGCGCACCAGTTCGGCGAAGGTGCCGATCATGGCCCGGGTGAACGGCTGTGTCTCCAGCCGGTCTGCGAACAGCGATGCGTACAGCTCGACGACTCCGTCGTAGGCCGCACTGGTCTCGTCCTGATGGTTCGCCACGGGCAGGACTCTATAGCCAGTCTGGTAATTGATCTTGTGGCAGCGGACCCGACCAGTCCAAACACGCAGCTCAGACGCATCGGAACGATCATCCGCGCCACGTCGCCCCCACCAAGCCCACTAACGAGACTTTTCGTTCCGATGCTGGTCGACCCCCGACAGCCCGGGGATCTCCCCCACCGACACCAGCAACGGCGCCGGCGCCGGGGCGGCTGCGGGGCCCACACTGCCGCGGTTGCCCCGTTCGGCCGAGGGCACGCCCCGGGCCGCGCCGTGTCCGGTATACGCCGCACTCCCCCACGCCACCGGAGCGGGAGCCGCCACCCCGGGCGGTACCGGGCGCCGCGGTGCTGGGCCGACGCCGCAGCACCCGGCACCGGGGCGGGCCGGACCAGCGCCGTCGGTACGAGCGCTTCCGGTACCGACGCGTCCGGCGCCGGTTCCGGCGGCGTCCCGGCGTGTGCTCCTGCGGGCGGGGACGGCTCGGTGGGCGGGCCGGTGGGCGGGTGGTGGGGTGGTGCGGTGCCGGAGTCCATGATCGCTCAGTTTTTCACAGAATTAGCATTCTGTGAGATGCGGGCGATGGGAATTATTCGATCCGATCGGATCGGAAACGAGTATTCAATCGATCGGGTCGACTAGTGTGTCGGGTATGGAGCTTGATCACGACGATGCGGTTCCGCGCGCCGCGCAGGCGGACCCGCTGCCCGGCGAAGACGGCGAGCAGGCCGCCTCCGCCGGCAGCGCCAGCGGCGATCGTGCGACCGGGGGCGCTCACGCCACGACGCCGCCGACCGACGCCGGAACCGGGAGCGAATCCGGCGGCGGGTCCAGCGGTGAGCTCGCCGACGGGCCGGTCGATGGGCCGGTCGGCGAGGACGATCTGACGGCCGATGCCGTCGCGGCGCGCGCGGCGGCGACGCGCCAGGCCGGTGGCCGTCCCTGCGAGCACTGCGGGCGCCCCATCCCCCGCGGTGCCCGCCGCGACGCCCGCTTCTGCGGCTCCGAGCACCGCAACGCCCACAACCGGCG
>NZ_MKJY01000380.1 GCF_001942465.1 Actinomadura sp. CNU-125
CGTCCTCGGCGCCGGGCCCGTCGGGGACGGCCGAGCAGGTGCGGACGCCGCCGAGCGCCATCGCGAACACCGCGTCCACGATCGCCGTGCGGGTGACGACCTGCAGGCCCGCGTCGCCGAGGAGGCCGCGCCGGACGAGTTCGTCGCCGAGCGTCCGCGGGCAGCGCCCGCCGCGAACGCGGCCGTCCAGTCGGCCTCGGAGACGCGGCCGGAGCGCAGCAGCAGCGGTTCGGGGCCGGGCGCCGCCGGGGTCGCCGCCGCCACGACCAGCCCGCCGCGCATCGCGACCGTGCCGCCCGGCGTCCCCTCCACGCGCAACGTGCCGGTGAACCCCCGCCGCCCGCGCCGCTCCAGCGCGGCCGGCAGGATCCCTGCGCTTCTGGTCATCGTCCCTCAGCTCCGGAAACGCCCGCACCCGCGGGCGAAGGTTATTTACGGTGACATGACGGTGAGGTCGGGAACAAACTGGACCGAGTGTGCGGACAATCCGCTCGCCCGGATGATCTCCAAGATAGATTGCTGTCCGAAATAGGCGTTATGCCGCAGTCGGGGGAAGCCGTGCCGCTCCTCGCCGCGCGCCGCGCCCAGGGACGAGGAAAGGGCTTCATGAACATCGAGACCGCGCTGAAGGAGGCCATGGCGATCGACGGTGCCGTCGGCGCCGCGCTCGTCGACTACGACAGCGGGATGATGCTCGGCGCCTACGGCGGCGCGCCCGACCTCGATCTGGAGATCGCCGCGGCCGGCAACACCGAGGTCGTCCGTGCCAAGGTCCGCACCATGGAGGCCCTCGGCATCGACGACACCATCGAGGACATCCTCATCACCCTGCACCGCCGGTACCACCTGATCCGGCTGCTGGAGCGCGGCGGCCCCGCCCGCCTGTTCCTCTACGTGGCGCTGGACCGCGACCGCTCCAACCTGGCGCTCGCGCGCCACCACCTGCGGCGCATCGAAGGCGAGCTCAGCATCTGACCCGCCCCGCCGGACGGCGGACGGCGCGGCGCGCACGAGGGGCCCGACGATACGAGGGGGACGGTCATGCGGGAGAAGGTGCTCGCCGAGCTGCGGGCGCTGCTCGACGAGGTGCTGGGGGCCACCGACGCCGCGCCGTGGCGTCGTCGGACGGGATGCTCATCGCCGCCGACACCGGCGAGGTCCGGCCGGACGTGCTGGCGGCGATGGCCGCCGCCGCGCTCGGCCTCGGCCGCAGCACGAGCGAGGAGGTGGGGCTGGGGTCGCTCCGCGAGGTCGTGACCCGCTGCCGGGACGGCCACATCGTCGTCTACGCGGTCGGCGAGCGGGCGCTGCTGGTGGTCCTCGGCGACGAGGGACTGGACGTCGCGAACCTGCACCTGCGGTCCCGTCCGGTGGTCGAGCGGCTCGAGGCGATCGTCCAGCGGGAGGGCGTCTCCGCCGGTTGACCGCCCGCTTCGGTGCGCCGCGCGCGATGAGTTCCCGATCCGGGGCAGGTCTGCCTGGGGGAGAACACCGCAGCGAGGAGGTATCCGATGGTCGCCAAGGGTTTCACGACGTGCCTGTGGTTCGACGGGCAGGCCGAGGAGGCCGCGAACCACTACGTGTCGGTCTTCAAGGACTCCGAGATCGGTGACGTCATGCACGCCCCGGACGGCAATCCGCACACGACGCCGGGCCAGGTGCTGACGGTCGAGTTCGAGGCCAACGGGCAGAAGTTCGTCGGCCTGAACGGCGGCCCGATGTTCACGTTCAACGAGTCCGTCTCCTTCCAGGTCCGCTGCGCGGATCAGGAGGAGATCGACTACTACTGGGGCCGGCTGCTCGAAGGGGGCGGCGAAGAGGGCCCGTGCGGCTGGCTCAAGGACCGGTTCGGCGTGTCCTGGCAGGTCGTCCCCGAGGAGCTGATGCGCATGTTCCTCGACCCGGACCGGGAGAAGGCCGCCCGCGCGAACGTGGCGATGCAGACGATGCGCAAGCTGGACATCGCCGAGCTGCGCAGGGCCTTCGCGGGCGGCTGACCCGCCCGGACCGCGGCCGGCCCCGGCCCCGGACGATCGAGGCCGGGGCCGCCGCGGCGCGGCGGTCAGCTCGCGATGACGTTGGTGCCCAGCAGGCCGAACAGCAGCACGCCGATCACCACCCGGTAGATCACGAACGACGTGAACGAGTGGCTCGCCACGAACTTCAGCAGCCACGCGATCGAGGCGTACGCGACGATGAACGACACGACCGTCCCGACGGCCAGCGGCAGCACGCCCGTGCCCGTGCCGAGCGCGCCGGGCAGCTGGTAGAGGCCCGCGCCGGTCAGCGCGGGGATGCCCATGAAGAACGACAGCCGGGTCGCGGCGACGCGGTCGAGGCCGAGCAGCAGCCCGGTCGAGATCGTCGCGCCCGAGCGGGAGAACCCCGCGAACAGCATCGCGAGGATCTGCGACGAGCCGACCAGCATCGCGTCCTTGAAGTCGGTGTCGTCCTCGCCGCGCTTGTGCCGGCCGTACCGGTCGGCGAGCCACATCACGACGCTGCCGCCGATGAGCGACCCGGCCACCACCCAAAGCGAGGCGAGCGGCCCCTCGATCAGCGACTCGGCGCCGAGCCCGACGGCCACGACCGGGACGGTCGCGAAGATGACCCACCACCCGAACTTGTAGTCGTGGTGATAGCGCTCGGACGGTTTGACCAGTCCCGTCCCCCACGCTTTGACGATGCGAAGAATGTCGTTGAAGAAGTACACCAGGACGGCGGCGATCGCCCCGACCTGGATCACCGCGGTGAAGCCCACGACCGACTCGTCGTCCACCGGGATGCCCATCAGACCCTCGGCGATCTTGAGATGGCCGGTAGAGGACACCGGCAGGAATTCGGTCAGCCCCTCCACGATGCCGAGGACGATGGCCTGGCCTACGCTGATCGCGCTCACGTGACTCGTTTTTCCCTCTCATGCCCGGTTACGCGCCGTGAGCCTAGCGCCGCCGGACGAGCGAAACCCGCATATCGGCCGCGCGTTATCCCACCGGCCACCGGCTGTTCACCCGCCGGACGGCGGCTCATTACGCCTCGATCAATCGACGGTCAAGCATAAATGCCACCGAAGGAACGGCCCCGTCCGCTTACCATGCTCGCGTGTCGTTAGCCCTCGCCCCTTCCCGCGCGGTTCCGAAAGAATGGAGCACGCCGCGCTGGCTTAAGTCCATGATGACCTTTTCGGTGGGTATTGCACTATTGTTCTGGCTCGCCGCGACGGGCGTACTAGTCGGCGGCCGGTCCGCGGTGGAATCGGCGCGGGAATCGGGCGTGCCCGCCTACGTCGCGCCCGGACGGCGCACGCCGCGCTGTCGGACGCGACCGCGCCGCGTGGCAGAGCTTCCGATCGGGCGCCGCGCAGCTGATCGGCCCCGGGCAGCGGTTCCGCGACGACATCACGACCGCGGGCGACAGCCTGTCGCGCATCGCCGGGGTCGACGCGGGCGGCACCGAGCGGCGCGACCGGCTCCGCTCGGTCAACGCCCAGGTCGTGACGTACCAGGGGCTCGTCGAGCAGGCCGACGCCACCTACCGCAAGGGCCTCGAAGACCTCGGCTACGCCTACCTCACCTACGCGTCGACGATGCTGCACGCCGACGGCGGGCTCCTCGACCGCATCGACGAGATCGCCGAACACGACCGGGGCTCGGTCGAGGACCGGCACGCGTCGGTGTGGGTGGCCGAGGCCGCCGTCGCGGCCGTCTGCGTGATCGCCGCCGCGCTCCTCACCCTGCTCGGCTACGTCCAGGCGGCGATGGCGCGGCGCTTCCGCCGCGTCCTGAACCTCCCGCTGCTCGCCGCGTCCGTCCTGCTGGTCGGCCTGACGGTCTGGTTCGCGGCCACGTTCCTGCGGGTCGGCGACTCCTTCTCCGCGGCGACCGAACGGGCCCTGCCCGCCTTCTGCGCGAGGAACCCGTCGCCGTCGTG
>NZ_MKJY01000381.1 GCF_001942465.1 Actinomadura sp. CNU-125
CCCTTGTCGTCGGTATCGGCCTGGTTCACCCAGTTCTGCAGGCAGGACCGGCTCACGCCCAGATCCTTGGCCAGCTGAACCATGGACTTATCGCCCTGGCGGGCCAGCTCGACCGCGCGGCGGCGGAACTCGGGCGGGTGTGGTGAGGGCATGGCGGACATCCTTCGTGATGATCGCCGGTGACCTCAGGTCAGTAGTCCGTGCTCCGGGGGGAAGCTCACGTAGAATCCGTTACACCACCAGTAAACGGCGTCCATGGAGAAGCAGAGATTGTCCGGTGAGCAGTCGGCGCCGTTCGCATCCGCTTTGGCGACGAGCATACCGACCGGGAAGCAGAGGACCGCCAGCAGCGATCCGGTGACGAAGAACCACGCCGGCACCCGTCGACACATCGCCCACAGCGCAAGCCAGGCCAGGAGCAGAACAATCGGCAGAACCCAACTGACCGCTATGGTCGCAGCACGAGACCTCCTTCTACGCCGCACCCGGCCTGACTGCCAGGGGCAGCGACCAAGACGAATGCCAATGCGACATATAGGTCGGCGCCGCCCACCGCAGCCGCTGATATGAGAGCTCCCCGCTTTTAATCCGTAGGTTCTGGGTTCGAGTCCCACGCGCCCCCCACCCCGACCAGGGCCAACACCGTCTACGGCGGCGTTGGTCACTTCCGCTTGGGGCCGCACTGAAGCTGTCCTGGGCCCGAGGCGTTCCGGGCACACCGGACAGCCGCACGGTCCTGCCACCCGGCCAACGGCTCGATGCCCGCCGGGCATGATCGGTCACCGCATCACCCTTGAGATGGGCGATACACGTAGCGTATTCAGTTAGTCCTTCAAACCTCGACGACGAGGAACGAGGGAGCCAGAAGGCTCTAGAAGTACGCGGTCATGACCTGACGCCGACGTTCAGCGGCGCCGAGGCGACCCATCGAGCCTGAACGCCGCCCCAGAGCATTTACAGACGCGCGATGAGCGATCAGGTTGACACCCATAGGAGTGATATTCAACATATCGCACCCAATGGGTCGGTGACTTCCGTGATCGGCGATCGCGTCGGTACATTGACCCAGCTACTCGACATACTTGGCGATGAGGTGACCATGGGCGTTCTGTCGCACTCCTTTAATGTTGCTAAAGGTGTATCGCGCCCCCGCGCCGTTGGTGTACTGACTTTGGGAGTGCTGGCGGTTTCCGCGCTCACGGTCTCGGCTTCGGCGGAAGAAATGCCCGTGCGGTATGCGGGCTGGTCGATGGACGACGCCGAGGGTCCGGTGGCGCGGGCCGTAGAGGGCAGTGGCGTGGCGAAACCGGACGCCGATCTGAGGTTTTCGCCCGGAGCACGATTCGGGGAGCCAGGCAACCTGGCTCCGGGGATGGACACCGACAAGTCGGTCCGGCTGAACGGCAAGCACCAGTTCGGCCAGGCCAGGCCCATGGTGGACACCAGCGAGCGGTTCATGTTCTCCACCTGGGTCAAGCTCGCTTCCCTCGACGGTGACCAGGTCGCCGTCAGCCAGGCCGCGGCGGACGGCAGCGTGTTCGAACTCGGCTGGCTCGGGGGCCGCTGGACGTTCCGGCATCTCACCGCCGCGGGCGATGTCATCGCCTCGGTGAACCGGGACATGGCGAAGGCCGCCGACGGGTCGCCGTGGACCGCGCACTGGGTTTCCCTGATGGGCGGGTACGACCCGGAAACCGGCGAGATCTGGCTGCGTACGCAGGCCACGGGCTCGTACGACGCGTGCGTGCCCGGGCAGCCGTGGAACTGCTACGCCGCGCAGCTCATGCCCGAGAACTTCGACGTGGCGCCGACCGAATGGACTCCCTCGCCCGGTGGCGGCCCCCTGCTGTTCGGCGCGTCGTCCAGCGGCGGCAACCGGCATTCCTACTGGAACGGCTGGCTCGACGACTCGCAGCTTTGGCCGCTGACCTACACCGACGAGACCCTACTGTTCGTCATCTATGCCGAGACGGTGGTTTCTGCACCCTGAGCGGTGCCGGGCATGGCCGGGTCCATTTCGCCTATGAAGGTGTGGGCACATCGCCCGCGTCCCGGCGCCCGCCTCCGTCATCGCCCCGGAGATCGTCTCCCACACACGCGGAAGGGGTTCTCCTCAGTTCGCGGGCGAGGGCGCTGATCGTCTCCGGCGGGTGGGTCGTTCCGGGGAAGTAGGCGCAGACCCGCTCGGCCACGTCGCCGAACCGGGCCCTGATCTCGGTGGCGCACTCGGCGGGCGTCCCGACGACCGCCAGGGTCCGCGCCATCGTGTCGTCGATCAGCCCGATCATCGCCATGATGTCGCCGGTCTTCGACAGCGCGTTCAGTTCGGGTTGGAGGTCCCCCCAGCCCTCGATCTCCAGGACGGGCCGGTACGCCGGGGTCGAGCCGTAGAACGCGAGCAGCCCCTTCACGCCGAAGGTCGCGGCCTCGATCTCCTCCGGAGTGCCGCCCATCGCGACGATCGCCTGGGGATACAGGTCGATCCGGTCGCGGCCCGCCCGCTCCAGGCCCTCGGCCACGGCCGGAAGCGTGCGCTCGCGGAAATGCCGGTGGCTGTGGAACGGCATCACCAGCAGCCCGTCGGCGACCTCGGCCGCCGTCCGGGTCATCACCGGGCCCAGCGCGCCGAGCAGGACCGGCGGGACGCCGTAGGGGTTCGGCCCGGGGACGAACGTCGGGGGCATCAGGGTGTGCTTGGTGAACTCGCCGCGGAAGTCGAGCGGGGTGCCTGCCTGCCAGGAGTTCAGGATGGCCTTCACCGCGAGGACCGTCTCGCGCATCCGGGCGGCCGGCCTGCTCCACGTCGCGCCGTACCGGTTCTCGATGTGCGGCCTGATCTGCGAACCGAGTCCGAGCCGGAATCGGCCCTTGCTCAGCAGGTGCAGGTCGTAGGCCATGTTGGCCAGGTTCATCGGGCTGCGGGGGATCGCGATCGCGACGTTGGTCATCAGGTCGGTCGGCGGCACGTCGGACGAGCCTGCCGCGACGATCAGCGGCAGGAACACGTCGTGCGGACCCTCGAAGGTGAACAGGCCGTCAGCCCCGGCCGCGATCAGCTCGCGGGCGCGCTGTGCCGCCTCGTCCGGTCGGCCGTCCAACTGCACATCGAGCTTCACTGACGATCTCCGTTCCGCCGCAACGCGTCTTACCTTGTCTCGTGGGACATGAAGCCGTACAGCATTCTCTCTGCCTCGCGGGCCATGCGGTCGGTTTTCCTCGGGGGCAGGGCCGTGCCGGGTGTCGCAAGCATCGACTGCCGCTCGCCGGTGACCACACGTGGACGATGCCGTTGGCGTCGATGTCGAAGCAGACTTCGGCCCACGGCTCGTCCGGGGAGTCGGCGGGCGGGCAGCCGAGCACGAGGGTGCCGAGCCGGTGGTTGAACACGACGGTCTCCGACCGCTTGGTCGGGATCGAGGTGTTCCGCTCGATGATCTTCGTGAAGCCGCCGTCCGCGCCTTCGGCCTTCTCGACCCCTTCCACGAGCCAGCGACGATCCGTTCGTCTCAGTCGTCGTCAACGTTCAGCACTGCCGCGTTCAGCGTGCCGCCGCCGAAGTCGAAGACCACGACGGTGGCGTCGTCCGTGCGGAGCGCCACCTCGCAGGCCGCGGCGGTGTCCGGTCAGCGCGGCGTCGGCGCGGGCCAGCGGGGCGACATCCCACGGAACTCGCCCACGCCGTGGACATGGAGCAATCGGCCTGCTCCCATCATCTGCGGCTGCTGCGCAACCTCGGCCTGGTCACCGGCACCCGCTTGGGACCGTCGGTGGTCTACGCCCTGCACGACGACCACGTCGCCGAACTGCTCGACCAGGCCGTCTACCACGTCGAACACCTGCGACTCGGGCCGACCGACGGCCCGCCGCAGCGCCGACACCGCCTTTCGAGGCGGGTAACGGCCGAGACGGCCG
>NZ_MKJY01000382.1 GCF_001942465.1 Actinomadura sp. CNU-125
CGTCGCGGTGCGGGGCGAGGCGGCGGCCGCGGCGGCGGTCGCGGGGCCGGTGTTCGTGCGGCCCGAGCCGTCCGCGGTGGAGCTGCTGCCGGGCGACGGGCGCGTCACCGGCCGGTGGCGGGCCCCGGCGGAGGCGGCGCGGGTGGAGGTCGTCCGGGACGGGACGGTCGTGTCCGCGGGCCGCGACGGGTTCGGCGAGCGCGTGCCGAACGGGCGCGCGCACACCTACCGGATCAGCGCCGTGTACCTGGACGGGGACGGGCGCGAGGTCGTCACGCCGGGCGTGCGGGCGTCGGTGACGCCGAGCGCGCCGCCCGACCCGGTGCTGGAGCTGGCCGCCGAACCCGATCCGGGCGACCCGGGGCTGGTGCGGGTCCGGTTCGCGCCGCCCGCGAACGGCCGGGTGGAGCTGGTGCTGGCGGACGGCGAGCCGCCGTGGCCGCGCAGCGCGCTCGTCCCGCTGGAGGAGGTCCGGCGGGACACGCGGCGGGTGCCGGAGACGGCGGGCGGCACGCCGGGCGGAGGGACGGCTCGCGGTGCGGCCCGGGTCGGGCGGCTGGCTGATCGCGGTGACGGTCGCCGAGGGCACCGCCGCGATCGGCGCCGCGCACCGGCACGTGAACCTGCCGCCGCCCCGCCGGGTGGTCGCCGAACGGCGCGGCGGGCACGTCCATCTGGGGTTCGACTGGCCGCCCGACGTCGCGGAGGTCGACCTGGCGTACCGGGTGGCGGGCGCGGAGCCGGGGCGCGGGGCGGTGAGCCGCGCCGCCTACGACGCGCACGGCGGCATCCGGGTGCCCGCGCCCGAGGACGCCGCCGTGGAGGTGACGCTCGCGTCGGCCGGGTCGGTCGGCGGCGTCCGCACGACGGGGCCGCCGGTGTCGGCGGTCGTCGCGGCGCGCACGGTCGTGCACTACGACGTCGTCCGGTCGGGGCCGCCGTGGCGGCGGTCGCTGACGATCCGGCTGACCGCGTCGCGTCCGGTGCGGGTGGCACGGCTGTCGCTCGTGCTGCGCGCGGGACGGGTGATGCCGCACCGCGCGGGCGACGGGGAGACGCTGCGGGCGTGGGAGCAGGTGCCGGTCCCCGGGGAGCTGTCGGCGCCCGCGCCGGACGCCGCCGGGCCGTACTGGCTGCGCTGCTTCACCGGCGACGACGACGTCGAGCTGGCCGAATCCGCCGGTCGACCGGCTGCGGGTGCGGCGGTGAGCGGGCCGCCGTCGCCGCGGGCGGCGCTGTCGCGGGCCGGGCTGTCGCGGGCCGGGCTGTCGCGGGCCGGGCTGCCGGGCGGGCGGCGGGACGTGACGTGCCCGCACTGCTTCGCGTCCGTCGCGCCGCAGCGGATCCCGTTCCGGTGCCGGGGCCGGGCGGGACGGCAGCAGGGGTGCGCGCCCGACCCCCCGGACGAGGCGCTCGCCGCGTACACCGGGTCGACCGCGGGCGCGTCGCTGCCGCCGGTGTTCGACGCGCCCGGCCGCCGCACCGGGCGGTCGGGGCACGCCGACTGCCCCGGCTGCGGCCGGCCGACCGGGAACCGGGTGTGCCCGCAGTGCCACAACCCGCTGCCGTCGGCGTACTGCGACTCGCCGGGCCGGATCGTCGCGCTGGTCGGGGCGAAGAACGCGGGCAAGAGCACCTACATCGCGGTGCTGCTGCACGAGCTGATGAACCGGGTGGGGACGGAACTCGACGCGTCCCTCGTGGCCTGCGACGACCGGACGATCGAACGGTACAAACGGGACTTCGCGCGGCCGCTGCTGGAGGAACGGCGGCTGCTGCCGACGACCGCGTCCGCCGCGACGAGCCCCCGCGAGCCCCTCGTCTACCTGCTGACCCGCACCCGCCGGAGCCGGTTCGCACGGGCCCGCAACGACTCGCTCGCGCTCGTCCTGTTCGACACCGCCGGGGAGGACCTGCGCAGCCGCGAGGTCACCGACCTGCACCTGCGGTACCTGGAGGCCGCCGACGCGGTGATCTTCCTGGTGGACCCGCTGGAACTGCCGCGCCCGCCGGGCTGCGCGACGCCGTGCCCGTGCCGCGCGTCCCCGGCGAGGACCCCGACAGCGAGCCGCTGAACGTCATCGCCCGCGTCACCGACACGCTGCGCGGCGCGCACGCGCCCGGCCCGGCGAGCCGCTGCCCGTCCCGGTCGCCGTCGCCCTCACCAAGATGGACGCGCTGCGCCCCGGCCTGCTGCGCCAGTCGGCGCTGCACCGGACGCGCTCCGGCGCGGGCGTCCTCGACCTCGACGACCGCGACGCCGTGCACGAGCAGGTGCGGGCGCTGCTGCACGACTGGCAGGCCGCGCAGCTCGACACCTACCTCGAACAGCAGTACGCCGACCACGCGTTCTTCGCGCTCTCCGCCCTCGGCGGCGTCCCCGCGGACGGGCGGGTCGGCGCGGGCGGCGTCCGCCCGCATCGCGCCGAAGACCCCCTCCTGTGGCTGCTGTACCGGTTCGGGATCCTCGACGGCGTCCGTCCGGAAGGCGAGTGACGATGGCGTGGCAGCTGCATTACACGTCCGTGCGGCGCGGCCCGACCGGACGGTCCGGATTCCAGTTCGTCGCCGAGACCCCCGGGCCGCCCGACGGCGCACGCGCCGGGGTGCTGCCGCACCTGACGTACCGTCCGCCGCCGCAGGCCCCGGCCGAACCGGGCGACGCCGAACTCGACCTGTTCCCCGTCTCGCTGCTGTACGACCGGGTCGACGGCCGTCCCGTCCTGGTCCGGTGCCGCTACCTGGGGCGGGACTACTCGGGACGCTACGGCAACTTCTTCGCGCACGCCGTGATCGCCGAACCCGAGGAACTCGAAGGGGTGCGCCCGGCGGAGCTGTGGCGGTCGCCGCTGTGGAAGGTGCCCGGCGTCGTCGACGGCCGCCTCGACGAACTCGACGAGCTGCCGCCCGGCGACGCGCTCGCCCCCGAGGACCTCGCCCGCTGGCTCCCCGCGTCCGGCCCCGCCGACCCGTTCGGGACGCTCGGTTCCCTCGTGCGCGCGGTCGGCGAACGGATCGCGGCGGGCGACGGCCGGGTGGTGCTCGTCGCCGCCGACGTCGAGACGATCGCCCGCTGGATCGCGCTGGTGTCGTACTCGCTGCCCCTCGCGGCCGCCGAACGGCTGACGTTCGTCACCTACAGCGCCGATCCGCAGCGCGCCGCCCAGCACCTCGTGGGCACGACGCCCGACGTGTGGGCGGACGTGCGGCACCACGCGTCCCACGCCCTCGCCGTCGACCTGCGCACCGGCCTCCCGGACGGCGTGGACCCCGGGGGCGCGCCGCCGTCGCGGTTCGCCCGCGCCGTCACCGGATGCTGGCGCGACGCGGACTTCGCGGGCCTGGACGCGCTCGCCGAACTCGCCGAAACCGACGGCCTCGGGAGCGAGTCCGCCGCCGTCCTCCTCGCGCTCTGCCGCACGGACGCGACGGTGACGGCCGCCGAGGAGCGCGCGTTCGCCGGACTCCTCGCGGCGCGGCGCCCCGCGCTGCCCGACTGGGCGTGGCGGGAGCTCGCGCCGGTCGTCGCGTCCATGGGCCTGGACCTGGCCGTCGCTCGCGCGCGGCGGCGACGCGGCCGGTCTCGCCGACCTCGCCCGGCGGTGCGAACTGCGCGTGGCCATGCTGGCCCTGTCCGACCCGGCGGCCCGCGACCACCTCCCCGCCGCGCCGCGCGACGAGTCGCCGCCGGTACCGGACACCGCGCCGACGGACACGACGCCAGCCGACACCGCGCCGACGGACACCGCGCCAAGGGACACGGCGCCGACGGACACGGCGGCGCACGCGGAGCTGGGCGACCGGGTCCCCGGCGCCCTCGCGGCGGCGCCGGACCTGGCCGAGGTCGCGGCCGTGGCCGCCGTCGCGCTGCGGGCCGGGGTGCCGGTCGGCGCGGACGA
>NZ_MKJY01000383.1 GCF_001942465.1 Actinomadura sp. CNU-125
ACCGCCCGCACGGTCGGCCGTAGCGCCGCCGCGGCCGTCCGCGCGCGGCGGCGACCACGACGGCCAGCCCGACGGTGACGGCCGACACCACAAGCCCCGACGCCGCCCACGGGTGGGACGGGTGGACGGCGACACCGGTGACGCGCGCCCAGCACCGCGGCCGCGTAGGCGCGGGGGTCGGCGAACACGGCGGCGGCACGGTCCAGGGGCGCGGCGGGCAGCAGCCCGGCCTGCAGCGCGGCGGCGGCCAGCGCGAGGCCGGGGGCGACCATCGTCCAGGGGGCGTGCCGCAGCCCGGTGGAGGTTTCGGGGTCCTCGGGGTCGCCGGGCGGGCCCCCGGTGGGCGTGCCGCGGAACACCCCGCCCACACCCGCAGGACCGCGCCCGCGGTCAGGGCCGACACCGCGATCGACAGCGGCACGTACCACCACCAGCCGAGCGCGCGGACGGCGTGCTCGGTGACGGCGTGCCCGGCGGACGGCCCGCCCGGCGGGAGCCCGGCCAGGGCCAGCCCGCCGAGCAGGAAAGTGGCTCCGGCGACGGGCATGCGGCGCCCGCGGCCGCGCAGATCGTGCTCGTCCAGGGTGCCGTGCCGGTTCAGCAGCACCCCGGCGGCCAGGAACAGGGCGCCCTTGGCGGCGGCGTGCCCGGCCAGCGCGTAGGCGGTCCCGGCGGCCGCGCCGGGGCTCGCGGCGGCGACACCGACCAGCAGCAGCCCCGACTGGCTGATCGTCGAGTATGCCAGCAGCCGCTTCACCTGCGTCTGCAGGACGCACATGACCGCGCCCAGCAGCGCCCCGGCGGCGCCCAGCACCGCCACGCCCCGAAGCGGCACCAGCCCCTCGAACACCACGGTGTGCACGCGCGCGACCCCGTACACGCCCAGCTCGACCATGACGCCGGAGAACAGCACGCACACGGGAGTGGGGGCGACGGCGTGCGCGTCGGCGAGCCAGAAGTGGAAGGGGAACGCGGCGGCCTTGACCAGGTAGCCGGTGCAGATCAGCGCGAACGCGGCGATGGTCGCGGCATCGCCGGGCGGCGTCCCGGCCAGCGCCCGTCCGGCGGCGGCGAGGCCGAGCTGCCCGGTGCGCCCGTAGACCAGCGCGACGCCGGTGAGGGTGAGGTAGGCGCCCAGCGACACGATCAGCCCGAAGTTCACGGCGCCGTGGACGGTGGCGGGCTCCTCCGAGCGGTACCCGGTGAGGCCGAGCGCGACGACCCCCATCAGCTCGAAGAACACGAACTGGGTGAACAGGTCCCCGGCGAGCACGAACCCGCACATCGCGGCCAGCAACAGCAGCATCAGCGTGTGGAAGATCGCCTGCACCTCGGCGAAGAACCGCCACGAGTACACCAGCGCCGCGACGGTCAGCAGCGCGGCCGTCAGGGCGAGCGCGGCGGCGAGCGGGTCGGCGACCAGGGGGATCCCGACGCCGGTGGCGGGCCCCCACCCGCCGAGCCACTCCACGCGGGTGCGGCCGGCGGCGCGGGCGAGGGCCAGCGCCGACAGGGCGGCGACGGTGAGCGCGGCGGCCAGGGCCGCGGCGTCCACGGCGGGCCGCGGCAGCACCGTCCGGTGGCGGCGGTCAGGGCGGCGACCATGACCGGCACCGCGATCGTCAGCTGCAGGATCATCGCGCCGTCACGGTTCCAGGGAGCGCAGCCCGCCGGGGTCCAGGGTGCCGCGGCGGCGGGCGATCTGGACGGCCAGGGCGAGCAGCAGCGCGGTGACGGTGGCGCCGACGACGATGTCGGTGAGCGCCATCGCCTGCACGACCGGGTCGGTGACGGGCCTCCCGGCGGGCGGCGGCGGCCGGTCGGAGAACACCGGCGCGGTGGCCCCGTACCGGTAGCCGATCGCCAGCAGCAGGACGTAGGTGCCGGACTGCGCGACCGACAGGCACACCACGGCGTGCACGAGGTCGCGGCTGGTGACGACCCCGTACAGGCCGATCAGCAGGATGTACCCGGCGACGAGGTGGGGCAGGTGGCTCATGGGCGTCCTCGGCCCTCCCGCGGTTCGCGGCGCAGGAGGGCCTGTTCGAAGAACCGGGCGATGAGCAGGGTCAGGGCGCAGCCGACCTCGGCGGCGACCAGGGCGTTGAGCGCGGGGATCGGCCCGGCGGCGGCGAGCACGACCCCGACGAACGCGGCGGCGGCCAGCGCCTCGGCGGCCTCCAGCAGCGGCAGCGGCCGCAGCCGCCGCAGCGCCGGGTAGTCCCCGGCCAGGTACAGCAGGTGCACGGCGGTGCCCAGGACGACGCCGCCCTGGAATCCGCCGCCGGGGGACAGGTGGCCGTGCGCGACGATGTAGACGCCGATGACCAGGGCGGGCGGCAGCAGCAGGCGGCCGGTGGCGCGCAGCGCGTCGGGGACGTCCGCGGGCCCGTGCGCGGTGGCGTCGCCGTCGGCGGTCTCCTCGTGTCCGGTGGCGCGCAGCAGGACGACGGCGGCGAGGGCGGAGGCGAGCAGGATCAGTTCCTCGCCGACGGTGTCGAAGGCGCGCTGGTCGAAGGTGACCGAGGCGACGGCGTTGGCGGTGCCCTGCTGGAGGGCGTGCCGGACGGCGCGGTCGCCGTAGGGGTGGAACGCGCCGCCGAAGCCGGGCAGGCCGAGGACGCCGAGCGCGAACAGCGCGGCGCATCCGGCGGCTCCGGCGGCGAACAGCAGGAGGCGGGCGCGCGCGTTCACCGCGGGTCGCTTCCCGGGCGTCCGCCCCCGTCCCGTCCGGTGTCGTCCCGTCCGGTCTCGTTCCGCGCGGTGCCGCCGCCGGTGTCGCCGTGGGCGCCGGTGTCGTCGCCGGCGGTGCGGTAGCGGCGGGTGGCGTGCAGGGTCAGGACGACGATCAGCGGGACGACGACCGCGCCGACGCCGATCTGCGACAGGGCGACGTCGGGGGCTTGCAGGATCAGGAACAGCAGCGCGAGGACGAGCCCGTGCCCGGAGAACACGATCGCCTGCCGGACGGGCGCGCGGGTGAGCACGACCGCGGTGGCGGTGAACGCCGCCAGCCCGAGCCCGGTGATCAGCAGGACGTCGGCGAGGACGCCCGACAGCGCCGACGCCGCCGCGGTCGGCGCGTGCGCGGTCGTATGCACGACGGTGTGCGAGGTGAGGGCGCCGGAGGCGGGCGTCATCGCGCGCCCCCGGCACCGTCGGCGCCTGAGTCGGTGCCCGCTTCTGTGCCCGCTTCGTCCCGTCCGGCAGGGCGGTGCACGGCCTGCCCCGCGATGATCATCGCGGCGGGGCCGCTGCCGGTCAGCAGCACCGCGATGACCGCGAGCTTGGCGACGTCGTGCCAGGACGACCAGGGCAGCAGCGCCAGCCCGGCGGCCACCAGCGGGACGGCCGCCGCGGTGACGGGCGCGGACGCGTGCAGGCGCGCGGCGGCGTCCCCGGTGGCGGCGAGCCGCAGCGCCGACACCACCGCGACGGCCGTCCCGGCCCAGACGAGCGCGGCGCGAACGCGGTGAGGGTCATCGCGCGCCGCTCCTCACAGCGTCCGGGCCAGGAACCGGGCGAACACCAGCGACCCGGCCGACGCCACCAGCGCCAGCACCAGCGCGACGTCCAGGTAGGCGGGGCGGCCGTAGGCGCGGCGAGCAGGGCCGCCGCCAGGGCGGTCAGCGGCCCGGCGGCCAGCAGTCCGGCGAGCCGGTCGGCGGGCCGTCCCCGCAGGAGGCCGGCGAGGGCGGGCAGCAGGCCGCCGAGCAGCGGGGGATCGGCGGGCACCGCGGCCGCGGCGACGACGTCCTCGGGCACCGGGGTCACGGCTCGCCCCCCTCTCCCCGGCCGGGGTCCGCGCCGTGACCGTCGGGGCCGGTGCCCGCGCGGTCGTCGCCGGGCGGGACCTCGGCGATGA
>NZ_MKJY01000384.1 GCF_001942465.1 Actinomadura sp. CNU-125
GTGCGGCCGGGCTCGTGGGATCGGGGATGTGCGGTTGGGGCGGGTGGTGTGAGGGAGGACGCACGGGGCTGTGCGTGCGGTCGGGGTTCGGGGGTGTGCGGGGACGGGGCGATTGTGCGGGCAGGGGCGGTTGTGTGCACGTGCGGGCCTGGACAAGGCAGGATGGGGCCATGAGGGAAACGCGAGCGACCGCCAATGGTCTGCGTACGGCCATCGAGCGCAGCGGCTACTACCCGGCCCTGGTCGCGGACGCGGTCGAGTCGGCCATCGGGGACGAGCCGGTCACCGCCTACGTGGTGCATCACGAGGCGACGTTCGACCCCGCGATGGAGGTCCGCCGGCATGTGACCGTGCTGGTCCTGTCCGCGAGCCGGCTGCTGGTGTGCCACACCGACGAGCACCCCCCGGGCGAGGGCATGCCCCGGCCGCACGCCTCCACGACCACCGAGGCCGTCAAGCTGGACCGCGTCCAGTCGGTGGCGGTGACGCGGGTCGTTCCCGACCCGGCGTCGTACGTGCCGGGCGTGCCGCCCACCGAGGTCGTCCTGACGATCGGGTGGGGCGCCATCGCGCACATCGATCTGGAGCCCGCGACCTGCGGCGACGAGAACTGCGAGGCCGATCACGGGTACACCGGCAGCGTCACGGCCGACGATCTGTCGCTGCGGGTGAGCGAGGCCGCGGACGGCGGCGACGCGGTGGGGCACGTGCTGGCCTTCGCGGAGGAGCTCTCCGCGGCCACCGCCCGGTGAGCGCCCCGCCGCCGCCCGTCCCGCGGTACGGGACGGGCGCACTGCCGGATCTGCCGCCGTCGGTGCTGGCGACGCTGGGCGTCCCGGGCGCGGCGAACGTGCTGGGGCTGCCGCCCGCCGCGCGCGTGTGCGTCCTGCTGATCGACGGGCTCGGCTGGGAGCAGCTGCGCGCCCACCGGGACGAGGCGCCGTTCCTCAACGCGCTGAGCGGGCGGGCGATCGACGCCGGGCTGCCGGCGACGACGGTCACCAGCATCGGGTCGCTGGGCACGGGCCTGCCGCCGGGCGGGCACGGGCTGCTCGGCCTGCAGGTGGCGGTCCCGGGGACGGGACGGCTGCTCAACCTGCTGCGGTGGCGCGACGACGCGGGGGTGGACCCCGGCGAGTTCCAGCCCGCGCCGACCGTGTACGAGCGCGCGGCGGCGGACGGCGTCGCCGTGGGGTACGTCGGGGCGCGGCATCTGCGGAACACGCCGCTGAGCCGCGCGGCGTCCCGGGGCGCCGTGTACCTTCCCGCGGACGCGCTGGGCGAGCTGGTCGGACGCACCGAGGCGGCGCTGCGGGCGGGCGACCGCGCGTACGTGACCGTCTACCACGCGGACCTGGACGCGACGGGGCACCGGCGGGGCGTCGACTCGGCCGAGTGGCGGTTCCAGCTCCGGTTCGTCGATCAGCTCGCCGAGCGGATCGCGGACGTCCTGCCCGCCGGGGCGCTGCTGTGCGTGACCGCCGACCACGGGATGGTCGACCCGGGGGAGCGGCTGGACGCCGACCGGACGCCCGCGCTGCAGGACGGCGTCGCGCTGCTCGGCGGGGACGCGCGGTGCCGGTACGTCTACGCCGAGCCGGGGGCGCGCGAGGACGTTCTCGCGGCGTGGCGGGCGGTCGTGGGCGACCGCGCCTGGGTGGTGCCGCGCGAGGAGGCGGTGGCGGACGGCTGGTTCGGGCAGGTGGCACCGGGGATGGCCGAGCGGATCGGCGACGTGGTCGTGGTGCCGCACGGCGGCCTGGCCATCGTCGCGTCCGAGCGGGAGCCGTGGCTGGAGCACATGGTCGGCATGCACGGTTCGATGATCTCGGCGGAGCGGCTGGTGCCGCTGCTGACCGCGTCCGGGCCGACATGATCGCCGGAACTGCGTAGCCTGGGTGACTGTGACGAACCAGGATTCACCTCTCCCCAACCCGGGCGACGGCGTTCAGACTGGCGGTGTGCACCCTCTCATCGACGCGCCCGCGCTGGATCGGCTGATCCGGCGGCGGGCCCCCGTGGTGCTGCTGGACGCGCGGTGGCGGCTGGCCGGACCCCCCGGGATCGAGTCCTACCGCGAGGGCCATCTGCCCGGCGCGGTCTTCGTCGACCTGGACCGGGACGCGGCCGGGCCGCCGGGCCGGGGCGGACGGCATCCGCTGCCGGCGGCGGCGACTTCGAGGCCGCGATGCGGCGCGCCGGGGTGTCGCCCGACCGCCTCGTGGTGGTGTACGACGACGCCGATTCGACGGCCGCGGCACGCGTCTGGTGGTCGCTCCGCTATTTCGGTCACGACAAGGTGCGTGTTCTGGACGGCGGTTACCGGGCCTGGACGGAGGCGGGTCTCTCGGTGACCACCGAGGAGCCGGAGATCAAACCGGGAGATTTCCTGGCGACCCCGGGCAGGCTTCCCGTCCTGGACGCCGAGGGCGCCGCGGAGCTCGCGCGCGGCGGGGTGCTGCTCGACGCGCGCAGCGCCGAGCGGTACCGGGGCGAGCAGGAGCCCGTGGATCCGGTCGCCGGGCACATTCCGGCGCCCGCAGTGCCCCGACGTCCGGGAACGTGGGTGTCGACGGACGGTTCCTGCCGCCGGGGCTGCTCCGCGAGCGGTTCGGCCAGCTCGGCGCCACGGACGCGGCCGACGTCGGCGCCTACTGCGGGTCCGGGGTGACGGCCGCCCACGAGATCCTCGCGCTGAACCTCGCGGGCATTCCCGCCGCCCTCTACGTCGGTTCCTGGTCGAACTGGGTCGCCGACCCCGCCAACCCGGTCGCCACCGGCACCGGCTGACCCCGGCGCCGCCGCCGGTCCTCAGCCGCCGCCCATGCACAGGACGCCCAGGACGCCGGGCGTGCTCGGCGCGGCGGCGAGGGCGTGCGACGGCGGCAGGCCCGCCGCGAGGCCGGTGTGGAACGCGGACATGAACGCGGGCGCCGCGGCGTCCCGGATCGGCGTCACGCTGGCGATCACGGTGGCGGTGCCGAGGGCGAGCAGGACGCCCGCCATGCCGAGGACGGCGTCGCCCTCGTCGCCGCGCCCGATGTCGCACGCGGACAGGACGACCAGGGCCGGGGGCGCGGACAGCTCGTCGAGGTCGTGGACCAGCAGCGGACCGTCGGCCAGCCGGAGCCGGGAGAACAGGGCGTTGCCCTCGCGGAACTCGCCGTGGGCCGCGAGGTGCGCGAGCGAGGCGCCGTCCAGGGCGTCCCGGACGGCTTCCGCGCGCGCCCTCGGCCCGTGCAGGACGCGCGCGTCCGGGTGCAGGCGCCGCAGGGACGCGACTTCGCGTGCGGCGTGTTCGAGGCCCGGGCCCGCGACGAGCAGGACGTGCCCGCCGGGGCGGGGCTCAGGGGACGTGCGGGCCCGCAGCCAAGCGCGCGCGGACGGGACGACCGTGACCGGACGTTCGGCCAGGGACGGGAGCGCGGGCCAGGGGAGCCCGTGCAGGGGCCCGGCGGGGGCGATGACGAGATCGCGGTCGCCGAGGACGTCGCGGAGCGGGGCCAGCAGGGTCCGGTCGAGCCGGTCGGCGGCGCCGGAGAGGGCCTCGGCCGCGTCCGGATCGTCGTCGGCGGCGAGGCGGTGGGCCGCGTAGCGGACCACGCGGACGTCGTGGCGCACGGGGTCGGCGGGCCCGAGCGGGTGCGCCGGGGCCGACCGTCGCGACCGTCACCGCGTGCAGCTCGCCGTCGATGCCGATCAGTCCGACGAGCGCCCGGTCGCCCAGCGCGCCGCGACCTCGGTGACGCCGGGCGTCCGGCCGGACGGTCCGGGCGGCGGGGGAGCGCCGCCGGGAGCGGGCGCGGACGGCGGCCTCCAGCCCGGCGAGGTCGGCCGGGCGCGGCGGCGG
>NZ_MKJY01000385.1 GCF_001942465.1 Actinomadura sp. CNU-125
GAGCAGTCCCCGGAGATCTTCGCCGGTGTGCGCGAGGTGTCGACGGGCGGCGATGTCGTGTCGTCCACGGCCGTCCGGAACCTTCTGGAGACCCACCCGGGCCTGATCGTCCGGACGACCTACGGCCCGACCGAGTCCACGGCGTTCGCTACGCAGTTGGCGTTCACTTCGGCCGGTGACGTTCCCGACGCGGTGCCGATCGGCGCCCCGATGGACAACACCCGCGCGTACGTCCTCGACGAGTTCTTACGCCCGGCACCTCCCGGCGTCGTCGGGGAGCTGTATCTCGCGGGTCACGGGCTGGCGCGCGGCTATGCGGGCCGGCCCGCCCGCACTGCGGAACGGTTCACCGCGAACCCCTTCCACCCGGGCCGCATGTACCGCACCGGTGACCTGGCCCGCTGGACGGACGGCGGCCTGCTGGAGTTCGCGGGACGCGCGGACGAGCAGGTCAAGATCCGCGGGTTCCGGATCGAGCCCGCCGAGGTCGAGACCGTCCTGACTTCCCACGACCACATCGACCAGGCCGCGGTGATCGCCCGCGAGGACCAGCCGGGCGTGAAGCGGCTCGTCGCCTACGTCATCGGGACCGCCACCGAGACCGACCTTCGCGGATTCGCCGCCGAGCGGCTGCCCGACTACATGGTCCCGGCGGCGTTCGTCCGGCTGGACGCCGTTCCCGTCACGGTGAACGGGAAGCTCGACCGCGCGGCCCTCCCCGCGCCCGACTACGCGGGCGCGACATCGAGCCGGGGGCCCGCCACGGCGACCGAAGAGGTTCTGTGCGGGTTGTTCGCCGAGGTCCTGGGGCTCGCATCGGTGGGTGCGGAGGATTCGTTCTTCGACCTCGGCGGCGACTCCCTGCTCGCGATGCGGCTGATCGCCCGGATCCGGTCGGTGCTGGGCGCCGAGGTCGGCATCCGCGACCTGTTCGCGGGCGCGACGGTCGCGGCGATGGCCCGGACGGTGCAGGACGAGCAGGGCGGGAAGCGCGCGGCGCTGACGGCGCGCGAGCGCCCGGAAACGATCCCGCCGTCGTTCGCGCAGCGGCGGATGTGGTTCCTCAACCGGCTGGAGGAGGCCGGGGCGGGCGCCGGTTACACGGTGCCGCTGGCGTTGCGGTTGTCGGGCGAGGTGGACGTCCCGGCGCTGGAAGCGGCGCTCGGCGACGTCGCGGACCGGCACGAGAGCCTCCGCACGATCTTCCCGGACGTCGACGGCGAGCCCCGGCAGGAGATCCTCGCGGGCGCGGCCGGACGACCTCGTCTCGTCGTGTCCGAGGTCGGCGAGGCGGCCCTGACCGAGACCGTGGCCGGGGAGATGGCGCGCGGGTTCGACCTGGCGGGCGAGGTGCCGTGGCGGGCGCGGCTGCTGGTGGTGTCGCCGGACGAGTCGGTGCTCGTCCTCGTCGCGCACCACATCGCGGTGGACGGCTGGTCGATGGGCGTCATCACCCGTGACCTGGGGGTCGCCTACGAGGCGCGGGTCCGCCGGGGCGAGGCTCCGGACTGGGTGCCGCTGCCGGTGCAGTACGCCGACTACGCGCTGTGGCAGCGCGAGGTGCTGGGCGATCTGGACGATCCGGGCAGTGTGGTCTCCGCCCAGCTCTCCCACTGGCGCGACGCTCTCGGCGGGATACCCGACGAGCTGGCGCTGCCCTTCGACCGGCCCCGGACGGCGGACGCGTCGTTCCGCGCGGGCATGGCCCCGGTGCGGGTCGACGCGGGTGTCCACGCGCGTCTGGTGGAGGTGGCGCAGCGGGGCGGCGTCACGATGTTCATGGTCGCGCAGGCCGCCCTCGCCGTCGTGCTGTCGCGGATGGGCGCGGGCACCGACGTCCCGCTCGGCACCCCGGTGGCGGGGCGCGGTGACGCGGCCATGGACGACATGGTCGGCTTCTTCCTGAACACCCTCGTGCTGCGGACCGACGTCGGCGGCGACCCGACGTTCGCCGAACTGCTCGCCCGCGTCCGGGAAACCGACCTCGCCGCGTACGCGCACCAGGACGTCCCGTTCGAGCGGCTCGTCGAGGACCTCAACCCGCCCCGCTCCCTCGCCCGGCACCCGCTCTTCCAGGTGGCGCTCACGCTCCAGAACGTGCCCGCGAGCGGGGTTCCGGTGGAGCTGGCGGGACTGGACGTCAGCCCTTTCGGCGCGCCGACCGAGGGCATGGCGGCACGGTTCGACCTGTCGCTGGCGCTGACCGAGCACCGGGACGGCGACGGCGCCCCCGCGGGCATCGGCGGGCAGTTCGAGTTCGCCGCCGACCTGTTCGACGACGCGACCGTCCGGGCGTTGTCGGATCGTCTGGTGCGCGTGCTGGAGCAGGTCGCGGCCGATCCCCGTACGCGCGTGCGGGACCTCGAAGTGCTGTCGCCCGAGGAGTGGCGGCGGGTGGTCCGCGATTGGAACGACACGTCCCGTCCGCTGCCGTCGGGTGCCTCGTTGGCCGAGCTGTTCGAGGGGCAGGCGGTGCGGACGCCGGATGCGGTCGCGGTGGTGTCCGAGGGCGTTTCGTGGACGTATGCGGAGTTGAACGCGCGGGCGAACGGTGTCGCGGGTGGGTTGGCGGGGTGTCGCGGGTCGCTGGTGGGCGTGCGGATGGAGCGGTCGGCGGGCCTGATCGCGACGTTGCTGGGGGTGTTGAAGGCAGGGGCCGCGTACGTTCCGCTGGACGTTTCGCATCCGCCGGAGCGGTTGGCGTCGATCGTCGCCGAGGCCGGGGTGTCGGTCGTCCTGACCGACGACGACGTGTTCGAGCCGTGCGAGACCGCCCCGGCCGTCCGGATGTCCCCGGACGATCTCGCCTACGTCATGTACACGTCGGGTTCGACGGGGACGCCGAAGGGTGTCGCGGTCACGCACGGGAACGTCGCTGCGTTCGTCCTCGATACGGCCTGGCGGGACGACGTCCTGGAGAGCGTCCTCGTGCAGGCGAACCACGCGTTCGACGCGTCGACGTACGAGATCTGGGCGCCGCTACTGCGCGGCGGACGGTTGGTGATCGCGCCTCCGGGCGACATCGACGCGGCCGAGCGCGGACGGCTGATCGCCGAGCACGGCATCACCAACGTGCACGCGACCGCCGGCCTGTTCCGCGTCCTGGCCGAGCAGTCGCCGGAGATCTTCGCGGGTGTCCGCGAGGTGTCGACCGGCGGCGACGTGGTGTCGTCCAGTGCCGTCCGCACGCTGCTGGAAACCCACCCCGACCTGCTGGTTCGTTCGACGTACGGCCCCACCGAGACGACGGCGTTCGCCACGCACGTCCCGTTCACTTCGGCCACTGACGTTCCGGCGGCCGTTCCGATCGGCGGTCCGCTCGACAACACGCAGGTCTATGTACTGGACGAGTTCCTGAATCCGGTGGCGCCGGGCGCGGTGGGGGAGCTGTACGTCGCGGGCGACGGGCTGGCCCGGGGGTACGCGGGCCGTCCTGTCCTGACGGCGGAGCGGTTCGTGGCGTGCCCGTTCGTCCCGGGCCGGATGTACCGGACGGGCGACCTGGCGCGCTGGACGGACGAGGGACGGCTCGCGTTCGAGGGACGCGCCGACGAGCAGGTGAAGATCCGCGGGTTCCGGATCGAGCCCGCCGAGGTCGAAGCCGTCCTGACTTCCCACGATCACATCGACCAGGCGGTCGTCATCGCTCGTGAGGACGACCCCGGAACCAAGCGCCTCGTCGCCTACGTCATCGGCGCCGCCGCCGACGACGACGCCGACCTTCGCGGGTTCGTCGCCGCGCGGCTGCCCGACTACATGGTCCCGGCGGCGTTCGTGTCCCTCGACGAGAT
>NZ_MKJY01000386.1 GCF_001942465.1 Actinomadura sp. CNU-125
CCGGATCGGCCTCCCGCGCCGCGCGATGCAGCTCGGCGCGACCAGGTGAACGCGGCGAGCTGGATCAGGCTCCGCCGCGTCGCGCGCAGCAGCTCCCTGAACAGGTGCGCCGTGCGCCCGTCGCCTCGCATGCCCGCCTCCGGATGTCGCGTTCCGTGCCGAGCGTGCGGGCGCCCGCTCTCCGGCCGGTCGAGGCCCGGTCGAGCGCCCGGTCGAGCGGGCCGCCAACCGGACGCGAGCCGCGACGGGCGTCATGGAGGGGAAACCGCACGGGACGGCCGGATCGGGCCGCTCGATAGACGAGTAGTCTGCCTACATGTAGGCTGACACAGTGCCCGGTCCCGGGCATCGGCGAGAGGGAGGCCCGAGGTGGTAGTGGAGCTGGCCCGGTTGCAGTTCGCGGTCACCGCGGGCCTGCATTTCCTGTTCGTCATCCTCACCCTGGGGCTCGGGCCGATCGTCGCCGTCATGGAGACGCGGTACGCGCTGACGAAGAAGCCCGTCTTCGAGCAGATGACGCGTTTCTGGGGACAGATCTACGTGATCAACTACGCGATGGGGATCATCGTCGGCCTCGCGCTGGAATTCCAGTTCGGGCTGAACTGGAGCGGCCTGTCGCATTTCGCCGGGGACGTCTTCGGCGCACCGCTCGCGATGGAGACGCTCGTCGCGTTCTTCATCGAGTCGACCTTCCTCGGCATCTGGATCTTCGGCTGGGGGCACCTGCCCCGGCTGGTGCACGTCGCGCTGTTCTGGATCGTGGTGCTGGCGGCCTACGCCTCGGTCTTCTGGATCATGGTCGCCAACGGCTTCCTGCAGAACCCGGCGGGCGGCGAGCGGGTCGGCGACCACATGGTCCTGAGCGACATCGGCGCGCTGGTGACGAACGAGTCGGCGATCTCCGCGATCCGGCACATCGTCGCGGTGGTGCTGCTGGCCGGCGGCTTCTTCGTGGCCGGCGTCAGCGCCTGGCACTTCCGCCGCAAGACCGAGCACCACCTGCTGTTCCGCAGCTCGATGCGGATCGGCCTGCTGGTCGCCGCGGTCGCCGGATTCTTCGTCGTCAGCACCGGCTACTCCCAGCTCGACGTCGTCGAGCAGACCCAGCCGCTGAAGTTCGCCACCGTCTGGACGACCGGCGACACCGACCTCGCGCAGCTGCAGGAACAAGCCGTCGCCGAGTTCGGGCCCGGCGACTACACCCCGCCCGACTGGATCGCCACCGCCTTCCAGGTGATGACCTGGGTCGGCGGACTGTTCGAGTACCTGTTCTGGCTGCCGCTGCTGTTCCTGATCAAGAACTGGATCGAGCGGCGCCGCTGGCTGCTGTGGTTCTTCACCTGGTTCATCCCCGTCCCGTTCATCGCGGCGACCGCCGGCTGGCTCGTCCGCGAGGCGGGACGGCAGCCCTGGCTCGTCTACGGCGAGCTGCGGGTCGAGGACGCGATCTCCCCGGTGTCCACCGCGGCCGTGCTCACGTCGTTCGTCGCGTTCACGCTCGTGTTCGCCGTCCTCGCCGTGATCGACTACCTGCTGATCGCGCGGGTCGCCCGCGCCGGACCGGACGCCGCGGTGCTGGGCGCCGCGGCGGCCGCCGCGCCCGAGCCGGGCGACACCACCGACGACGACCTGCCCCTGCGGCTCTAGCCGGCGAGAGGACCTGCGATGGAACTGCTGTGGCTTCTGATCGTCGCCGTGCTCTTCGGCGGCTGGTTCGCCCTCGACGGATTCGTCGTCGGCGCCGGGCTCGTCCTGCCCTTCCTGCGCGGCCGCGACACCGAGCGCCGCGCCGTGCTCACCGCCGTCGGGCCGTTCCTGCTCGCCAACGAGGTGTGGCTCGTCGCGACCGCCGGGGTGCTGGTGGGCGCGTTCCCCGTGCTGGAGGGGGCCGTCCTGTCCGGCCTCTACCCGGTCGTGACCGCGCTGCTGGTCTCCTGGGCGGTGCGCGACGCGGGCTTCTGGTTCCGGAGCCGCCGCGAGTCCGAACGCTGGCGGCGCGGCTGGGAGGGCGCGATCTTCGCCGGCAGCGCCGGGCTCGCGGTGACCATCGGCCTCACCGTCGGCAACCTCGCCGGCGGCGTGCCGGGCGGCCCGGCCGGGATCGGCGTGCTCGACCCGGTCGCGCTGCTCTGCGCGGTGTGGACGACCGGCCTGTTCGCCATGCACGGCGCGCTCTTCCTCAGCCTCCGGCTGCCCCTCGCGCAGAGCCCGGCGCCCGCCGCCCTCGCCGGACGGCTCGTCGTCCCGGCCGCCGTCACCGGCGCGGTGACCGGCCTCGCCGTCGTCCTGCTGGGCGACCTGGACCGGGCCTGGGCCGCGGCGATCCCGGCCGCCGCCGGTCGGGGCGATCCTGCTCGCCGGGCGGATGCTCGCCGCGTCCCGTCCCGGACGGGCGTTCGGCTGCACGGTCGTGGCCGCGCTGTCGCCCGTCCTCGCCGTCGGCGCCGGGCTCGCCCCGAGCGTCGGCGACGCCGCCGCCGCGCACGAGACCCTCGACCGGCTCGCGCTGATGGCCGTGCCGGTGCTTCCGTTCCTCCTGCTCGCCCAGGCGTGGCTGTGGTGGATCTTCCGGCGGCGGGTCGGCCGCGACAGCACGGTGTTCTTCTGATGAGAGTCGAAGAGCGCAGGCTGCTCGCGCACCTGCCGGGAGCGCGCCGCCACCTCGCGTGGACGGTGCTGACCGCGACCGCCGTCGCGGTGCTGATCATCGCGCAGGCCGAGCTGCTCTCGGGCGTCCTCGCGACCGGGACCGGCCTGCCCGCGCTCTGGCTGTTCGTCGCCGTCCTCGCCGTCCGCGCCCTGCTCGGACGGCTCCACCAGGCCGCGGCCCAGCGTGCGGCGGAGCGGCTCAAGGCACGACTGCGCGCCCGCGTGCTGGAACGCACGCAGGAACTCGGCCCCGGCTGGCTCTCCGGCAGACGCGCCGGAGAGCTGACGACCGCGCTCGGCCGCGGGCTCGACGCCCTCGACCCGTACCTCACCGGATACCTCCCGCAGCTCTGCACCGCCGCCGCCGTCCCCGCCGCCCTCTGCGTGTGGCTCGCCGCCGCCGACCCGGCCAGCGCCCTGATCGTCGCGGTCACGATCCCGCTGATCCCGATCTTCGGGGTGCTCATCGGGCTGCGGACCCGGGCGGCGGCCGAGCGCCGCTGGCGGCAGCTCGCCCGGCTCGGCGGGCACTTCCTGGACGTGGTGAACGGCCTCCCGACGCTCCGCGTGTTCGGCCGCGCGACCGCGCAGGCCCGCGTCGTCCGCGAGGCGGCCGACGCGCACCGGTCGGTGACGTTGCGGGTGCTGCGCGTGGCCTTCCTGTCGGCGTTCGTCCTCGAACTCGTCGCGACCTTCTCGGTCGCCCTCGTCGCGGTCCCGATCGGCCTCCGGCTGCGGTCCGGCGACCTCCCGCTGGAAACCGGCCTGCTCGTCCTCCTCCTGGTGCCCGAGGTGTACGTCGCGCTCCGCGCGGTGGGCACGCGGTTCCACGAGGCCGTCGAGGGCCTGGCCGTCGCCCGGCAGCTCTTCGAGGTACTGGACGCGCCGGAGCCGCCCCCGCCCGCCCGTCCGCTCGCCGCCCCGCCGGGCCCCGTCGCGATCCGCCTCGACGACCTGCGGGTGCGGTACCCGGACCGCGGCGCGCCCGCGCTCGACGGCCTCTCCCTGACCGTCGAACCGGGCGAACGCGTCGCGCTCGTCGGCCCCAGCGGAGCGGGCAAGAGCACCGTGCTGCGGTCCTGCTGGGGCTGGTGCCCCCCACGGCCGGACGCGCGCTGGTCTCCGGGCAGGACCTCACCCGG
>NZ_MKJY01000387.1 GCF_001942465.1 Actinomadura sp. CNU-125
ACCTCCCCATGTCGCAGACCCCCCGGCGGCCGGACGCCGCCCCGCACGCCGCGTGGGCCGAAGCCGGCCCGCTCCCCCGCCGCACCGCCCGGCTCCCCGGGCGCACCGCCCGAGCCGTCCGCGCCGTCCGTGTCCCGCGGACGGTTCGCGCTGATCGCCGTCCTCGGTGCGCTGACGGCGATCGCGCCGCTGTCCACGGACCTGTACCTGCCCGCGCTGCCCGAGGTGGCCGACGACCTGTCGACCGGGGCGTCGCTGGCGCAGCTCACGCTGACCGGCTGCCTCATCGGCCTCGCGCTCGGGCAGGCGGTGGCGGGCCCGCTCAGCGACGCGCTCGGCCGCCGCCGCCCGCTGCTCGCCGGGATGGCGATCTACGCCGCCGCGTCGCTGCTGTGCGCGGTCGCGCCGACCGTGGAGACGCTGATCGGGGCACGGTTCGTGCAGGGCGCGGCCGGGGCCGCCGGGATCGTGATCGCGCGCGCCGTCGTCCGCGACATGTTCGAGGGCGTCGCCGCCGCCCGGTTCTTCTCGATGCTGATGCTGGTCACCGGGATCGCGCCCATCCTGGCGCCGGTGGCGGGCGGGCAGCTGCTGCGGATCACGCCGTGGCCGGGCGTGTTCGCCGTCCTGTCCGGCGTCGGGGTCCTGCTGTTCTTCGCGGCGCTGCTCGGCGTGCGGGAGACGCTGCCGCCCGGCGAGCGCCAGACCGGCGGCGTCCGCGCGACGCTGCGCACGTTCCGGGAGCTGCTCACCGACCGCCCGTTCGCCGGGTACGTGCTGACGCTCGGCCTGTCGTTCGCCGCGCTGTTCGCCTACATCTCCGGCTCGCCGTTCGTCCTGCAGGACGTCTACGGGATGTCCGCGCAGGGGTTCAGCATCGCGTTCGGCGTCAACTCGGTCGGCATCATGGTGGCCGGGCAGGTCGGCGGGCGGCTCGCCGGGCGGGTGCCGCTCGGACGGCTGCTGCGGACCGGGCTCGGCATCGTCGCGACGGGCGGGGTGCTGCTGCTGGTGGCGGTCCTGGCCGATCTCGGCCTGGCCTGGGCGCTGCCGTCGATGTTCCTCGTCGCGACCGGGCAGGGGCTCGTCCTGCCGAACACGACGGCGCTGGCGCTGTGGGGACGGCCGCCGCGGATCGCCGGAGCGCGTCGCGCTGCTCGGCGTCGGCCAGTTCACGATGGGCGGCGCCGCCGGGCCGCTGGCGGGCATCGGCGGCGAGGACACCGCCGTCCCGATGGCGGTGACGATCTGCGTGCTCGCGCTGCTGGCCGTCGCCGTGGCGGCGTTCGCCGCGCGCGCCGATCAGTCCGCGGAGGGCTGAGACCCGGCGGCGCCGAGCGCGGCGAGGACGAACCCGGCGACCTCGTCGGCGAGCGCCTCCGCGGGTTTCGGGCCGTCCGCGCGCCACCACGCGGGCATCTGGTTCACCATGCCCAGCGCGACGATCGTGACGGTCTCGGCCGGGGTCGCGCGGGCGAAGACGCCCTCGCGCTGCCCCTGCTCGACGATGCCGCGGAACGTCACGTGGTAGCGGCGCCGGTCGGCGCGGACGGACCGCATCCGCACATGGTCGAGCCGGTGCATCTCGCGGCTGAACACCTTCGCCTCGTCGATGTGCCCGGCGGTGCTGCGGATCAGCCCGGCCAGGACGGCGCGGACGGTCTCGCGCGGCGGGAGCCGCTCGGCCAGCACCGCGTCGAGGTCGGCGAGTTGCCGGGCGATCAGCGAGTGGTATATCTCGTAGAGCAGATCGTCCTTGGAGTCGAAGTAGTGGTACAGCGCGCCCTTGGTGACCGCCGCGGCCTCCACGATGCCCTGCACCGACGTCCCGTCGAATCCCCGCTCGGCGAACAGCCGCAGCGCCGCCGCGAGGATCCGCCGCTCCACCGCGCTCGCCCGCACCGGCCGTTCGTCCGGCCGTTCGAGGTCGGTCACCTGGGCACCTCCGGGGGTCGAAAGCATTGACGCGGCCGCGTCCCGGGTCCTAGCTTGCCAGAAACCGACCGGTCGGTATGCACCCCGTGTGTTCGGAGGAAGAGCCATGGCCGAAGTCCAGACCGTCCGCGGACCCGTCGACGTCGGCGCGCTCGGCCGCACGTTCATGCACGAGCACGTGTTCGTCCTGAGCCTCGACCACGTCGAGAACTACGGTGCCGGCGACTGGTGGGACGAGGACGAGCGCACCGCCGACGCCGTCCGCAAGCTGCGGCAGCTCGTGGAGCGCGGCATCACCACGATCGCCGACCCGACCGTGTGGGGCCTCGGCCGCTACATCCCGCGGATCGCCGGGATCGCCGAGCGGGTGCCGGAGCTCAACATCATCGCCGCGACCGGCATCTACACCTACAACGACCTGCCGTTCCAGTTCCACTACCGGGGCCCGGGCACGATGCTCGGCGGCCCCGACCCGATGATCGCCGACTTCGTCCGGGACCTGACGCAGGGCATCGGCGACACCGGCGTGCGGGCCGCGTTCCTCAAGTGCGCGGTCGACCGTCCCGGCCTCACGCCCGGCGTCGAGCGGGTGCTGCGGGCCGTCGCGGGCGCGCACCGCGAGACGGGCGCGCCGATCACCGTCCACACCGACAGCTCCACCCGAGCCGGACGCGAGGCGGTGCGGGTGCTGCGCGAGGAGCGCGCCGACCTGTCGAAGGTCGTGATCGGGCACGCGGGCGACAGCAACGACCTCGACTACCTCCGCGAGCTCGCCGACACCGGCGCGATCCTCGGCATGGACCGGTTCGGCCTCGACGCGTACAACTCGACCGCCGACCGGGTGAGCACGCTCGTCGCGATGTGCGAGCGCGGCTACGCCGACCGGATGGTGCTGAGCCACGACGCGAGCTGCTTCATGGACTGGTTCGGCCCCGACCCCGAACTGCTGCGCGGCATGGCGCCGAACTGGAACTACCGGCACATCAGCGACGACGTCCTGCCCGCGCTGCGCGCCCGCGGCGTCACCGACGCGCAGCTCGACCAGATGCTCGTGGAGAACCCCCGCCGGTACTTCTCCCGCTGACGTCCCGGACGTTCTAGAGGACGCGCGCGACCGGGCGGTTCGCGGCGCGCCGCGCCGGGACGGCGGTGAGGACGGCCGCGGCGGCCAGCGTGCCGGGCACCACGGCCGCGAGCCACCCCGCCGGGACGTCGGCCGGCCGCGGCTCGCCGCCGGGCCGAGGGCGAGCGCGGCCCGGTGCACCAGCAGCCCCAGCGGGATCCCGGCGTTCGGCGGCGACGCACGCCGGGAGGAGCTGCGCGGCGGCGAGCCCGGACGCGACCTGCCGGGGCGTCGCCCCGACCGCGCGGACGAGCGCGACGCGGTGCGGGAGGCGTCGAGCGCGGTCGTCCAGGCGGTGAGCGCCGCGTTGACCGCCGCCAGCAGGAGCAGGGCGAGCGCCAGCACCAGCATGATCTGCCCGACCCGCTCGGTCACCGGGTTGCCCGCGCCCGGCACGAACGCGGGGCCGACCGCGCCCGCGTCCTCGCTCTCGACCTGCCGGTGCATGGCGAGGGCGGCGACGAGCATCGCGGCGGTGACGGCGGTGCTCGCGGCGGCCAGGAACGTCCGGCGGGGGCGGCGCGCGGCGATCCGCACGCCCAGCAGCAGCGGGACGGGCAGGCCCGCGGAGAGCGCGACCAGCCGGGACCGGCGGCCCGGCCCGCGCACGGCGGCTCGGCCAGCGCGCGCGCCGTCCGGACCCGGCGCCGCGCAGCGCCGGGGACGGCCGTGGACGCGGCGGTCACCGCGACCGCGCGATCAGCACCGC
>NZ_MKJY01000388.1 GCF_001942465.1 Actinomadura sp. CNU-125
CGCGGTCGCCGCCGCGGCCGCCGGGGACGTGCCCGTCTCCCCGGGCGACGCCACGGCGGCCGTCGCGGGCGGGCTGGGCGCCCTGCTCGTCGTCGCCGCCGACGATGTCGCCCACCTGTTCCGATCCGCTTCCTGACGCCGCACGAAACCGTTTCCGAGGCCGAGCCCGTCCAGGGCTCGGCCATTTTTTCGCCCGTCGGTCATGTATTCGCGATGTATGGGATTTGTGCGCGGCCGACCTAGTGTGAAGGCGTCGAAGAAAGGAGGTGACCAACATGATCGCGAGCTTGGAGAGGAATCGGGACACGCCGCCGCGCCCGGCCGACCGGGTCCGTACGGGCCGGCCGGGATGCCCGGTGCGCCCGGGCCCGGGATGCCGATGGGGCCGCCGCGGCGGAAACGCGGCAAGGGGCTGCTGATCGGCCTGCTGGCCGGAGGGTTCGCGCTGGTGGTGCTGGCCGTCGGCGGCGTCGGGTTCTACATCCTGAGGTCCAGCCACGAGATCACCACCCCGCGCTCCGCGGGCGGGATGACCCTCGACATCCAGGCCACCGGCGAAACCGACGAGACCTACGAAGAGATGCAGCGGGTGATCCGCAGTACCATCGCGCCTTCGGGCGGCGACTGGGTCCGCGGCGTGTACCGGGACGGCGACCTGGGGTTCCTGCTCATCGGCTACACCGGTGGCTACGACCAGCGGGACAAGCTCGATTCCAAGCTCGACTTCCATCTGCGCAACTCGCTCAGCCTGGGCGAGGCCGAGATCTCCACCCGCATCTGGCAGATCGAGGACGCGGGCGGGGACGGCGACGCGTTCTGCGGGCGCGTGACCGCGAAGCTGCGGTCGTCCTACACCCACTCCTCGATCTGCGCCTGGGCCACCAGGACGACGTTCGCGGTGGTGCTGCCGCTCGGCGGGAAGGTGGCCGGGCGGGACGCGGCGGAGCCGCCGGAGTACAAGGTCGCGGGGCTGCAGCGGGTCATGCGGGACCTCCGGGCGGACGTCGAGAGCTGACCGTCCGGAAACGCTTTCCCGCCCGGGTCGGGACACCGGTCACCTGACACCGGGTCGCCGCCCGGGTCACGCTGGAGGGCGGTGCCCGTGTCGGCGGGCCGGAGGGAGAGGTTCGGGATGCGAGCGGTACTGGCACGGGCCGCCGTGCTGGCCGGCGCGTTCGCCGCGGGGGCCGTGACGGCGCACGCCGCGACCATCCCGCACCTCCACCGCATCGCCGCGGATCTCCAGCGGTCCCGGGAGCGAATCCTCGCCGGACGCGAGGAGGAGCGGCGGCGGCTGCGGCACGATCTGCACGACGGGCTGGGCCCGACGCTGGCGAGCCTGGCGATGTCGCTGGACGCCGCCCGCATCACGCTCGCGTGCGAGCCGGAGCGCACGGACCCGCTGCTCGCCGACGTCCGGGAGCGGCTGGCCTGCGCGGTCGGGCAGGTCCGGGAGCTGGCGCACGGGCTGCGCCCGCCCGCACTGGACGACCTCGGGCTCGTCGCGGCGATCGAGTCGTACGCCGTGGGCTGCTGCAAGCGGGTCGAGGTGCGCTGCGACGGCCCGGCGGGCGAGCTGCCCGCGGCCGTGGAGGTCGCGGCGTACCGGATCGTCCGGGAGTCGCTGACGAACATCCGGCTGCACGCCGCCGAGAGCACCGCCGTGGTGCTGATCGACCGGGCCGCCGACCTGCACGTGACGGTGGCCGATACCGGCCCCGGGCTGCCCGCGGCGAACGGTACGGCGCGGCGCGGCGGGCCGACGCGCGGGCTGGACGCCATGCGCGAGTGGGCGGCCGAGGTCGGCGGCGGGTGCACGATCACGTCGCGCAGCGGCGGCGGCACGGTCGTCGCGGCCCGCCTTCCGCTGCCCGCCGGATACCATCGGCCGGCGGGCGGGCGGGGGTGAATCCCGCCGGGGAAGGCGGGGCCATGGGCGGGGAGACGATCCGGGTTCTCATCACCGACGACCATCCGGTGTTCCGGCAGGGCCTCAAGGGGCTGCTGCAGGCGCTCGGGGTGGAGGTCGTCGCGGAGGCCGAGAACGGGCCGGACGCGGTGCGGATCGCGGCGGAGCTGCGGCCGGACGTCGTGGTGATGGACCTGCACATGCCCGGCGGCAACGGCATCGAGGCGACCCGGACGATCACCCGGACGAATCCGGGCATCGGGGTGCTGGTGCTGACGATGTTCCGCGACGACGACTCGGTGTTCGCGGCGATGCGGGCGGGCGCGCGGGGCTACCTGCTGAAGGAGTCGGGCGCGGAGGAGATCGCGCGGGCCGTGCGGGCGGTCGCGGCCGGGGAGGCGATCTACGGGCCGGAGATCGCGCGGCGGGTGCTGACGTTCTTCACCGACATGCCGGATCCGCGGCGGTCGGCGTTCCCGGAGCTGACCGACCGGGAACGCGAGGTGCTGGGGCTGATCGCGCAGGGCCGCAGCAACACCGAGATCGCGGGGACGCTGTTCCTCAGCCCGAAGACGGTCCGCAACCACGTGTCGAACATCTTCATGAAGCTGCACGTCGCGGACCGCGCGCAGGCGATCGTCCTGGCGCGGGAGGCGGGTCTCGGCGAGTCCGGACGCGCTGAGCGGCGCGTCCGCGCACCGGTGCGGAACGCGGAACGCGGCGACGCCCCCGGACGGGTCCGGGGGCGTCGCCGTTCGTCGTTACGCGGACTTCTCGCGGGGCTCCCGCTTCTTGCGTTCGCGGGGCACCAGCGTCGGGTTGACGTGCTCCAGCACCGCCTCGGCGGTGATCACGACGCGTTCGACGTCCTCGCGGCTGGGCACCTCGTACATCACCGACATCAGCACCTCTTCCATGATCGCCCGCAGGCCGCGGGCGCCGGTGCCGCGCAGGATCGCCTGGTCGGCGATGGCCTCCAGCGCGTCGTCGGTGAACTCGAGGTCGACGCCGTCGAGCTCGAACAGCCGGTGGTACTGGCGCACCAGGGCGTTCTTCGGCTCGGTGAGGATGTTGATCAGCGCGTCGCGGTCGAGGTTGTGGACGTTGGTGATGATCGGGAGCCGGCCGACGAATTCGGGGATCATCCCGAACTTCAGCAGGTCCTCGGGCATCACGTCGCCGAGCACGGCCGACGACTCGTCGAAGTCGGACTTGGAGCGGATCTGGGCGCCGAACCCCATCCCCTGCTTGCCGACCCGGGACTCGACGATCTTCTCGAGCCCGGCGAACGCGCCGCCGCAGATGAACAGCACGTTCGTCGTGTCGATCTGGATGAACTCCTGGTGGGGGTGCTTGCGGCCGCCCTGCGGCGGGACGCTCGCGGTGGTGCCCTCCAGGATCTTCAGCAGGGCCTGCTGGACGCCCTCACCGGAGACGTCCCGGGTGATCGACGGGTTCTCGCTCTTGCGGGCGACCTTGTCGACCTCGTCGATGTAGATGATGCCGGTTTCGGCCTTCTTGACGTCGTAGTCGGCCGCCTGGATCAGCTTGAGGAGGATGTTCTCGACATCCTCGCCCACGTAACCGGCCTCCGTCAGGGCCGTCGCGTCCGCGATCGCGAACGGCACGTTGAGGAGTCTGGCGAGCGTCTGCGCGAGCAGCGTCTTGCCGGATCCGGTCGGCCCGAGGAGGAGGATGTTCGACTTCCCCAACTCGACCGCGTCGTCACGGGTGGCGTCGCCCGACTGGATCCGCTTGTAGTGGTTGTAGACGGCCACGGCCATCGCCTTCTTGGCCGACTCCTGCCCGATGACGTAGGAGTCGAGGAACTCGTAGATCTCCCGCGGCTTGGGCAGGTTGTCCCACTTGAGGTCGGAGGTCTCGGTGAGCTCCTCCTCGATGATCTCGTTGCAGAGATCGATGCACTCGTCGCAGATGTACACGCCCGGACCCGCGATGAGCTTCTTGACCTGTTTCTGGCTCTTTCCGCAGAAAGAACACTTGAGCAGGTCACCACCGTCGCCGATGCGTGCCACCCAACTGTCTCCTTTTCGTGGGGCCGCGCTCTGGATCAGATGCGGTACGGCTCGGATGCGTCCCGAAGGCTCTCGACGTTGCTCTCGACGTTACCGCCTCCGACGGACTTGGAAAGCCCCTCGCCCGGAAGTCTGACGACCGGGCTGGGGGACTCCCTCGTCCTCGTATCGTCTCAGGACGACACTACCTCGGCTTTGCGCTTCCTGCTCGCGAAGACGTCGTCGATCAGACCGTACTCCTTGGCTTCCGCCGCGGTGAGGATCTTGTCGCGCTCGATGTCGCGGCGGACCTCGTCCACGCTCCGGCCGCTGTGCTCGGCCAAGATCGATTCGAGCAGCTCCCGGATCCGCATGATCTCGCGGGCCTGGATCTCGATGTCGCTGGACTGGCCGTAAGTGCCCTCGGTCGCGGGCTGGTGGATCAGGATCCGCGAGTTGGGCAGCGCCGCCCGCTTGCCGGGCGTGCCGGCCCCGAGCAGGACGGCCGCGGCCGAAGCCGCCTGGCCGATGCAGACCGTCTGGATGTCGGGCTTGACGAACTGCATCGTGTCGTAGATCGCCGTCATGGCGGTGAACGAGCCGCCGGGCGAGTTGATGTAGATGCTGATGTCGCGGTCCGGGTCGATCGACTCCAGCGTGATCAGCTGCGCCATCACGTCGTTGGCGGACGCGTCGTCGATCTGGACCCCGAGGAAGATGATCCGCTCCTCGAAGAGCTTGTTGTACGGGTTCATCTCCTTGACCCCGTACGTGGTCCGCTCCACGAAGGACGGAATGATGTAGCGGTTGTCCACCGGCAGCGGGGATCCGCCCGCCTGGACGCCCGGGCGGACGTGGTCACCGATGCCGGGTCGCGTCAGATCGCTCACTGTATGCCTCCGATTCGTCATTCAGGTCGTCAGGAGACGGGGCCCTCGGAGGGCACCTGGCTCGCGCTGAGCACCACGTGGTCGACGAACCCGTAGTCCTTGGCCTCGTCGGCGGTGAACCAGCGGTCGCGGTCGGAGTCGCGCTCGATCTGGTCGAGCTCCTGGCCGGTGTGCTCGGCGATCTTCTCGGCGAGCGTCTTCTTGACGTACAGCATCTGCTCGGCCTGGATCTTGATGTCCGAGGCCGTGCCGCCGATGCCGCCGGACGGCTGGTGCATCATGATCCGCGCGTGCGGGAGCGCGTAGCGCTTGCCCTGCGCGCCGGCGCACAGCAGGAACTGGCCCATCGACGCGGCCAGGCCCATGCCGACCGTGACGACGTCGTTCGGGACGTACTGCATGATGTCGTAGATCGCCATGCCGGCGGTGACGGAGCCACCTGGCGAGTTGATGTAGAGCGTGATGTCGCGGCGGCCGTCCTCGGCCGACAGCAGGAGAAGCTCGGCGCAGATGCGGTTGGCGATGTCGTCGTCGACCTGCTGGCCGAGGAAGACGATGCGCTCGCGCAGCAGCCGCTGGAAGAGCTGGTCGCCCAGAGGCAACAGGGGCGCCTCGGCGACCCGCGCCTGGATCCGCGACGACTCGTCGAAAGTCGGAGGCATGCTCACCGGGTGTTCCTCCGGTCCTTTAAATCGGTTCGGATGATTGGACATTAACGCGCTCAGCGGCCCTCTTAAGCCCGGGGGCCCGCCTTTTCGCCAGGGGCGTACCCGGTCGGCGCCGGGTATGCGGCGATCTACCGGAATGCGGCACGCCCCGTACCCGGACATCGGGTACGGGGCGTGCGCGCGGCTCGCAGAGCGCCTCAGGCGTCCTTCTTCTCCCCGGCGGCGTCCTCGGACGCCTCCGCGGCCTCGGACCCGCCCTCGGCGGCCTCGGCCTTGTCATCGGCGGCCTCGGCCGCGTCGGTGGCCTCGGTGGCCTCGGCCGCGTCGGTGGCCTCGGTGGCCTCGGCCGCGTCCGTGGACTCGGCGGACTCGGCGTCGGCCTCGTCGGCCTCGACGGTCTCGCCCGTCTCACCGTTCAGCTCGCGCTGCACGGCGTCGACGTCGATCTCGTTGCCCGACTCGTCCTTGACGCTGACGTGCTCGACCACGAGGTTCAGCGCCTTGCTGCGCAGCACCTCCGAGACGATCGCCGGGAGCTGGTTGTTCTCGGTGAGGTACTGGGCGAGCTGCTGCGGCTGCACGCCCATCTGCATGGCCTGCGTGACGACGTACTCGCTGAGCTCCTCGTTCTCGACGTTCAGCTCCTCCTGGACGGCGAGCTGGTCGAGCACGAAGCCGCCCTTGACGGCGAGCCGGGCCGCGTCGGCGACGTCGGTGTCGAACTCCTCCTCCGACTTCTCCTGGTCGGCGAGGTAGTCCTCCTTCGACATCCCGGCCATCTGCAGCTGCTGCTCCAGCTGCTGGTTGCGGCGGCCGATCTCCTCGTCCACCACGGCGTCCGGCAGCGGGATCTCGACCTTCTCCAGCAGCGCCTCGAGGGCCTTGTCGCGGGCCTCGGACAGCTGCTGCATCCGCACCTGCCGCTCCAGCCGCCCGCGGACGTCCTCGCGCAGCTCCTCGATGGTGTCGAACTCGCTCGCGAGCTGCGCGAACTCCTCGTCGAGCTCGGGCAGGTTCTTGACCTTCACGCTCTGCACGGTGGCGGTGATCTCCGCCTCCTCGCCGGCGCGCTCGCCGCCGGACAGGGTGCCGGTGAAGGTCTTCTCCTCGCCCGCCGACAGCCCGGTGAGCGCGTCGTCGAGGCCCTCGACGGCGGAGCCGCTGCCGACCTCGTAGGAGAAGCCGGAGGTGGAGGCGTCCGCGATCTCCTCGCCGTCGATCTTGGCGACGAGGTCGATGGTGGCGAAGTCGCCCTCCTCGATCGGCCGCTCGGCGGTGGTGAGGGAGGCGAACCGCTCGCGCAGGTTGTCGATCGTCTCGTCGACCTGCTCGTCGGTGACCTCGGCGTCGTCCACGACGACTTCGAGGCCGTCGTAGTCGGGCATCGAACTTCGGCCGGATGTCCACCTCGGCGGTGAACGCGAACTGGTTGCCGTCGTCGAGCTCGGTGACTTCGACGTCCGGCTGGCCGAGCACGAAGATCTCGGTCTCCTCGACGGCCTTGCCGTACAGCCCGGGCAGGGCGTCGTTGACCGCCTCCTGCAGGACCGCACCCCGGCCGACGTACTTGTCGATCAGGGGGGCGGGGACCTTGCCGCGCCGGAAGCCCTTGATCGCGACCTGCTGCGAGATCTCCTTGTACGCCTTGTCGAGGTTCGGCTTGAGCTCGTCGAACGGAACCTCGACGGTGAGCTTGACCCGGGTGGGGGTCAGCTCCTCGACATCGGTCTTCACTGGGGTTGGTCTCCTTGATCGGGCGCTGTCTCGGCCGCGGCGTTCGACGCGTCTCTCTGCTTCTTGCCTGCGAGCCCTCGGCCTCCCGCGCACGGACCCGGTGGATTCCGGCCGGGTCGGCCCCGGCCGGCCGGTCCGGCTGCGCGTCATTCCTCAGCCCGGCAGTGTCTCGGGCGGCGCGGGCACGCCGAATACGGCTCCGCGCCTTCGCGCGCAAGTCTATGGGGTACGGACGTCGTCTGCGGACATCGGAGGTCCACAACCGCCGAGAATCCCGGGCGGAAGACCCGTCGGGCACCGGAGACGACCCGCGGACGGGGTGCCGGGCCACGGTTTCGTGAACGCGTGAAATCAACTCGTACGCGCGCGGAACACCGGACGACGCGGAAGGAACACCGTCGGAACGCACGGACCACGAACGGAACGCGGGGGAATCGCGCGAGCGGGCGCGAGCATACGCGCACGTCGGAACGGGCGAGGCGACGATTCCGCGTTAACGGGGCCACACGGGCAGTGACATCGGGCACCCGGACCCTTCATACTCATCCGGGATGAACGGGATAACCGCGGCCTTCACCGCAACGGCCCTGTACTACCTCGGGTTCGCCGTGTTCAAGCTGGCGGCGGACCGGATGGCGGTCCTCCGGGGCAACCGCATCGTGCACATGATCTGGACGATCCTGAGCAACTGGGTGTTCCTGATCGGGCTGGCCCTCGTCCTCGGCGGGCTGAGCCTGCAGATCGTGGCCCTGAGCAAGCTGTCCCTGCCGACCGCCGTGCCGATCTTCATGTCGGGCATCGTCCCGCTGCTGATCATCGCGCTGGTCTTCTTCGGCGAGCGGCTCACCCCGCGCGAGTGGCTGAGCCTCGTGCTCACCGGCGCGGCGATCCTGCTGCTGGCGGCGTCGGTGGGCGGCGACGCGCCGATCAGTTCGGCGGACGCGCCGCCGTGGCGGCTCGGCCTGGTGATCGCACCGGCGGTGCTGCTGCCGCTGCTGATCCTCGTCATCGGCGACCACCGGCCGGACGGACGGCACGCGCGGCCGATCACCGGCATCGCCTACGGCATCGCGTCCGGTCTTCCGGTCGGGACCGCGGAGATCGCCATCGCGGGGTGGAGCGACCACGCGAACCGCGCCGACCTCGGGATCCTGGCGACGCCGTGGCCGTACCTGACGGTGCTGGCGGCGGCGATCGGGTTCGGGATCATGGTCGCGGCGTTCCAGCGCTGCCGGGTGTCGATCGTGTCGACCGTCATGACCGTGAGCGCTAAGTCGTACCTGCTCATCATGGGCACGTTCGTGTACGGGCAGCCGTGGCCGGACGAACTGGACCGGTCGGCGATGCGGATCGGGGCGCTCGCGCTCGCCGCCGTCGCCGTGCTGCAGTTCCCCCGGCACCGGCCGGTCGCCGACACCGGGCGGGACGCGGCCCGCGAGCGGGAGGCGGCCGAGCGCGACCCGTTCGGCGGACGTCCGCGCGCGGCCTCGGGTTCGGGGCGCCGGGGTTCGCCGAGCCCGCACTGGGCGCGCCCACCTACGGCGACCAGGGGCCGGGCGGCGGGCCGCCCCGGCAGCGGGAAGCCCCGCAGCCGGGCCCGTACGCGCAGGATCCCCTCGGGCGGGGACCGTCCGGACGCTGGGACGTGCCGCAGCCCCGGACCTCGGAGGCGTCCGAGGAACGGCAGCGGGAACAGGAACAGACCGTCACCGCGCTGATGCGGACCGGGCGCGGACGGACACGGACCTGGGGCGGACGGACGGCGCCGCGGTGGGCCGCCGTCCCGCTCGACACGCGGGACGGCGGCCCGCCGCACCGTCCTAGCGGCGCTTGCCGCCCTTGCGGCCGTCGCCCGGCAGCCCCTTGTCGAGCCCCGCGCGGCGCAACGCGTCGGCCATCGCGCGCCGCCACCGCCGGAGGAGCCGCCCTGGCCGCCGCGGCCCTGCCGCCGGTCGCGGGACTCGCCGCGCCGGCCGCCCTGCTCGCCGCCCGGCTCGTCGTCCAGCCGCAGCGTCAGCGAGATCCGCTTGCGCTGCAGGTCGACGTCCAGCACCTTGACGCGGACGATGTCGTTCGGCTTGGCGACCTCGCGCGGGTCGGACACGAACTTGTCCGACATCGCGGAGATGTGGACGAGGCCGTCCTGGTGCACGCCGACGTCCACGAACGCGCCGAACGCGGCGACGTTCGTGACGACGCCCTCCAGGATCATGCCCGGTTCGAGGTCGGAGAGCTTGTCGACGCCCTCCTTGAACGCGGCGGTCTTGAACGCCGGGCGCGGGTCGCGGCCCGGCTTCTCCAGTTCGGCGATGATGTCGGTGACGGTCGGCAGGCCGAACGTCTCGTCGACGAACTGCTCGGGGCGCAGCCCGCGCAGCACGGCCGTGTTGCCGATCAGCCCGCCGAGGTCGCCGCCCGCCGAACCGAGGATGCGGTGCACCACCGGGTACGACTCCGGGTGCACCGACGACGCGTCCAGCGGGTCGTCGCCGCCGCGGATGCGCAGGAAGCCCGCGCACTGCTCGAACGCCTTCGGGCCGAGCCGCGGCACGTCCTTCAGCCCGCTGCGCCCGCCGAACGGGCCGTTGGCGTCGCGGTGCGCGACGATGTTCTCCGCGAGGCCCTCGCCGATGCCGGACACGCGGGTCAGCAGCGGCGCGGACGCGGTGTTGACGTCGACGCCGACCGCGTTGACGCAGTCCTCGACGACAGCGTCGAGGGAGCGCGACAGCTTCACCTCGGAGATGTCGTGCTGGTACTGGCCGACGCCGATCGACTTGGGGTCGATCTTGACGAGCTCGGCGAGCGGGTCCTGCAGCCGCCGGGCGATCGAGACGGCGCCGCGCAGCGACACGTCCATGCCGGGCAGCTCGCGGCTCGCGTACTCCGACGCCGAGTACACCGACGCGCCCGCCTCCGACACCATGATCTTGGTGAGCTTGAGGTCGGGGTGCCGGGCGATCAGGTCGGCGGCGAGCTTGTCGGTCTCCCGGGACGCCGTGCCGTTGCCGATCGACACGAGGTCGACATCGTGCTCGCGGGCGATCTTGGCGAGCGTCTCGATCGACTCGTCCCACTTGCGGCGCGGCTCGTGCGGGAAGATCGTGTCGGTCGCGGTGACCTTGCCGGTGGCGTCCACGACGGCGACCTTCACGCCGGTGCGCAGCCCCGGGTCCAGGCCCATGGTGGCGCGGGACCCGGCGGGCGCGGCCAGCAGCAGGTCGCGCAGGTTCGCGGCGAACACCCGGACGGCCTCGTCCTCGGCCTCCTGCCGCAGCCGGGTGCGCAGGTCGATGCCGAGGTGCACCAGGATCCGGGTGCGCCACGCCCAGCGGACGGTGTCGGCGAGCCAGCCGTCGGCGGGACGGCCCCGGTCGACGACGCCGAACCGGCGCGCGATCTCCGCCTCGTAGGACGTCCGGACGCCGGGTTCCTGCGGCTCCTCCTCCGGTTCGAGGTCGAGGTCGAGTACCTCTTCCTTCTCGCCGCGCAGCAGCGCGAGGACGCGGTGCGAGGGCAGCTTCTCCAGCGGCTCGGCGAACTCGAAGTAGTCGGAGAACTTGGCTCCGGCCTCCTCCTTGCCCTCCCGGACGCGCGAGGTCATGCGGCCCCGCTTCCACATCCGCTCGCGCAGCTCGCCGATGAGGTCGGCGTCCTCGGCGAACCGCTCGACGAGGATCGCGCGGGCGCCCTCCAGCGCGGCGGCCCGGTCGGCGACGCCCTTCTCCGCGTCGACGTAGGGTTCCGCCTCGCCCTGCGGGTCGCGGGCCGGGTCGTCCAGCAGCAGGTCGGCGAGCGGTTCGAGGCCCGCCTCGCGGGCGATCTGCGCCTTGGTGCGCCGCTTGGGCTTGTACGGGAGGTAGATGTCCTCCAGCCGCGCCTTCGACTCGGCCGCCATGATCCGGGTGCGCAGCTCGCCGGTCAGCTTGCCCTGCGACTCGATCGACTCCAGGATCGCGGTGCGCCGCTCGTCCAGCTCGCGGAGGTAGCGCAGCCGCTCCTCCAGGGCCCGCAGCTGCGCGTCGTCGAGCGCGCCGGTCGCCTCCTTGCGGTAGCGGGCGATGAACGGGACGGTCGCCCCGCCGTCGAGCAGGTCCACCGCGACCCGCACCTGTCCTTCGCGGACGCCGATCTCGTCGGCGATCCGCCGGGTGACCGGCGGCGGGCCGTCCGTCCCTGCGGACTTCTCGGTAACGGTCTGCTCGGTGGCCGTCTGGCCAGTGGTGGCTGTCACAACTTCGATTCGCTTTCTCCCCTGGGTGTCGCAGTGCATTGTCCAGGGAACCGGGCCGCTTGTCTTGTCACCCCGGCGTGCCCCGGCTCCCACTGCGCCGCCCGCCCACCGTACGGCCTCCCCCCGACGATCTCGCGCGCCCGTCTCGCGCGCCGATCTCGCGCGCCGGCCGGAGCGTCGCGATCAGTCGGAGTTGTTCCACATCAGGACGCCGGGCCCGTCGGGCGTCCTGACGGGGATCCACGCCTCGTCCAGGTCGGCGATGCGCGTCTCGTCCAGCCGGAGCGGCACGCGTCCGGTCTCGGCTTCGCCGCCCGGGCCGGACGTCCAGAAGTGCAGCGCGCCGACCGCGGACCGGATCCGGTCGAGGAGGGCCGGGGCGAGCGTGCCGGAGCCGCCGAGGCCCGCGCCGCGCAGCGTGCGCTCGAACACGTCGCGAAGCTCGCGCGGCCCGTCGCGTCCGCTCGCCGGGTCGCGGGCGGCGACGGGGACGAGGTAGCCCTCCACGCCGCCGAGCAGCGTCGCCGTCCCTCCGTACTGCTGCCGGTAGACGACCCCGGTCGCGGCCCGCACGACGACGTAGAGCCAGTCGCCCTGGGTACCGTCCGGATCCAGGAACACGTAGCGTCGGACGTCCACGCTTGCATCCTCTCCCCCGTCTCCTGCCGGGGAGAGTAGGGGAAACTCCACCTCCCGCCATGCGGATCGGGGGTCTGGCTCCACTGTCGTCCGGGGCGGGACTAACGAAAATGGTCCGGAGCACCACATCGGACGCCTGGAGGAACGTTGAGCGAGCCCGCACGTCCCGTCGAACGCCTGGGAGGGTGGGGGCGGCGCGCCTTCCTCAACTTCGTTCGCGGGCTGATCCAGATCGTCGTGGCGTACGCGGCCGGGTTGCCGCTGTTCATCCTGACGGTGCTGTCGATCGCCTTCATCCCGCTGGGCGTGGGCGTCTTCCTGACCCCGGTGATGGTGGCGGCGCTGCGCGGCGTGACGAACCAGCAGCGGCTCTGGGCGGCGGAGTGGTCCGGGGTGGCGATCCCGCTGCCCTACCGGTCCGCGCCGGTCGGCCCGTCCGGCCGGACGGGGCCGTTCCGGCGGCTGGGGTGGCTGCTCGGCGACCCGGCGACCTGGCGCGACCTGCTGTGGTCGCTGCTGAACGTCCCGATCGGGCTCGTCCTCGGGCTGCTCGGCGGCGGCCTGACCCTGTACGGGCTGGAGGGCGTGTTCGTGGCCCCGCTCGTCGCGCAGATGGCCGACTACGGCTGGGGCCCGTTCTGGATGCTGAACGACTGGGGCGCGACCGGCTACGCCGGGACGTTCGTGCTGGCCTCGGCGCTCATCGCGGTGTCGGTCCCGGCGGGTACGGTGGCGCTCAAGGCGCACGCGCTGTTCTGCCGGTCGCTGCTGGCGCCGACGCGCGGCGCGCTGGCCGCGCGGGTGGAGCGGCTCGCCGAGACGCGGTCCGACACTGTCGACGCGTCCGCCGCCGAGCTGCGCCGGATCGAGCGCGACCTGCACGACGGGGCGCAGGCCCGGCTCGTCGCGCTCAGCATGAACATCGGGCTTGCCGAGGAGATGCTGAAGCACGACCCGGAGACGGCGGCGCGGCTGCTCGCCGAGGCGCGCGAGGCGGGCGGCACCGCGCTGACGGAGCTGCGCGACCTGGTCCGCGGCATCCATCCGCCGGTGCTGGCCGAGCGGGGGCTGGAGGGCGCGGTGCGGGCGCTGGCGCTGAGCCTGCCGCTGCCCGTCGACGTGCGGATCGAGCTGCCGGGACGCACCGACGCACCGGTGGAGTCGGCGGCCTACTTCGCCGTCGCGGAGGTCCTCGCCAACGTCGTCAAGCACTCCGGCGCGCGGCGCGCCTGGGTTCAGGTGGAACACGACGGCCGCCGGTTGCTTATGATCGTCGGGGACGACGGGACGGGCGGCGCGGACCCCGCGCGCGGCACCGGCCTGCGCGGGATCGAGCGGCGGCTGGCCGCCTTCGACGGGACGCTGGCGGTGACGAGCCCGGCCGGCGGACCGACCGTCGTGACCATGGAGCTGCCGTGCGCGTTGTCATCGCCGAGGACCTCGCCCTCCTCCGGGACGGCCTGATCAGGCTGCTCGAAGCCTTCGGCTGCGAGGTCGTCGAGGCGGTGGACAACGGGCCGTCGCTGCTGCGGGCGCTGACGACGCACCGTCCGGACGTCGCGGTCGTGGACGTCCGGCTGCCGCCGACGTTCACCGACGAGGGGCTGAAGGCGGCGCTGGAGGCGCGCCGACAGATCCCCGGGCTGCCGGTGCTGGTGCTGTCGCAGCACGTCGAGCAGCTGTACGCGCGTGAGCTGCTGTCGGACAGCACCGGCGGCATCGGCTACCTGCTCAAGGACCGGGTGTCGGACGTGAAGCAGTTCGTCGAGGCGGTGCGCCGGGTGGCCGCGGGCGGCACCGCCCTCGACCCCGACGTCGTCGCGCAGCTGCTCACCCGGCACGCCCGCGAGGAGCCGCTGCAGGCGCTGACCCCCCGCGAGCGCGAGGTGCTGGGGCTGATGGCCGAGGGACGGACGAACGCGGCGATCGCCGCGCGGATGTTCGTCACCGAGAAGGCCGTCAGCAAGCACACGAACGGCATCTTCGGCAAGCTCGGGCTGCCCCCGTCCGAGGACGACAACCGCCGCGTGCTCGCGGTGCTCGCCTACCTCAACGCCGGTTAGCGCGGCGTCCGGTCCACCGGCCGGTTCACTGCGCCCAGGGCGGGACGAGCCGCTCGTCGCCCTGCGGCGCGATGTCGCACTTATCCGGGTCGACCAGGGCGTCCGGGTCGTAGGCGAGGCAGCCCGCGTGCGCGGCGACAACGGCCGTGAAGCCCGTCTCCGCGGCCGTGGTCATCTGCCGGGGCACGTCGGCGGGCAGGACGAGCGTGTCGCCGGAGCCGACCCGCCGGGTGCGGCCGTCGACGTCGACCTCGGCGGAGCCTTCGAGGAAGGTCCACACCTGCTCGGTGTCGAAGGCGTGCCGGGGGCCGGTCTTCCCGGCGAGCATGTCGACGCGCCAGACGGCGAGCCCGGCGGTGCCACCCTGGGTGGGCGTGGCGAACGTGGTCATCGTTCCGTTCGGGGTCTCGGTGCGGCGGCCGTCGGCGTCGCGGACGAGGGTCATGGCGGAATCCCCTAAGTTAGACAATGTGGTTGTCGATATAGTCAATGAGGTTGTCCTTTATGTCAAGCGAGTCCCCCGGGTTCGAGCTGCCCCTGCGGATGTTCCTGGCGTTCCGCGCGTCCATCGACGAGGTGCACGCCGAGCTGGCGGCCGCCGGCCATCCCGAGCTGCGCCCGATGCACGGGTTCGTCTTCCAGGCGATCTCGCGCGGCGGCTCGTCGGCCGCCGAGCTGGGCCGCCGGCTCGGCGTGTCCAAGCAGGCCGCGGGCAAGATGATCGAGACGCTCGAACGCACCGGATACGTCGAGCGGGTGCCCGACCCGGGCGACGCCCGGCGCAAGACCGTCCGGCTCACGGCCCGGGCCGTCGACGCCCTGCAGCGCTCCGAAGCCGCCTTCGAGCGCGTCCGCGCCGACTGGTCGCGGCGGCTCGGCGCCGACCGCGTCCGCGCCCTGGAGGACGATCTCCGCACCATCACGCCCGCCGATCCGTGGCGCCTGGACGTGCCCGGCTGGTTCGGCGCGTCCTGAACTTTTTCGCCCGTCCGCCCGGTACGTACGTGTGCAGGCCGACGCCCAGACCAGCGGCCGCACCGCCCGCGGGGCGCGCGCGGCGGCCCGTCCGGGCCTTGAACGGCCGGATATGCCCGGTTACCATCGCCACAATTCTTAGGAAAGTTTCCTAAGAGTTGAGCGGGGATTCCTGTTTGCTCGGGGGCCGAACGAACGGAGAATCATGTCAAGACCGGGCGTACGGCGGGCCATCGCGCTCGCGGGCGCGGCCGCCCTCGCGGCGGCGGGCGGACTCGTCTCGGCGCCACCGGCGGCGTCGGCCGGAAGCGTCACCGCCACGTGCACCAAGACCTCCGACTGGGGCACCGGCTTCCAGGGCGGCTGCACGATCACCAACGGAACCGACGCGGCCGTCGACGGCTGGACGCTGGAAGGCGACCTGCCGTCCGGGACGTCCATCGGGGCGACCTGGGACGCGAAGAAGACCGTGTCGGGGAACCACTACACCTTCACGGACGCGGGCTGGAACAAGACCATCGCGCCGGGCGCGAGCGCGAGCTTCGGATTCGGCGGCACCGGGGCCGGCTGGTTCACCGGCTGCACGATCAACGGCGCCGCCTGCGACGGGTCCGGCGGGCCCGGACCGGGCGACGACACCGAGGCGCCGGGCGCGCCGTCCGGCCTGCGGGCCACCGGCACGTCCGCCACCAGCGTCACGCTGGCGTGGACGGCCGCCACCGACAACGTGGGCGTCACCGGCTACGACGTCTACCGGGGCGACGCCAAGGTCCAGTCGGCGACCGGGACGGAGGCGACCGTCACCGGCCTGACCGCCGAGACCGCCTACACGTTCACGGTCAAGGCCCGCGACGCCGCCGGGAACGTCTCCGCCGCGTCGAACGCCGTGTCCGTCACCACCGACGCGGGCGGCGGCGAGCCCGGGCCGGGCGGCGACAAGGTCATCGGCTACTTCGCGCAGTGGGGCGTCTACCAGCGCAACTACCACGTCAAGAACATCCACACGAGCGGGTCGGCGGAGAAGCTCACCCACATCAACTACGCGTTCGGCAACGTCTCCGGGGGCAAGTGCACCATCGGAGACGCCTTCGCCGACTACCAGAAGTCGTACACGGCCGAGCAGAGCGTGGACGGCGTCGCCGACACCTGGGACCAGGAACTGCGCGGCAGCTTCAACCAGCTCCGCAAGCTGAAGAAGATGTACCCGCACATCAAGGTCCTGTGGTCGTTCGGCGGCTGGACCTGGTCGGGCGGCTTCGGCCAGGCCGCGCAGAACCCGCAGGCGTTCGCCGAGTCCTGCTACGACCTGGTCGAGGACCCGCGCTGGGCGGACGTGTTCGACGGCATCGACATCGACTGGGAGTACCCGAACGCCTGCGGCCTCAGCTGCGACACCAGCGGTCCCGAGGCGTTCGAGAACCTGATGGGCGCGCTGCGGACCAAGTTCGGCGACGACAACCTCGTCACGGCCGCGATCACCGCGGACGCCAGCGACGGCGGCAAGCTCGAGAAGACCGACTACGCGGGCGCGGCCCAGTACGTCGACTGGTACCTGCCGATGACCTACGACTTCTTCGGAGCGTGGGCCAAGCAGGGCCCGACGGCGCCGCACTCGCCGCTGACGTCCTACCCGGGCATCCCGCAGCAGGGCTTCAACAGCGCCGACACCATCGCGAAGCTGAAGTCGATGGGCGTGCCCGCGAGCAAGCTGCTCCTCGGCATCGGCTTCTACGGACGCGGCTGGACGGGCGTGACCCAGTCCGAGCCGGGCGGCACCGCCACCGGTCCCGCGCCCGGCACCTACGAGGCCGGCATCGAGGACTACAAGGTCCTGAAGAGCCGCTGCCCCGCCACCGGAACCGTCGCCGGGACCGCCTACGCCAAGTGCGGAAGCGAGTGGTGGAGCTACGACACCCCGTCCACCATCGGCGGCAAGATGGGCTGGGCCAAGGACGAGGGCCTCGGCGGGGCCTTCTTCTGGGAGCTGAGCGGCGACACCACGGGAGGTGAGCTGATCACCTCCATGCGGAGCGGTCTCGGCTGATCGAGCGCGGGGGCCGCTCCCAGCCCCCGCGCCCGGCCGGACCCGCGGGCCCCCGACCACCCGGTCGGGGGCCCGCCCCTTCCGGATCACGGGTTCAGGCCGAGCCGTTCCGCCAGTTCCCGGACGTACCGTGCGGGCGGGCCGTCGACCTGCGGGCACGCGTCCGCGAACACGGCCGCACCGACTTCGAGGTCGCGGAGCCGGTCCAGGCGCCGCCGGACCGGCACCTCGAGGTCGCCGTCCAGGCCGACGTGACCGGCGAGCAGCCACGCGTCGTACAGGTCCTTCGGCTGCGGCCGGTCGTCGGTGAGCAGCCAGGTCACCTTCCACGCCAGCGACAGCCCGGGCGTCGCGCAGCGCACCGGCACCTCGCTCCCCCGGCCCGGCAGCGGGACGAGCGCGACCTCCGGCTCGACCGGCAGCGGCTCGCCGAACGAGAAGTCGACCTGCACCGTCCCGCGCGGCCCGTCGTCGGACGACCACGGCATCTCCAGCCGCATCCCGGGCGTGTCCGAGTACACCCACAGCTCCGACCGCTCCGCCGCGGTGCCGATGACCTCGACGTCCTCGTGCCGGGTCCGGTTCGACACGGCCGCTTCGAGAAGGTCCAGCATGTGCCGGGCCCAGTAGTCGCGGGCGTCCAGTTCGGGGGGAAGCACCACGAAGTCGATGTCCCCGGGCTCGCGGGCCCGCTCCCCGTACCAGGCCCGCAGCAGGACGCTGCCCCGCAGCACGAGATCGTCCGCCCACGCCGACTCGGAGATCGCGGCCAGGACGTGGCCGAGCGCCGTCCGCCGCGCCTCCTGCCAGCGGGCCCGCCGGGCGGGGTCGTCGAACACCGGCCCGGCCGAGGACGGCGCGGTGAGGTAGTCGTCGTACCTGCTCATCGGGACTCCTCGATCCATCCGTCGTCCAGGGACTCGTCGCCGTCGAACACCACGAACTCGCGCTCCACCTCGACGATCTCGTGGCCGGTCGCCCGCAGTGCGCCGACCAGGGCGTCGAGCCTGCACTCCGCCGTGCCCGTCCCGACCCGCCTGCAGCGCTGCGTGACGAACCGCTCCTGCCGTCCGTCCGTCCGGACACGACGGGCATTTCGTGACACGTGCGCCGCGTGCGGACGGACGACGTCGACGAGCGCCCGCGCGTCGGCTCCCGCGTCGAGCAGCAGCTTCACGTGGTGCTCGAAGTAGTACGCCGGCCCCGGCGCCTCGTCGTCGGCGGCCGGGATCCCCGTGTTCCACGGTGCCGCCTCGATCTTCACGCGGGCCACCGCGAACCCGTCCGTCCGCAGCGCCCGCACGAGGCGCGCGGCCTCGCCCCGCGCGACGTCCAGCGTCCCCTTGGAGGGCAGCGTCAGCATCGGCTGCGACGCGACACGGCCGCGCTCCAGCACGATGTGGACGAACTTCACGCCGCGCGCCGCCGCCCACGCCGCGACGGCGGCGGCGTCCCCGCGAACGGTCACGTGCGTTTCGAAATCCCCGGCGAAGTCCACGATCCGGATGGTCCCAGAACGTTTCCTGCGGCTCACTCCCATTTCAAGGAGTGAGAGCGTAGTGCGGACCGAAGGCAAAGATGAGGGAGAACATGGTGGACGGCTGGAAACTGGGGCGCGACTACGCGAGCGACTCCGGCGAGGTGCGGTGGGACACGTTCGGGGACGAGGGCGCACCGCCCGTCGTCCTCCTGCACGGAACGCCCTTTTCCTCCTACGTGTGGCGTGGTGTCGCGCGCGCTTTGGCCGGTGCCTACCGCGTGTACGTCTGGGACATGCCGGGATACGGGGCATCGGAGAAGAGGGACGGACAGGACGTCTCGCTCGCCGCGCAGGGCAGAGTGTTCCGAGATCTGCTGGACCATTGGGGGCTGGACGAGCCGCGCGTCGTCGCGCACGACTTCGGCGGTGCCGTGGCCCTGCGCGCCCATCTGCTGCACGGGGCCCGGTACCGGTCGCTCGCGCTCGTCGACCCGGTGGCGCTGGCGCCCTGGGGTTCGCCGTTCTTCCGGCTGGTCGGGGCCAACGCCCCGGTCTTCGAGCAGCTTCCCCCGCCCCTGCACCGCGCGCTCGTCCGGGAGTACGTGACCTCCGCGAGCGGCCCCGGACTGCACCCGGCGACGCTCGACGCGCTGGTCGCCCCCTGGCTGGACGAGGCGGGGCAGTCCGCCTTCTACCGCCAGATCGCCCAGGCCGACCAGCGGTACACCGACGAGATCCAGGACCGGTACGGCGAACTGGCGCTTCCCGTCCTGGTGTGCTGGGGAGCCGACGACACGTGGATCCCGCTCGCCAAGGGCCGCGAGCTGGCCGCCGCCGTTCCGGGGGCGCGCCTGCGCGTGATCGAGGGCGCCGGGCACCTGGTGCAGGAGGACGCCCCCGCCGAACTGACCGCGACCGTCCTCGGCTTCCTCCGCACCGCGTGATCGCCGCGGTGCTGTTCGACCTCGACGGGACGCTCCTCGACCACGACCGCGCCGCCGCGGAGGCGATCGTCCGGGCGTTCCCGGACGCCGACGCGGCATGGCTCGTCCCGCGCTGGACGGACCTGGGCGAGGCCGCGATCGAGCGTTACCTGGCGGGCGAGCTGGACTTCGCCGGGCAGCGCCGCGCCCGCATCGGGACACTGGCCCGGGAGCTCGGCCTCGGCACCTGGGACGACGCCCGCGCGGACGCGTGGTTCGCCGGCTACACGACCCTGTACGAGGCGGCGTGGCGCCCCTACCCGGACGCCGTCCCGGCCGTGGAGGCGCTCGCGGCGGAGGGGCTGCGGCTCGGCGTGATCACCAACGGGGACGTCCGCCAGCAGCGCTCGAAGCTCGTGGGGATCGGGCTCGCCGGACGCCTGCCGCACCTCACCGCGTCCAGCGAGGTCGGCTGGGCGAAACCCGCCCCGGAGATCTTCCGCAGCGCCTGCGCCGGTCTCGGCCTGGCCCCGGGCGCCGTCGCCTACGTCGGCGACCGCCTGCTCACCGACGCGCAGGGCGCCGCGGCCGCCGGCCTGACCGGCATCTGGCTCGACCGCTCGGACGGCCCCGCGCAGGGCGCCCCGGACGTCGTCCGCATCACCGGCCTCGACGCGCTTCCCCGCCTCATCGCGGGGATGGCCTGACGCGTCAGGACGCCGGGAGGTCGGCGTCGCAGAAGACGCACACGTAGTGCCCGTCCTTCACCACGTTGAGCTCGGTGCAGGACGGGCAGTGGCGGAAGACGAACACGTGCGTGAACCCGTCCGGACGGTCGAGACCCGCGCGGTCGAGGGCCGCGGCGACGGCGGGCCACGACTCCGAACCGGGGCAGTAGCCGGTCGACTGGTTCGTCACCTCGACGACCCGGCCGTCCCCGAACGCGATCTCGCCCGCCGCCAGGACGGGACGTCCGCCGGCGCAGGCCACGTGCTCGCTGCGCCGCGGCGCGATCCGCAGCACGCCGTCCAGATCGACGACGTACGTGAACGGTTCGTCCTCGGCGCGGTCTATGTCCGCCTTCGATTCGACGGGGTTCGCCGACCGTCTCCGGCCCGGCCTTGTCGAACAACTCGTCCGGGCCCACATAGGCGTACACGCACGCAACGGTAGAACACGGTCGAGTCAATAAGGGAGTGCCGATCGGTAGCGCGCGCGCTACCTTGAACGAAACGTCCGCGAGTCAGGAAGACCGATGGCCTTTCACGAGGTGGGGCGGCGAGCTAGCCGCGCCGAGCTGGGGGACGAGCAGTCGTGCCCGGCCCGGCTCGGCGGTGTGCGCCGTCATCCCATCCACCTCGTGAGGCCGTTCCATGCGCTCTTCTGACATCCGCACCACCTTCCTCGACTTCTTCCGCGAACGCGATCACCGCGCGGTCCCGTCCGGCCCGCTCGTCCCGTCCGATCCCTCGCTGCTGCTGACGAACGCGGGGATGAACCAGTTCAAGCCGTACTTCCTCGGCGAGACCGCGCCCGACCGTCCCCGGGCGGTGTCCGTGCAGAAGTGCGTGCGCACGTCCGACATCGAGAACGTCGGCCGCACGGCGCGGCACACGACGTTCTTCGAGATGCTCGGCAACTTCTCCTTCGGCGACTACTTCAAGCAGGAGGCGATCTCCTGGTCGTGGGAACTGCTCACAGAGCACTTCAACCTCGACCCCGACCGGCTCTGGGTCACGGTCTACCTGGACGACGACGAAACCGTGCGGCTCTGGCGCCGCATAGGCGTCCCTTCCGATCGCATCCAGCGGCTCGGCATGAAGGACAACTACTGGTCGATGGGCATACCCGGCCCCTGCGGCCCGTCCTCGGAACTGCACTACGACCGTGGACCCGAGTACGGCCCCGAAGGCGGCCCCGCAGTGGACGGCGAGCGTTACCTCGAACTGTGGAACCTGGTCTTCATGCAGAACCTCCGTGGGGAGGGCCCAGGGAAGGAGGGCTATCCGATCCTGGGCGAACTGCCCGCGAAGAACATCGACACCGGACTCGGACTCGACCGTCTCGCGGCGATCCTCCAAGGGACGAACGGCGTGTGCGAGACCGACCTCGTGGGCCCGACACTACGGCTCGTCCACGAACTCTCCGGCCGCGACGAGCCCGTCTCGTCCCGCATCGTCGCCGACCACGCGCGCTCGATCGCGTTCCTCGTCGCCGACGGCGTCCTGCCGTCCCCCGACGGGCGCGGCCATGTCCTGCGCCGCCTGATGCGCCGCGCGATCCTGCACGCCCGCCGGCTCGGCATCGACGACCTCGCGCTCCCGCCCGTCACCGCGAGCGTCGTCGACAACCTGGGCGGGACGTGGCCGGAGCTCGCATCGCACGCGGAGCTGATCCGGCACGTCGTCACGTCCGAGGAAGAGGGCTTCGAGCAGACGCTCCGGCACGGCACCCGGTTCCTCGACACCGCGATCTCCCGGTCGACCGGGACGATCTCGGGCGAAACCGCGTTCAAGCTGCAGGACTCCTACGGCTTCCCCATCGACCTGACCCTCGACGCGGCGCGCTCGGCGGGCCTCACCGTCGACGAGGACGCCTTCGCCGAACTCGTCGAGGAACGCCGCCGCCGGGCCCACGACGCGGGCCGCACCACCAAGGAGCACGCGCTCGCCCGTCACGAGACCTACCGACACCTCCGCGCCGAACACGGCCGCACCGAGTTCGTCGGCCACGACACCACCGACACCGAGGTCCGGATCCTCGCGATCATCGACGGAACGGAGGCGATCCTCGACCGCACCCCGTTCTACGCGGAAGGCGGCGGCCAGATCGGCGACACCGGCGAGATCCGCACCGACACCGGCGTCCTTCGAATCCTCGACACCCGCGAGCACGGCGGCATGCACGTGCACACCGTCCGGATCGTGGACGGCGAAGTCCGTGCGGGCGCCCGGGGACACGCGGTCGTCGACGCCGGGAAACGCCTGGCGACCGCCCGCTCGCACACCGCGACGCACGTCCTGCACGCGATGCTGCGCCGCCTCCTCGGCGACCACGCGGCACAGCGCGGATCCCACGTCGAGCCCGGCAGGCTGCGGTTCGACTTCGCGCACTTCTCCCCCGTCGACGTCACGTCCGTCCAGACGCTCGTCAACGAGTACCTCCTGGACGACCCGCAGGTGCACGTCCGGGAGGCGTCCCGCACCGAAACGGGAGGGGCGCTCGCGCTCTTCGGCGAGAAGTACGGCGACCGTGTCCGCATCGTGGACATCGGCGACGCGTCCAGCGAACTCTGCGGCGGCACCCACGTCGCGCACGGCGCGCAGGCCGGGCCCGTCCGCATCATCGGCGAATCGTCCATCGGCACCGGCCTGCGCCGCATCGAGGCGCTCACCGGCCTCGACGCGCTGCGCCACCACGACCACGAGCACCACGTGCTCACCGAACTCGCGAACCTCCTCGAAACACCACCGGACCGCCTCCACCGACACATCGAGACGCTCCTCAACGCCCAGCAGGAACTCAAAACACTCCACCGCAAACAACTCGACGACCTCGTGACCACGTTGGCGTCGACCACCGAGGAACACCCCGGCGGACGCCTGATCACCGGCGTGATCGACGTCCCCGACCTGCGGACCGTCGCGACGAAACTCCTACCGCACACCGACGCGGTCGTCCTCGGCACCCGCCAGGACGGCAAGGCGACGCTCGTCGCGGCGCTGAACCCCGCCCTCGGCACCCCCGCACGCGACCTCCTCACCCGCGCGGCCCGCGAAATCCGCGGCGGCGCGGGCGGCAAGGGCAACATCGCGCACGCGGGCGGCCCCCACCCGGACCGGCTCCCCCGAGCGATGGCGCTGGCGACCGCCGACGCCCGCGCCCTGCTCAGCCGTTCGGCAGGATGACCGCCCGCCCGTTCACCTTCCCGGCGTGCAGACGCTCGTACGCCTTCGGCGCCTCGTCCAGCGAGTACGTCTCGACGTGAACATCGACGACCCCCGCCCGAGCGAGCTCCAGCACCTCGATCAGCTCGCTCCGCGACCCCCAGTAAGGAGCACGCACCGCCGCATCGAAGGCGATCGCCCCGAACCCCACCTGAGCGACCCCGCCACCGATCCCCACGATGACCACCTCGGCCTCGGCGGCCGCCACCGACGTGGCGTCGCCACGGTCGGCCCCACCCCCACGAAGTCGAACACGGCCTGCACCCCGCCCGTCATCCCGCGAACCCGATCGGCGGCACGCTCGTCCGACAACACCACCTCGTGCGCCCCGACCGTCCTCGCCAGTTCGAGCTTCTTCTCGGACACATCGAGCGCGATCACCCGCGCCGGTGTCAGCGCCCGCAGCAACTGAATCGCCACGTGCCCCAGCCCGCCCGTCCCGATCACGACCGCCGCACTCCCCGGCACCAGCTTCGGAAGCGCCCCCTTGATCGCGTGGTACGGCGTCAGCCCCGCGTCCGTCAACGAAACGTTCGCGACCGGATCCAGCCCCCCGAGCGGCACCAGGTGCCTTGCATTATCGACGAGCAGATATTCCGCGATCGCCCCCGGTGCCCCCAGCCCCGGTGGCATGATCCCCAGTTCGTCCGCACGCACGCAGTAGTTCTCCTTGCCCTGCGAGCACATGACGCACGCGCCGCACCCCCACGGCCCGTACACCGCGACGGACTCCCCGATCGACACCCCGCGCACCCCGTCGCCGACCGCCTCGACCGTCCCGGCCCCCTCGTGCCCGAGCGTCAACGGCAACCCGAACGTCAACTGTTCGGCCGTCCAGCCCATCACGGCGATGTCGGAATGGCACACGCCGGCCGCCGACACCTTCAGCAGCACCTGCCCGGGCCCCGGCTCCGGATCGGCCACCGTCACGACCTCGGGTGCACCGCCCACCTCGCGATACTGCACCGCCCTCATGTCTCCCCCTCCGAACGTCCGTCCGGGGGATATGCCCACGAGGCCACATAACTACCGATGGTCGGGCTGGCGGGATTCGAACCCACGACCCCTGGCACCCAAAGCCAGTGCGCTACCAAGCTGCGCTACAGCCCGCACACCGACGCGCGAGCGCGGGGTGCTGCCGGAAGTCTAGTCCCGATCGCCCCCGCCCGCGGCCCTGCGACCCCGACCGCCCCCGAAACCCTGTACGCTACGGAAGGCGCACGAGGACCACCCAGGCCCTCCCGGCGCCGCGCGGGCGTAGCTCAATGGTAGAGCCCCAGTCTTCCAAACTGGCTACGCGGGTTCGATTCCCGTCGCCCGCTCCATATTTCCCCAGGTCAGAGCCTCTAGTCAAGATTGCAAGCCTCGACCAAGATCTTCTATCGCTGGGATCAGGCGTGATCATGGTTCATCGACACCCGACCTGGCACGCCAAGAGACTCGCAGGCAGGCACGAGCCCGGCAAGGTGGGCTCTGTCGCTCTTTTGGTGGTAGTAGAGCGTGTCAGCCTGTCACGCTGAGGCCTGATCAAGTACGGCGATCTTGTCGGTGTGGTGCGCGCGAACCGTGGCCGATCTCCCGGTCGACGGGGCGCAGGTCGGGGCAGTAGTACGGGCGTTGGCTGGTCGGGCGGTGCCCGCGTACTGACTCTTCTTGGCGTGCCGGTCTCACGTCACACCGCGCTACAAGTCCTGCTGCGGATTCCGCTGCAGACGGTGACGTCGCCGCGGGTGCTGGGGGTGGACGACTTCGCTCTGCGGCGTTCCCATTCCTACGCCACCGTGCTCATCGATGTCGAGACCCGCCGTCGGGTCGATGTCCTGCCCGATCGCCGCTCGGGCACCCTCGCCGCGTGGCTGCGCGAGCATCCCGGCGTCGAGGTCGTCTTGCAGCCGGCTACGCCGAGCCCGTGCATCAGGCCCTGCCCGGTGCCCTGCCGACCTTTGCCGCCTGGCCGCTGTGTGATCGTCCTTGGCGGAGGTCGACCGCGGATGCGCCGGAGGATTACGGCGGGCCACCGGACGGTTCGCTGGCGCCTGAACCGGGACCCCGGGACCTGGTTCTGCGGCCATCCGTACACGGACCAAAGGGGTGATCCAGGGCTAGTGACGAGTGGAATGTGATCGACGTCCACACCCACGACCACCGTGAGGTCGAGGGCATGTTCGCCGAGCCGTCGGCCGCCCAGCCCGGCGGGGGCCGGATCGCCGAGAAGGAGGTCTGCGACCACGCCGAGGTCGAGCGGCTCCTAAAGGAGTTGGAGACCATCGACACCGCCCGGGCGGCCTTCACCACGGTGGTGCGGCGTCTCATCGGCGCGGGCATCCGCCGCCTTCGGTCTCTTCGGTGTCATTCGCGGCGGACGAAGAGGTCGTGCGGGATCGCCTGCTTGAGGATTTTCCCGGTCGGACCTTTGGGGAGTTCGTCCATGACCGAGATCAGGCGGGGAATCTTGTAGGCCGAGAGGTGTTCCTTCGCCCACGAACGGAGAGTTTCGGGGGTGAGTTCGGTTCCGGGGCGTAGCGTGATGGCCGCGGCGACTTCTTCACCGTAGTGGTCGTCGGGTACCCCGATCACGGCGGCCTCGACGACGTCGGGGTGCCGGTAGAGCACCTCTTCGACCTCGCTGGGGTAGACGTTGTAGCCGCCTCGGATCACCATCTCCTTCTTCCGGCCGACGATACGCAAGTCCCCGTCGGCGTCCTTCACCCCGAGGTCGCCCGTTCGCAGTCGTCCGTCCGGCAGGGCCTCGGTGGTTGCCTCGGGTCGTTGCCAGTAGCCCTTCATGACCACGGGGCCGCTGATGCGGACCTCGCCGACCTCCCCGTTGGGCAGTTCGTTGCCCTCGTCGTCGTGGACAGTGACCACGCAGCCCGGGAAGGCGACGCCGACGAACCCGGCTTTGCGCTCGCGGTGGGCCGGCTGGTAGGTGCCCACACCGGTGCTCTCGGTCAGTCCGTAGCCCTCGAAGACGATGCAGCGGAATCGTTCCTCGAAGGCCCGCATGACCTCCCCCGGTAGTGAGGCCCCGCCGGACGAGGCATGCCGCAGGCTTCCGAACTTTGCGGCATCGTCCACCGTGTGCAGGAGCGCGTTCCACATGGTGGGGACCCCGGCCAAGAAGGTGGGGTCGTCGCGGCGCAGCATGGCCATCATCGATTCGGGTTCGAAGCGGGCCAGCAGTGAGAGGCTCGCACCCGCCTGGACGACGGTGTTCAGGACGCACGCTTGGCCGAAGACGTGGAATAGCGGCAGTGCAGTGGCACCCCGGTCGGCTGGCGTCAGCCCATGGGCGTCACGGATGATGGAACTGGCGGCGATCATGTTGCCGTGGGTGAGCTGGACACCTTTCGGGCGGCCCGTCGTCCCGGATGTGTACAGGATCGCGGCGGTGTCGCCGTCGTCACGCGGGTAAGGGGCGTCGATCGCCGCCTCATCGGCGATGCACCGGCGCAGCCGCCAGCACGGGATATCGAGGGCTTCGGCGGCCGCAGCCGGCGCGGGCGCGATCTCGGTCAGATCGATGATGAGTTCGGCCCCGGCATCCGCGCCGATGTACTCCAGTTCGGGACGGGTCGACATGGTGTTCACCGTGACGGCGATGGCCCCGGCGGCGTGGATGCCGTAGTAGACGGCGGCGAACTCGGGGTCGGTCGGCGCGATCAGCAGAACGCGGTGCCCGGGCCGCACGCCGTACTCGCGCAGGCGGCCCGCGATGGCGGCGGCCCGGTCGCGCAGTGTGCGGTAAGTCCAGGGTTCGGCGGCCCCGCGCAGGCAGATGGCGTCGGGGACAGTGCAGGCGTGCAGCCAGACGGCCTCGGCGATGTTCGGCATTCTTCTTACCTGGGGTCGAGGGGGCGGAATGCGGGCGGCCGGCCCTCCAGGTGGCTCTTCACGCCTTCGGCCGCGTCCGGATAGCGGAAGGAGTCGAGCATCAGCCGGTCGGCGTCGGCGACGGCGGCTTCGAAGGAGCGGTCGAGGTCCCGGTAGACCTGCTCCTTGATCACCTGCATCGAGGACGGAGAGCAGTGGGTGACCAGGTCGGCCGCGTAGGACACGGCGGCGTCCAGGACCGGTTCGGCGAGGAAGTCGACCAGACCGAGGTCGTGGGCTTCGTGTCCCTTGACGATGCGGCCGGACAGGAGCAGGTCGAGTGCCCGGCCGGTGCCGATCAGGCGGGGCAGCAGCCAGGAGATGCCGTACTCGGCGATCAGCCCGCGGCGGACGAACGCGGTGACCAGCTTGCGTCCGGGGTGGCGAACCGGATGTCGCAGTACAGCGCCTCGACCAGGCCGAGGCCGGCCGCCGCGCCGTTGATCGCCGCGATCATGGGCTTGCGGACGGTCAGCGGAAACGCCCTGGGCCGGGAGGGGGTGCGGGGCTGCAGGTCGTCGGTGGTGCTGGCGTCCTGCAGGTCGCTCATGTCGGCGCCGGCGCAGAATCCCCGTCCGGCGCCGGTAACGACGATGGCGCGGACGTCGGGGTCGTCCTCGGCCTCGTCGAGGAGGGCGAAGTACTCGTTCTCGAGGTCGTCGTTCCAGGCGTTGAGGCGGTCGGGGCGGTTCAGGGTGAGCACGAGGACGGGGCCGCGGTGCTCGGCCAGGACGAGGGTCATGGTGGGGCCTTTCGTCAGGAGGTCTGTGCGGGGAGGCTCGGGTTGAGGCCGGGAAGGGCGTCGGGGTCGTTGCGGACGGTGGCGGGGTTGGTCTCCCGCAACACCCAGGCGCAGACCAGGGTGATCAGGCCCATGGCTGCGATGAATGTCGAGACCAGGAACGTCGACCCGGTTTCTTTGAGGATGGCGGCCATGATGAACGGGGTGCCGCCGCTCACGGTGATCGACGACAGTTGGTAGGCGAGGGACGCGCCCGAGAGGCGGACGTTCGGTTCGAGCAGCTCGCCGATGTAGGCGGCGAGGGGGCCGTAGGTCAGGGACTGGCCGATCCCGCCGACGCCGATGGCGACGGCGATGAGCGCGATGGATCCGGTGTCGACGAGCCAGAAGTACGGGAACGCCCAGACCGCGATCAGTGCCGCGCCGAGGATGATCAGCGGTCGGCGTCCGATCCGGTCCGAGATCCATCCCGACCCCAGCACCAGGACGGCGCCCAGAAGCGTGATGGGGATCGAGACGGACAGGACGGCGTCGCGGCTCACGTCCAGTTCGGTGGTCGCGTAGCTGACCACCCCGGCGATGCTGACGTAGAACAGGGCGTTGGTGCCGGACAGCAGACCGGAGGCGAGCAGGATGGTGCGCCAGTGTCCCTTGATCGCCTCCTTCACCGGCGCCTTGACGATCCGCCGGTGCTTGCCGGCGGCCTCGGCGGCCAGTTCGCGGAACTCGGGCGTGTCCTCGACCTTGGTCTGGATGTAGAGCGCGACGGGGAACATCAGGGCGCTGGCCAGGAACGGGACGCGCCAGCCCCAGTCGGTGAACGCCTGCTCGGAGGTGAGCCGTGACGCGGCGAGGAAGACGGTGCTGCCGAGGAAGACGCCGAACGAGACCCCCATCTGCCCGAAGGTTCCGGCGAACCCTTTGCGCTTGGGGGATGCGGACTCGGTGAGCAGCAGGACGACGCCGCCCCACTGGGCGCCGCACGCGAGCCCCTGGACGAAGCGGAGCATGACCAGCAGGGTCGGGGCGAGGACACCGATGGTTCCGGCTCCCGGCAGGCAGCCGATCAGGAACGTGCCCAGCCCCATCATCACCATGGACGCGACCACGATCTTCTTGCGGCCATGGCGGTCGCCGAGGTGCCCGGCGATCACGCCGCCGATGGGCCTGGCGACGAAGCCCGCCCAGAACGTGCTGAACGAAAGCAGGATGCCCGTGGTCGCGGACGAGTCAGGGAAGAACACTTCGGGGAAGACGAGGGCGGCGGCCGTCCCGTAGAGGAAGAAGTCGTACCACTCGATCGAGCTGCCGATCAGCCCTGCGCTCAAAAGCTTGCCCTGGCCGCGGACGCGTGCCTCGGAGGCGCCCGGCGCGGTAGCGGAGTTGTTCACGTCCGAAGGCGGTGATGTCATGTGATCGCTCCTTTGGTGAATTCGACACCAAGTTCAACTGGGGTGGACGCCCTACCGCGGTCGAGCGGGAGGACGGGGAGCGTGGTCGGGTCGTCAGGCGAGCGGAACGCCGAGCGCGTCCGCGAGTTCGCGGACGGTCGTTGCGGCGTCGCGGTGCAGGATTCCGCCGATGTCGAGGCGCGCGGCGCCCCGGAGGTTCTGTTCGAGGTCGTCGATCAGCACGCAGTCGCGGGGCTCGACGCCGAGCCGCTCGCACGCGATCTGGTAGATGCGGCGGCTGGGCTTGCGGACGCCGACCTCGCTGGAGATGACGGCGACATCGGCCAGTTCGGCGAGATCGATGCCTTTGTAACCGTCGTCGCCGAGCGCGTTGGACACGATCGCCACCGGGACGCCGTGCTCGCGCAGTCGGCGGACTGCCCCGAGCATCGTCTCGTCCAGGTGGAGGCCGGCCTGGATCTGGGCGATGAGGCCGGGGGCGACCTCCGGCACGCCGTGGGCCCGCAGCCGGGCCGCGAACCCCGCTTCGAAGTCGGCCTCCGGCATCCGTCCGCATTCGTGCTCGACTAGGAGCTTCCCGGACTGCTCGTCCTGGCGCAGCAGCCGTTCGACGAGCAGCGGATCACCGCAGACAAGGGTGGAGGCGGCCCGGAACGCGGCGAAGACGTCGCTGGTCAGGACGCCGCCGACGTCGGTGAGTACCGCCCGTCGCGGCCCGGCCCCGGCCATGTCAGACCACCTCGAACAGGCCGGCCGCGCCCATGCCGCCGCCGACGCACATGGTGATCACCACGTGCCGGACGCCGCGGCGCCGGCCTTCGATGAGCGCGTGGGCGACCAGCCGCGCGCCGGTCATTCCGTACGGGTGGCCGACGGAGATGCCGCCGCCGTCGACGTTGCAGAGTCCGGGGTCGATGCCCAGTTCGTCCTGGCAGTACACGGCCTGGGAGGCGAACGCCTCGTTCAGTTCCCACAGGCCGATGTCGTCGACGGTCAGGCCGTGTTCCTTGAGGAGGCATGGGACGGCGAGCACCGGCCCGATGCCCATCTCGTCCGGCTCGCACCCGGCGACGGCGATCCCGCGGTAGATGCCGAGCGGTTCGAGCCCGCGGCGTTCGGCTTCGCTCGCCTCCATGAGCACCGAGGCCGATGCCCCGTCCGACAGCTGGGAGGAGTTGCCCGCCGTGACGGTCGAGCGCTCGGTGACCTTGCCGTCCGGCAGCACCGTCCGCAGCCCGGCGAGCCCGTCCAGGGTGGTGGACGGGCGGTTCCCCTCGTCGCGGGAGAGGGTCACCTCCTCTTCGTGCTCCCGGCCCGTCTCCTTGTCCACGACCTTGCGGACGGTGGTGAGCGGAACGATTTCGTCGTCGAACCGTCCGGCCGCCTGCGCCTCGGCCGTCCGGCGCTGGGAGGCGAGGGCGAACTCATCCTGGCGTTCGCGGTCCACGCCGTAGCGTTCGGCGACGATCTCGGCGGTCTCGAGCATCGGCATGTAGATCGACGGTTTGTGCTCCTGCAGCCAGGGGTCGGCCATCCGGTGCGTGTTGAGGTGGTCGTTCTGCACGAGGGAGATCGACTCGACGCCGCCGGCCACCGCCACGCGCATCCCGTCGTGGGTGATCTGCTTGGCCGCCGTCGCGATCGCCATCAGGCCGGACGAGCACTGCCGGTCGATCGTCATGCCGGGCACCGTCTCCGGCAGCCCGGCGCGGATCGCGGCCTGGCGGGCGACGTTGCCGCCGGAGCTGCCTTGTTGGAGCGCGCAGCCGAGGACGAGGTCTTCGATCTCGCCGCCGTCGACGCCCGCCCGTTCGACCGCGTGCGAGATCGCGTGGGCGGCGAGGTGCTGGGCCTGGGTGTCGTTGAAAGCGCCCCGGTAGGCCCGGCCGATCGGCGTACGCGCGGTCGACACGAGAACCGCTTGCTTCATTGGGATTCCCCTTCTCGTTCGGAGGTCGGTCAGACGGTGGGGCCGCCGGCCACGTAGAGGACCTGGCCGGAGACGAAGCCCGCCTCCTCGCCGGCGAGATAGGCGACGGCGCTCGCGATGTCGTCCGGGCGGCCCGTGCGGCCGACCGTGATCTGGGACGCCGCGGCGCGCTTGAACTCCTCGAAGTCCATGCCCATGCGGGCGGCGGTGGCCGCGGTCATCTCGGTCTCGATGAACCCGGGGGCGATCGCGTTCGCGGTGACGCCGTACCGTCCCAGCTCCAAAGCCAGCGTCTTGGTGAAGCCCTGCAGACCGGCCTTGGCGGCGGAGTAGTTGACCTGGCCGCGGTTTCCGAGCGCGGACGTGCTCGACAGGTTCACGATCCGGCCGAAGCCGGCCTCGACCATGTGCGCCTGGGCGGCCCGGGTCATCAGGAACGCTCCGCGCAGGTGGACGTTCATGACCGCGTCCCAGTCCTCGACGCGCATTTTGAACAGCAGGTCGTCGCGGATGATCCCGGCGTTGTTCACCAGGACGGTCGGCGGCCCGAAGGCGTCGGCCACTGCCCGGACGGCGTCGGCCGTGGTCGTCTCGTCGGTGACGTCGGCGCCCACGGCCAGGGCGGCGCCGCCGTCGGCGGTGATCGCCTGCACGGTGTCGGCGCACGCCTCCGCGTCCAGGTCGACGACGCCGACCGCCATGCCGTCGGCGGCGAGCCGCCGCGCGACCGCGGCGCCGATGCCCCGGGCTCCTCCGGTCACGATGGCCGTTCTCTTGTGCCGTCCCACTGCCTTCTCCTTATGGGGTGGTTCGTTCGCTTCGTTCGGGGTTCGTGCGGGCGGGGGGGGCGAGATGCCGGCCGCGTCCGCGATGCCCGCGGCCTCGGTGACCAGCGCATCGATCTGCCGCACGGTCGGGGCGCCTGCGGCGGCCCGGTTTCGCGGGTCGTCCTTGGACCGGCGCAGGACGCCTTCGCCGATGATCGCGATCTTCCAGAGCGCGAGCGCGTGCCAGAAGGCCAGTGCGCCGGGGTCCCTGCCCGTCGCCGCGAGGTAAACGGCGGCCATCTCGTCCTGGCGGGGGAACCCCGGCATGGCCGTCGCGGACCGCTCGACGCCCAGTGCGTCCGCCGACTCCGGCCAGTACGCCAGGAGGGACCCGACGTCCGCCAGGGGGTCGCCCAGCGTGCACAGTTCCCAGTCGAGGACCGCGCGGATCCGGCCGTCGTCGGGAGAAGCGATCATGTTGCCCAGGTGGAAGTCGCCGTGGACGAGCGTCGTCTCGTGCTGGACCGGGATGGCGGCCAAGAGCCGTTCGGTCAGGGTCACCAGCATGGGAAGCTCCCGCGTCTTGGACTTCTCCCACTGGACGAACCAGCGGTTGAGCTGGCGCTCGGCGTAGGAGCCGTGGCGGGCGAGATCCGTCAGGCCCGTTGCGTCCAAGTCCACCGCGTGAATTTCGCCCAAGGTCTCGGCCATGGACAGCCCGGTCGCGCGGCGCCGCTCCGGTGGCAGGGTCTCGGCGACGATCGGCCGGTCGATGACCAGCCCGTCGACGAACTCCATCAGCACCAGCGGCACAGCCCCGTCGGTCTTCACCCCGTGCACGCGCGGCGTGGGCACCGGGGTGCGCTCCAGCGCCGACAGGATCCGCGCCTCGCGCGCCACGTCGTGCGCGGAGGCGAGCAGCCGGCCCAGCGGCGGTCGGCGCAGCACCCAGCGCCGTCCGTCCTGGTCCGCGACATCGAAGGTCAGGTTCGACTGCCCGATCCCCAGCCGCTGGAGCCGCAGCGGCTCGGAGAACTCGATGCCCAGCGCGGCCATCCACGCCGATACCTCGGCGGGGTCCGCTCCGAGAGACACCACGTCACCCATCGGCCGCCCTCCGGCCGGACCGGTTCGTCCGGGTCTTGCGGTCGGTGGTGTCGCCGAGCAGCGCGCCCCCGTCGGCCACCAGGGTCTCCCCGGTGATCCAGGACGCGGTGTCGGACGCGAGGAACGCCACGGCGGCGCCGATGTCGTCCGGTTCGCCGATGCGGCCGAGCGCGAACGCCGCACCGAGACGCTCCTCGTTGCCGCTCCACAGCCCCTCGGCCAACCGTGTCCTGACCACCCCCGGAGCGACCGCGTTCACCCGCACGCCCGGCGAGAGTTCCAGGGCCAGTTGCCTGGTCAGGTGGATCAGCGCGGCCTTCGTCGCGTTGTAGACGCCGAGGTCGGCCTCGACGGCCATACCACCGACCGAGGCGACGTTCACCACCGCGCCGCCGTGCTCGCCCATCCACGCCTTGACGGCCAGGGACGTCCAGAGCAGCGGACCCCACAGGTTGACATCGACGGTCTTGGCGAACCGGGCGTGGTCCTGGTCGATCAGGGGTCCGTGCGCCGGATTGGTGCCGGCATTGTTCACCAGGACGTCGATGCTGCCGAAGCGTTCGACGGTCGAGTCCACACAGCGGCGCGCCGCCTCTTCGTCGGTCACGTGCGCGGCGACGCCCAGGGCGTTCCCGCGCACCTGTGCGGCGGCGGCGTCGGCGGCGTCCTGCTTGCGGGAGGTGAGGACGACGTTCGCGCCGGCCTCCGCGAGCCGCTGCGCCGCCGCCAGCCCGATACCGCGCGACGCGCCCGTTATGACGGCCGTGCGGCCGCTGAGGTCCCGCCCGTTCATGAATCGGCCCGCGCGGCGTCTCGCCCGTTCTCGGACGGAACGGTGGTCCGTTCCGGCGCCGCCGTCCCGGTGTCGCCCGCGGACACGCGGTGCCTGCGCAGCTCCCACTGCGCGATCGCGCGCTTGTGGACTTCGTCGGGGCCGTCGGCCAGCCGCAGCGTGCGGAGCTGCGCCCAGGCGTTGGCCAGCGGGAAGTCGTCGGTGACGCCGCCTGCGCCGTGGATCTGGATCGCGCGGTCGACGATCCGCAGCGCCATCGCCGGCGCGGCCACCTTGATCGCGGCGATCTCCGTCCGCGCCTCCTTGTTGCCGGCGGTGTCCATCATCCACGCGGCTTTCAGGGTCAGCAGCCGAGTCTGCTCGATCTCGATCCGCGCCTCGGCGATCCAGTCCTGGATGTTGGCGCGGTCGCTGACCGGCTGCCCGAAGGTGACGCGGGAGTCGGCGCGGCGGCACAGCAGTTCCAGGGCGCGCTCGGCCACCCCGATCACGCGCATGCAGTGGTGGATCCGGCCCGGGCCGAGCCGGGCCTGGCTGATCGCGAACCCTTCGCCCTCGCCCTTGAGGACGTCGCGGGCCGGGACGCGCACGCCGTCGAAGGCGATCTCGGCGTGCCCCTCGCGGTCGGTGTAGCCGAACACCGGGAGGTTGCGGACGACGGTGACGCCGGGGGCGTCGATCGGGACGACCATCATCGACTGCTGCCGGTGCGCGGGGGCGTCCGGGTCCGTCTTGCCCATCACGATGAGCACCCTGCAGTTCCTGTGCATCGCGTTGGAGGCGAACCACTTCCGCCCGTTGAGGACGTACTCGTCACCGTCGCGCTCCATGCGCAGCTCGATGTTGGTGGCGTCCGAGCTGGCGACCCCGGGCTCGGTCATCGCGAACGCCGAGCGGATCTTCCCCTCCAGCAGGGGCTTGAGGTACGTCTCTTTGTGCTCGTCGGTACCGAAGAGGGTGAGCACCTCCATGTTCCCGGTGTCGGGGGCTGAGCAATTGCAGGCTTCCGGGGCGAGGTGGACGCTGCGTCCCATGATCTCCGCCAGCGGGGCGTACTCCAGATTGCTCAGCCCGGGAGCCCACTCGGCGTGCGGGTGGAAGAGGTTCCACAACCCGCGGCGGCGCGCCTCCGCCTTCAGGTCCTCAACGATCTGCGGGTGGTGGTGCGGGTCGCCGGACTCGCGCATCTGGCGCTCGTAGACGGCCTCAGCCGGGTAGACGTGGTCGTCCATGAACTCCAGCAGGTCGGCCCGGAACCGCTTGGCGCGATCGGAGACGAAAAGCAGATCCACGTGTGGTCCTTCCGGGGGTCTGTAGCTTGAACTTGAATGCGGGTTCAAGTAATACTCGAATCCACGCCCGACTTCAAGAGCCGGAAGGAACCGACCATCAGATGATCGACACGAGCGCGCTGCCCGTACGCCCCGCCACGTTCACCGAACTCCGGGAGCTGATCGGCAAGGAGATCGGCCCCACGGAGTGGCACGAGGTCACCCAGGAGCGCGTCGACGCCTTCGCCGCCGCGACGGGCGACCACCAGTGGATCCACGTCGACCCCGAGCGGGCGGCCGCGAGCCCGCTCGGGACGACGATCGCGCACGGGCTTTACAGCCTCTCGCTCGGACCGGTGTTCTCCTACGCCCTGCTGTCGCTCGAAGGGTTCGGGCACTCGCTCAACTACGGCTACGACAAGGTGCGGTTCCCCGCGGCGGTCCCGGTGGGGTCGCGCATCCGCATGCGGGCCACCATCGCGGCCGTCGACAACGTCCCCGGCGGCGTCCAGGTCAGGACGGTGCAGAAGTTCGAGTGCGAGGGCGTCGGCAAGCCCGCGGTCGTCGCCGAATCGCTGGCACGGGTCGTCGAGAGCGGCGCCTGACTCGATCCGCGCACCGGCCGAGGCGCGACCTTCCCCGTGAAGGTCGCGCCTCGCTCTTTCCCGGGTGTTTCCGAATGTTCTTGGACGGTACGCGGACGCGGGCGTCCGTCCGTTCGTCCTCAGGCGGGGCTTGGGACGTCCGCCAACTCGGCGAGGGCATCGTGGTGATCGCCGACCGTACCCAGTGCGATCGAGTCCGCCTTGGCGCGCTTGAGGTACAGGTGTGCGGGATGCTCCCAGGTCATGCCGATTCCGCCGTGTATCTGGACGCACTCCTCGGCGGCGTGTACGGCCACGGGCCCGCACCAGGACTGCGCCACCGCGATAGAGGTGCGGACCTGCTCCGCCGGCGCCGAGCCCGTCAGATCCGGGTCCGCGAGCGCTCCCGCCAGGTGGTCGGCCGCGCTCCTGGCGGCCGCCCGGGTCCGCACCAGGTCCAGCCACAGGTCGGCAAGCCGGTGCTTGAGCGCCTGGAACGAGCCGATCGGCCGCGCGAACTGCTTGCGTTCCTTGGCATAAGCCACCGTGGTGTCCAGGCACCACTCGGCGACCCCGAGCTGCTCGGAGGCGAGCAGGCCGGCGGTACAGGCCAGCGCGAAAGGCAGCGCGCCGGGGTCGTCGCAGACGGGGACGGCCGGCGCGGCGTCCAGCGTCACCGTGGCGATCGGCCTGGTCAGGTCGAGCGAGGTGACCGTGTCCACCGCGAAGTCGGTGACGGCGTGGACCGCGCCGTCCACCGGGACGAACAGGACGTCGGCCGACTCCGTACCGGCGACGCCGCGGACGACCCCTGATACCCGTCCGTCCCGCGCCACCGGCGCCTCCGCTCCCGGCCGGCCCGGGCGGTGGGGATGCGCGGCCAGGGAGACCGCGACGGCCGCCGTCGAGGCACCGGTCGCGAGGTCGGCGAGGTGCTTGTCGGCCTCGGGCGTCCCGGCGCGCAGTAGCAGGGTCGTCGCCAGGACGGCGCTGGTCAGGAACGGGACGGGTGCGACGGCACGTCCGAGCTCCTCCAGCACGACCGCCGCCTCGCGGGGCGACGCGCCCATGCCGCCGAGCGATTCGGGGATCAGCAGTCCGGCGACGCCGACGTCCTCGGCGAGCGTCGACCACAGGCCGCTATCGCAGGGCGCCCCTTGGTCGATCAGTGCCAGGACCGTGCCCGGCGGGCACCGGTCGGCCAGCACGTCGCGCACGGTGGCGCGCAGATCCGATTCCACCTCGGTGTACAGGAGGCTCATCGCGGCAGCTCCTTCCAGGCAACGTCCTTGTCGGTGCGGGGTTCGGGCGGGAGGCCGAGGACGCGCTCGGCGACGATGTTGCGGAGGATCTCGGAGGTGCCGCCCTCGATGGAGTTGCCCCGAGCGCGCAGGTAGCGGTAGCCCGCCTCGCGTCCGAAGATGTCGAGGTCCTGGGAGCGCCGGAACGTCCAGTCGTCGTAGCGCAGGCCGTCCTCCCGGTCGAGTTCGACGTCCAGTCCCGACAGCTCCTGGTTCAATCGCGAGAAGGCCAGCTTGATGGCCGACCCTTCGGGCCCCGGCGCTCCCGCCGCGAGCTGTTCCTGGAGCCGCACCGTCGCGACGCGCGTGGCTTCGGCCTCCACCCAGAGGGCGAGCAGGCGCCGGTGGAGGTCGTGGGTGCGCAGCTCGGGCCGCGCACGCCAGGACGACAGGACGGGCGCGAGCGGCCCGCCGCCGGGTTCGACCGGCTCGCCGCCGAGCGCGACGCGCTCGTTCATCAGTGTGGTCTGCGTGACGCGCCAGCCGTCGCCGACCTCGCCCAGGCGGAGGCCGTCCGGAATTCGTACACCGGTGAGGAACACCTCGTTGAACTCGGCCTCACCGGTGATCTGCCGCAGCGGCCGGACCTCGATGCCGACGGCCCGCATGTCGCAGACGAAGTACGTCAGGCCGCGATGCTTGGGCACGTCCGGATCGGTCCGGGCGACCAGGATCCCCCAGCGAGCGTGATGGGCACCGGACGTCCAGACCTTCTGCCCGTCGACGACCCACGCGTCCCCATCGCGGACGGCGCGGGTGGCCAGCGAGGCGAGGTCGGAACCGGCGCCCGGCTCGCTGAACAGCTGGCACCAGATCTCCTCGCCCGTCCACAAGGGGCGCAGGAAGCGTCGGCGCTGCTCATCCGTACCGAAAGCGAGGATCGTCGGGGCCGCCATGCCGAGCCCCACGCCTTGCAGGCCCGGGTCCGGTTGGGGCGTACCCGCGAACTCGTGTTCCACGACCGCCTGCAGGTCCCTGGCCGCGCCCATGCCGCCCAGGCCCGCGGGAAAGTGAACCCAGGCGAGTCCAGCGTCGAACCGCGCACCCAGGAATTCGGCCCGTCCGGTGTCGGCCTCGCCTTCGTGGTCCGCCAGGAACCCGCGGATCCGGTCGCGCAATTTCGCAGTATCCATTGCCGCCCTCCTTGTTCAGTGCCCGGCGGACCTGCCCCGGCCGCTGCACTCACCGAGCAGGCCGCCGATTCTGCGTGCTCGCACCGTAGTTGAATGCGAGTTCAAGTTCAAGTGAACGATGGACATGGACGCCCCGGCCGGATCGTGGCCGGCCGGGGCGTCAGAAGAGTTCAGGCAGAACGGACACGCGATCGGCGCGCTCCGCTGACGCCCCTCACCTCAGCCACAGTTGCCCTGTGCGCTCTGGGCCTCGAAACGCTCGCCGAGCCAGTCCATGGCCGGGCCGGTGCCGATGAGCGCCGTGAGCATGTGGTCGCCCAGCGGAACGGACTCCCACTGAACGGTGGCCCCGCGGGCGCACCAGTCGGAACGGAGCTGCGCTCCGACGTCGTGCTGGACGATCTTGTCGGCGGTGCCGTGGTACAGGAACACCGGGTCACTCGGCTTGCGGGTGCCGAGCTTGTCGGCCTTGAGGCGCGCCTGCCAGTCGGGCTCCTCCAAGGGGTTCCGGGCGGTCAGCTCGTCGAACGTCTTGCCCTGGCTCGCCAGGGCGATGTCGACGACGCACCCGTTGCGCATCGTCTCGGCGAGTGCACGCCCTTCGGCGTTGAGGTACTCCTCCAGGTCGAGTTCCGGGTAGGCCGCGTCATGGCCGATGGCCGCCATCAGCGCCAGGGCGTCGCCCGTACCGCCGTCCGGTCCGTGCTTCAGCAGGTCGGCCGGAACGCCGCCGGACGCGGTGCCCGCGACGTTCAACTCGGGCGCGTAGGTGCCGGCGAGTTCCGCCGCCCACGCGCTCGCCTGGCCGCCCTGCGAGTACCCCATGATCCCGACGGGTGAATCCGCCGTCACCCCCGCCTGCTGTGCGCCCGGGAGGCGCTGCGCGGCGCGCGCGGCGTCCAGGACGGCCGTCCCCTCGGACCGTCCGACGAGGTAAGTGTGGTCGCCGGGGGTGCCGAGGCCGGGGTAGTCGGTGACGACGACGGCCCAGCCGCGCAGCAGCGCTTGTGCGACGGACCCGCCCGCCGGAGTTCCGCCCTCGGGAAGTGTCGCCGAGGGCGCGCACTGGTCGCCCATGCCGACGGTGCCGACCGCGAAGGTGAGCAGCGGCCGGGTGCCGCTGTGGCCGCCCTCCGGCACGATGACGGTACCGGAGACGACGTCGGGCTCCCCGCTCGCGTCGGTCGAGCGGTAGTGGATCTTCCAAGCCCGGGTGGGAGTGTCCATGCCGGGCAGCGCGCGGAACGCGGACGGCTCCACGCTCACGATGTCGCCCGGTCGGGTGGCCTCGGCGCTCGCCGTGCCCGCACCGGCCGCCTGGAGCGTCGCGGTCGCCACGGCGGCGACCGCCGTCCAAGCCAGGCCGCGCAGGCCGGTGGAAATGGTGCCTGTACGTCTCATGCTTCTCCTCGGGGGTGGGCCGCGGCCGGACGACCGCGGATGCCGCGGCGGACGAAGGTCTCTCGTCCGTGCGGGTACGGGCCCCTATGGAACATCCGACGACGAGATCGGACAATACTTGAATTCGAGTTCAAGTTCGTGTAACTGTGCCACGCCTACCCCGCCCACACCCCCCCGTTGAGCAGCTCCTTTTACTATCGGTGACTATACAAATACATGATGGAAATACTTCCGTTCGTACCGTGAAGGCATGGAGGAGCCAACGGTTCTGCAAGTCGCGGTCCGCTTGTTCGCCGAACTCGGCTATGACGGGACGTCACTGCAGCTCGTGGCCGATGCCGCTGGAGTCGGCGTCCAGGAGGTCATGGCCGCTTGGGGCGACAAGCGCGAGCTCTACCTGGCGGTGATGCGGGGCGCCTTCGAGGCAGAGGAGGCGATGCTGAAGGAGGCCGTGGACAACTGCCCGCCCGGCGTCCAGTGCCTCCACGACATCGCTGACGCCTACCTCGACTTCCACGCCGAGCACTCCTATATACGCGCACTGTGGATGCAGCGGTGGATGCAGGACGCGGCCGACATCGGCGGCCTCGAAGACGCGTTCAACCGTCCCCTGCTGCATCTGGTAGCGCGCAGCGTCGCCGACCGGCTACCAACCGGCGTCAACGTGCCTTATCTGCTCAGCATGGTGATCTGGTGCGTGCACGGTTTCCTGGCTTCGGGCGTGCTCGCACGCGAGCACGGCCTGCGTTACGCCGACGACCCGCAAACCCGGCAGGAGTTCCGCACGCAACTGCATCTGCTGATCGACCGGATGGTCGACTGACCGCCCGCGGCCGGCGGTCTCACGACGACGGTGCGAGCCGAAGACCGTTGAACCACAGCCTGTTCAACGTATCGACCAGGTCACCGTAGGCGATCGGCACCTCCGCGACGAAGGTCATGTACGCCATCCGGCTGACCATCGCCGACAGCGCATAGGCGGTGACCAGCGGGTCGAGGTCCCGGTCGGCCTCGCCGGCGTCTTGGAGTTCCCGAATCATCTTCGCGTTGCGCCGGGCGAAGGCGTCGCCGCGTTCCACACGGAGCTTGTGGAACTTCTCATCGATCTGGGCGACCTGCTCGAACAGGGCCATCAAACGGGCGTTCCGCCGGTACGACTGCAGGTACTCGCGGTTCGCTGTGTCGATGACCGCGCGAGGGTCGCTGATACCGGTGCGCTCGCGCATGTGCGGGTGCAGCATTTCCTCCTGCACCATCTCGACCAACGCGGCGAAGACCTCTTCCTTGTCGTTGAAGTAGGTGTAGAACGACCCGGTCGCGACCTTGGCGGTCTTGCAGATGTCGACGATGCGGGCTTCAAGGAACCCGTCGCGCTCGAACACCTCTCGCGCCGCGACGACGAGAGCCTTCCTCGTCCGCATACCCCGTTGGCTCCGCGGAGTGATCCTGGCCGGTCGCTCGCCCCCTGCCACGTCCTGGGGATCCACCACGGTCCATTCTTCCTTGCTCGTCGCGATTCTCTGCTTGGAAGGCTAGCAGCGGCGTGCTGTGAACGACGCGTCTCCGGGCTTTCGCACGGTTGCCGCCCCGGTCGTTCACCAGCACGAGCACGGGATCGACGTGCTGCCAGGCGCAGCGGCTGATCACCGCGATGCCCTGGCGTCGGTGACCTTGCGGCGGCCGTCCGGCAAGATGAGCAGCCCTCGCCACCTGCATGACCTTCCAGCACCGACCACTCCGCCACCCGAATCGTCCCCTCCATGTCAGCACCATGGACTTTCTTCGGCGTGCGGAGCAGGCGGCGCACCACCGGTGCCGCCGCCTGGAGCACCGTAAACGTCTGCGGGCCCCGCAAGGACACACCCGGCCGCTTCGGAGTGGTCCTCCGATTTCACTTGAACTCGAATGCAAGTTCAAGTAGACAGGACATCGCGCCCGTCGAGGGGAGCTCGCGCTGTGGAGATCGAGGATGTGCCGTTGACGGTGATCACGGGGACACGGCGCTCAAGAGCGGAGGCGTGCGGCCGCGCCGCAGTTGGAACCTGCCGGGGAAGCCGTCAGATCTCCGACCGCCCCGGTCGCGCGGGCACTCCCGGCGGGCATGAAGAGCGCGGTGATCCTCCCGATGACGCGGGAAGTGGGGAAGGTCGCCGTGCCGGAGGCGAGCCTCCGGCCCATGCCCGTCAATGGGAAGCCTGCGCGCAGGAGGTCGTTCGGGTTCCGCAGAAATCCGCCGATGCCGAACAGGAGCAGGCTAGGCCGGTCCTAGGGAATGAAGTGTGCCGGGCGGTCGTTCACGTCACCTCCCATGGTTGGCCTTGCTGTCGACATCTGACTACTTCAAGACAAAGGAATAGTCGAAGGCAAAGGAACAAGCGAGAGCGAACGCCAAAGTCTCTGCGCACCTTCACTTGGCGAATCAATCGACATTGATCGCCTTCATTAGGGAATATCATGTCCACGCAAGCGCATTCCGCAGAACCGACCGCAGATCCGCCGACGCCGGGCGTCGGTACGGCGACGCCGCGCCGAAAGACCATCAGCAGTCCCTACATCCACCGCCTCCAACGCCGGCACTTCTTGCTCTTCGACGTCCTTCCGATCGCCGGAACCGCGGGAGCTCTGGCCTTTCTCGCGGTGCACCCGCTGGGAACCACGGAGATCGTTCTGCTGGTCTCCATGTGGCTGCCTGACCGGTCGCTGGGGGTGACGGTCGGCTACCACAGACTGTTCACGCACCGGACGTTCAAGGCCGCGCCCTCGGCCGAGGCGGCCCTGGCGATCCTTGGTTCCATGGCCGGCCAGGGTGGGCTGGTGTCATGGGTGGCGCTGCACCGGCGACACCACGAGTGCAGCGACCGCGAAGGGGACCCGCACTCGCCGAACCTCGCCGGCACCGGTCTGATGGGCCGGCTACGGGGCCTGGCGCACTCCCACTTCCTGTGGATGCGCCGCCACGAGTACCCCAACATCGTCCATTACGCACCGGACCTGCTAAGGAATCGCCGGCTGGTCAAGATCACACGGCTCTACCACTACTGGGTAGCGCTCGGGCTGCTGATCCCCGCGGTGATCGGCGCGGTGGCGTATCAGAGCTGGAGCGGTGCGGTGAGCGGCCTCTTGTGGGGCGGGCTGGTGCGGATATTCGTCCTCGAGCACATCGTCTGGGCCATCAATTCCTTCCTGCACATGTTCGGGACTCGTCCCTACGAGTCGCGGGAGAACAGTAGGAACGGCGGCGTCTTCGCGCTGATCACACTCGGCGAGTCTTGGCACAACAACCACCACGCCTTCCCCGAGTCGCCGTCGTTCGGGCTTTCCTGGTATCGCCTCGACCCCGGATACTGGGTGATTTGGACACTGTCCAAGGTGAGACTGACGCGCGATCTCAAAGTGCCGTCCAAAACACGAATCGAAGCCAAACGGGCATCCGGTTGAGGGCGCCGATCCGGCCACTGCAAAACAAGGAGAACAGTGAAGTCAAGCAAGGAAGAAATCGTCGAATGGTGCCGGCACTACCTGGCCAATCTTCTTTCGGTCAGCATCGAAACGGTGGATCCGGACGCCGACTTCGACCGGCTGGGGGTCGACTCGGCGCTCGCAGTCTCCCTCTTGATCGATGTCGAGGAGCACTACGGCGTCGACCTGCCTCCCGAGGCCCTCTTCGAGAATCCGAGCATCAACGCGGTGGCGGCCTATCTGCACGCGCAGATCACGGAGAACGTGGCACAGGCATGAGCACCCGGATCGGCATTGACCCAGAGCCCTCCCACCGGTCGGCCGGAGCGGCGGAGGCCATCCGGCATCACTATGACGCCGGGAACGACTTCTTCGCTCTCTGGCTCGACCCGTCCATGACATACTCCGGCGCGCTCCGGCAGGAGAGCGACCGTGACGACGGCGACGACACGTTGGAGGCGGCCCAAGAACGCAAGTTGCGCTTCCACTTGGCAGCAGTCCGGGCGGACCGGGCGCAACGCCTGCTGGACATCGGATGCGGCTGGGGCTCGACACTCGAGCGCTTCGCCGCCCTGCCGGGCGCGCGGCACGCGGTCGGCCTCACTCTCAGCGACGCCCAGGCCGAGTACATACGGTCCCGGGCTCCGCGGGGTGTCGAGGTGCGCATCCAGGACTGGAAGGACTACGCCCCCTCCGCCCGCTTCGATGCGATCATCTCGATCGGCGCGTTCGAGCACTTCGCGCGGCCGGAGGACACTCCGGCCGACAAGATCGAGCTCTATCGGGACTTCTTCACGCGCTGCCGCTCCTGGCTGGCGGACGGCGGCACTATGTCGTTGCAGACGATCGCCTACGGGAACATGCGCCGCGAAAGCGCCAGCCGCTTCTTCCAGCAGGAGATCTTTCCCGACGCCGACCTGCCGAGGCTCACCGAGGTCACCGCCGCCCTCGATGGTGTCTTCGAGATCCAATCGATGCGCAACGACCGGCTCGACTATGCCTGGACCTGCGAGCAGTGGGCCCGCCGACTGCGCTGGCGCCGATCCGATGCCGTCCGGCTGGTCGGTCCTGAGGTGGTCGCCCGGTACGAGCGCTACCTGAAGATGTCCGCGCTCGGCTTCCGCATGGGGAAGATCTGCTTGCTCAGGATGGTCCTCGAGCCCTACAAAGACGGCTATTTCGCAGGGCGCGAGGGGCGACCGGCATGACCGCGCAGAGCACCCGACCCGCGACCCCCCGTGGCGGTGTCCGGTTCAACCCGTTCGGCGCCGACTTCCGGCGCGACCCCTACCCGATCTACGAGCGGCTTCGTGAAGCCAGGCCCGTCCACAAGACACTGGGCATGTGGGTGCTGACGCGTCACCGCGATGTCCGAGGCGTCCTGCACGACCGCACCTTCAGCGCCGGGCTCATCCCGCAGCTCGTCGACCGGCAGGCGGGACGGCTGCCGCTGGACCGGGAGCAGACGGCGCGCGTCGGGCGACTGGGCACCAAGTCGCTGGTTTTCACCGACAATCCGGAGCACGCCCGGCTGCGCGGGCTGGTGAACCGCGTCTTCTCCGGCCGCGCGGTCGCCCGGCTGCGCCCGCGGATCGCGGCGATCGCCGAGGAACTGATCGAACGCGCCTGGGCTCAGGGTGGCATGGACGTCATCGGCGACCTCGCGGCCCCGCTGCCGGAACGGGTCATGTGCGATTGGATGGGGCTGCCGCCCGACCTGTGCGCGGAGGTCGGTGGGTGGACTCACGACATCCGGTACCTGCTCGAACCCGGGTTGATGCAAGAGGACGACCTCACCCGTGTGTGCGCCGTGGTCGAGACGTTCGCGCAGGCCCTGGACGAGGTCATCCGGGCGCGCCGCAACGCGCCCGGCGACGATTTGATCAGCGACCTGCTGGCCGCGCGCACCGCGGGTGGCGACGGGCTGGAGGCCGAGGAGCTCGCGTTCGTCTGCATTATGTGTTTCGTAGCCGGCAACGAGACGACAAAGTCCTTGATCGGCAATGGCGTACTCGCTCTGTTCGACCACCCGGCGCAGGCCGGTCGCCTACGCCGCTCGGCACAGCATGCCGGGCAGTCGGAGACAGCGAAACGAGCCGTCGACGAGGCCCTGCGCTATGACTGCCGCTCCAGATGACCAAGCGCCTTGCTACGCGGGACGTGAATATCGGCGGCGAACTGATCCGCCGGGGCGACCAGATCCTGCTCTGCCTCGGAGCCGCCAATCGCGATCCCGAGGTGTTCGCGGAGCCGGACGAGTTCGATCTCGCCCGGAACGCCACGGAACATCTCGCCTTCGGCCACGGGATGCACGGGTGCCTGGGCGGGGTGCTTGCCGAACTCCAGGCCGGGGTCGCGTTCGAGCACCTCTACCGCCGTCCCGAACGCATGGAGCTCGCGGGGCGGATTCTTGAGTGGCAGGACCACAGCTTCATCATTCGTGGCCTCGAACGCTTGCCGGTCGACATCAAAGGCGGCCGCAAGGAGGGCACCCCGTGCTGACGGCGCTGACGGCGCTGACGGCCGGCGGCGGCGCCTCGTTGAAAGACGCACCCGCCGAAACGGCCGCGATACGACTGCTTCTACTCCCCCATGCAGGTGGCGGGGCGGCGTCCTTCACCCACTGGCCCGCCCTGTTCCCGCCAACGATCAGCGCGGTACGGGTGCAACTCCCGGGCCGTGAGGAGGCCGCGGCGCAGCCGCCCTTCCGCCGAGTACACCATGCGGTCGACGCGCTGCTGCCCCTCATGAGGCGGCTGGGCGAGGCCCCGATGGCGCTGTACGGCCACAGCATGGGAGCGCTCGTCGCCTTCGAACTTGCGCGTTCGCTGGGCGTCGCGGGCATGCCGCCCGTCCACCTGTTCGTCTCTGGCCGCAGGGCACCGCATCTGCCCGCGCGGAGTGCGCCGATCCACGGGCTGCCGGAGGACGCGTTCGTCGAGGCGGTGGAGCGGTTGGGCGGAATCCCGTCCGCGGCCGGGCGGAGCCGGGCCTTCCGGCGCTACGCGGTCCCGCTCATCCGCGCGGACCTCGAACTGTCGGAGGAGTACACGCACCATCCCGGTCCATTGCTCACCTGCCCGATCACCGCTTTCCGCGGGGACTCGGACCCGATCGTGGACGTAGCCGAGGCCCGCGGCTGGAGCACCCGCACGGACGCACGCTTCCGGCTCCACACGTTCGCGGGAGACCACTTCTTTCATCAAGCCAACCGGGAAGTCATGGCAAGAACCATCACCTTGGCGCTGCAGGAAGGGGGGTAACGGCGTGCGGAACGAAAATTCGCTATCTGAGATACTGCAAGGCCATGCTGCCGATCGGCCCTTCAAACGAGCATATGCCTTCTTGAACAGTAAAGGCGTCGAGGAAGCCGACCTGTCCTACGGCGAACTGCACGCGAAGGCACTGGCGGTCGCCCGGCTCCTGCTCGAACGCTGCGGTCCCGGCGACCGGGCCATCCTGATGTTCGCCCCGGGCCTGGACTTCATCGTCGCCTACTTCGGCTGCCTCTACGCGGAGATCATGGCGGTTCCGGTCCAACCTCCGCGACAGGGGCGCGTCCAGGATGCGACCCACGGCATCGTCCAGGACTGCGCGCCGTCCGCGGTACTGACCACCGGAGCGATGCTCGACGAGACCCGCGCCCTCTTGGAGCCCGCCCGACCCGGCCTGCACTGGATCGCCGTCGATCGGACCGACGACGGCGCAGGCTCCGGCTTCCGGCCGCGAACCCCCTCTGCCGACGCGATCGCCTTCCTCCAGTACACCTCGGGCTCGACATCGGCGCCCAAAGGCGTGATGGTCTCCCATCGCAACCTCATGGCGAACCAGGAGATGATCAGGCGCGCATTCGGGCACGACAAGGATTCCGCGGTCGTCGGCTGGGCGCCGTTCTTCCACGACCAGGGGCTGATCGGGAACGTCCTGCAGCCGCTCTTCCTCGGGTCCTTCAGCGCTTTGATGGACCCGATCACCATCATCAGGCGTCCGCTGGCGTGGCTGTCGGCCGTCTCCCGCTACCGGGCCCACAGCAGCGGAGGCCCCAACTTCGCATTCGACGCCTGCGTCGCACGGGCGGCGGCGACGGAGATCCCCGAAATGGACCTCGGCTGCTGGAAGGTCGCCTTCAACGGCGCGGAGCCCATCCGGCCCGCGACGCTGCGGCGCTTCACCGAGACCTTCGCTCCGTACGGCTTCAGTGAGAAGGCGCTCTTCCCCTGCTACGGGCTGGCAGAGGCGACTCTGCTGGTCTCCGGAAGCGGCATGGGGCGTGGACCGCGCCTGATCGAAGCGGACGCCGACGTGCTCGCGCAGCGGCGGTACGTCGAGGCCGTCCCCACCAGGTCCGACAACGGCAGCCAAGGCGGCGGCCGGATCCTCGCGGGATCCGGTGCCGTACTGCCGGACGAGGACGTCGACCTCCGGATCGTCGATCCGGAGACAGGGCGCACCTGCCCGCCGTCCCAGGCGGGAGAGATCTGGGTGTCCGGCCCACATGTCGCTCTGGGCTACTGGGACAACACGGCGGCGACCGCACAGTCCTTCCAAGCGGTGTGCGCAGACGCGCCTGGCCGCACCTACCTGCGGACCGGCGACCTCGGCCTGATCCTGGACGGCGAACTGTACGTCGTCGGCCGGCTGAAGGACCTGATCATCATCCGGGGCCGCAACCACTACCCCCAGGACATCGAACAGACCGTCCAACAGGCGCATCCCGCGATCGGCTCCGGCTCCTGCGCGGCGTTCGCGGTGCCGGCACCCGACGGCGAACGCCTGGTCGTCGTCCAGGAGGTCAGAAGAGCCGCGACCCGGCGGGACGACGTCGCGGACATCGAAGGTTCGATCCGAGCGGCGGTCACCCGCGAGCACCAGATCTCAGCGCACGACGTGGTCCTCGCCGCCCCCGGACAGGTGCACAGGACCACCAGCGGAAAGGTCATGCGGTCCGCCGCGAAGCGACGCTACCTGCGGGACGCGATCGTGACCTGGCGGTCTGAACGGACACCGACCGACACCTGACCCCCCGTCCACCACAGGAACAGGAGCATTCACATGGCAACGCCGGAAGCCCCCAACCCCGATTTCGAGAAGCTCGTCAAGGAGGCCGTGCTGAGCATGCCGGCCGCGCAGCACCTCGGTTTCGGCTTCGACCGCATCGCGCCCGGTGAGGTCGACCTGGTCCAGCCGCACCGCAGGGAACTCACCCAGCACAACGGCTACTTCCAGGGCGGTGTCCTCGGCTCCCTGGCGGACTTCGCCGCCGGATCGGCCGCGGGCACGCTGCTGCCCGCCGGATGGATCAACATGACCATCGACTACACGGTCAAGATCCTGGCTCCGGCGAAGGGCGACCGGCTCCTGGCCCGCGGCCGGGTCGTACACCCCGGTCGCGTACTGAGCATCGCCGGCGCCGAAGTCTACGCGCTCGGCGGAGACCGGGAGACGCACTGCGCCACGGCACTGGTGACCATGCGCAACGTCGAGATCAGGAGCTCCTGAACGATGGCCGCACCGCCCGGGAGGTACGTCTTCGACCCGTTCGCCGAGGGGTTCATCGAGGACCCCTACCCGCACTATGCGCGCCTGCGGACGCTCGATCCCGCGCAGGAGCACCCTCTCGGCTTCTGGGTCCTGTCCACTTATGAGGGTGTGTCGAAGCTACTGAGCTCCGGCCACTCCGTCGACGAGAGCCGGCTGCTCAATGTCCCCCTGTCCAAGGATCCCAGCACACTCGGCAAGCAGGCCCGCCCGTTGCAGGGCCTGTCCGTCTTGGACCAGGACCCGCCCGACCACCCGCGCCTGCGCCGACTGATGGCCAAGGCCCTCGCCCCTCGATCGGTCGACGCGCTGTCATCGCGGATCCAAGAGCTCGTCGACGCCCTGTGCGACCGCATCGCAGAACTCGGCCACGCCGACCTCGTCGCCGAGTTGGCTTTTCCCCTCCCCTTCGCAGTGGTCTCGGAGATGCTCGGAGCACCGCCGGTCGACCAAGCACGGCTCCGAGACCTGTCGGGGATCCTCCTCCGAACCCTGGAACCCCTCCCCGACCCACTACTTCGCGAGCAGGTCCGGTCCGCCAACGAGGAACTGATGGCAATCGGCCGAGACATGGTCGAGCGGAAACGCGCCGCACCTGCGGACGATCTGCTGACCGCGCTCATCACGGCCGAGCACGAAGGCGATCTGCACGGGGAGTCGGAGCTGGTCGCCCAGGTCATGTTCCTCTACCTCGCAGGCCACGAGACCACCGTGAACCTGATTTCCAACGGCCTCCTGGCACTGCTCCGCAACCCCGACCAGCTACGCCTTTTCAGCCGACGTCCCGACATCGCCGCCAATGCCGTCGACGAACTCCTCCGCTACGACAGCCCGGCCCAGTTGGCGCGGAGGGTCACCACCGAGGCGTTCGCAGTCCATGGCAAGGAGATTCCCGCGGGCTCGTTCGTGACCGCCTGCCTGTCCGCCGCCAACCGAGACCCCGAATTTTGGGGCCCCGACGCCGACACTCTCCGGCTCGATCGCCCCAGCGCCCATCGGCACCTCTCCTTCGGCGGCGGCGCTCACTCTTGCCTGGGCGCAAGACTGGCCCGTCTCGAAGGCCGAATCGCGCTCAGCCGCCTCGTCAAGCACTTCCCCTCCTTGTCCCTCGACAGGGTGAGCTGGAACGGCCGCATCAACCTGCGAGGCCCAGACGAACTATGGATCGACGCTGCATGACCCGATAGCACGCGACAGCCGCCCCCGAGCGCCGATGGACATGCGCAACTTTGCTCTGCTATGCGAGCACCTTCACAAACAAGCTCCAAATATTGCGGACGCAGAAGTTTTCTGGACCTGGATCGATTATGCGGAGAGCAAATGGGAACGCGAGTCCGAGCTTCGGCTTCTCGAATTTCTTTTGGAATCTACAAGATGAATATCACCGGATCCCGGACGCCGCAACCAGGAAGCATTTTAGAGCATGTCTCACGTGGAGAGTTTGACGAGTTTCTTGTAGCAGGTGATGGCGGCGGCGAGGGTGAGGAAGGCG
>NZ_MKJY01000389.1 GCF_001942465.1 Actinomadura sp. CNU-125
CCCGGACCTGCAGGATCGTCTCCCCGCGTCGCCGAGCGCAGCGGCGCGGTCATCGTCAGCTCCTCCACGAGGTCGCAGCCGGTCTCGCGCGCCGCGTGCACCGCCATGTCGGCGAACGCGGCGCCCGGCACCAGGACGGTGCCGCCGACCGCGTGGTCGGCCAGCCACGGGACGGTGCGCGCCGACAGCCGGGCGCTGAAGATCTGCTCGTCGCCGTCGGCGGTGGCGAGCGCGGCGCCCAGCAGCGCGTGCCCGGACGCGTCGAGCCCGGCGGCCGTCACGTCGGCGGGGCCGCCCGGCGCGTCCAGCCAGTACCGCTCCCGCTGGAACGCGTACGTGGGCAGGTCGGTCCCGGCGGCCGCCGGGCAGCGCGGGCGTCCAGTCGACGGGCAGGCCGCGGGTGTGGGCCTCGGCGAGGGAGGTGAGGAACCGGTCGAGCCCGCCCTCCCCGCGGCGGAGCGAGCCGACCGCGACGACGCCGGGGCGCCCGGCCGCGTCGGCGCTCTCCTGCACCGCGTGCAGCAGCGCCGGGTGCGGGCCGACCTCGACGAACGCGGCGTGCCCGGAGTCGAGGAGCGTCCGCGTCGCCGCCGCGAACCGCACCGGCTCCCGCAGGTTGCGGTACCAGTAGGCGGCGTCCATGGACGTCCCGTCGATCGGCTCCCCGGTGACGGACGAGACGACCGGCACGTCCCCCGGCCGGGGCCGCAGCGGCCCGATCGCGTCGAGCAGCGCGTCGCGGACCCGTTCGACGTGCGGGGAGTGCGACGCGTAGTCCACCGGGAGGATCCGGAACCGGACGTCCGCGGCCTCGCATTCGGCCCCGAACGCGGCGAGCGCGGCGGGGTCGCCCGAGAGGGTCACCGCGCCGGGGCCGTTGACCGCCGCGACGACCAGGTCGTCCGCGCGTCCGGCGAGGCGGCGCTCGGCCTCGGCGACGGGCAGCGCCACCGACGCCATGCCCCCGGTGCCCGCCAGTTCCGCCAGCGCCCGGCCCCGCACCACGACGATCCGGGCCGCGTCGGCGAGGTCGAGGACACCGGCGACGCACGCGGCGGCGATCTCGCCCTGCGAGTGCCCGACGACGGCCGCCGGGCGCACCCCGTGGGAGCGCCAGAGCCGGGCGAGCGACACCATCACCGCGAACAGCGCGGGCTGGACGACGTCGACCCGCTCCAGCGCCGCCGCGTCGCCGAGCACGTCCGCGAGCGTCCAGGGGGCGTGCTCCGCCAGCGCCTCGCCGCAGGCGCGCAGCTCGGCGGCGAACACGGGCGACCGCTCGGCCAGTTCCAGTGCCATCCCGGCCCACTGCGGCCCCTGCCCGGGGAAGACGAACACGGGCTCGGCGGCGTCACCGGCGACGCGGTCACCGGGCCGTCCTCGCCGCGCGGCGAGCGCGTCGAGCGCGCAGCAGCGCGGCGCGTCCGGTGCCGAGCAGCCACGCGCGGTGCTCGAACGCGGCGCGTCCGGTGGCGAGCGTGCGGCCGACGTCGACCGGCGCCGCCGCGGCGGACGCGCCGACCACGTTGGACAGCCGCGCCGCCTGTGCCCGGAGCGCCGCCTCGGTGCGGCCGGAGAGCACCCACGGGACGGGACGCGCCGCGTCCGGTCCGTCCCCTTCGGGGGCGGGTTCCTCGGCGGGCCCCTGCTCCAGGACGACGTGCGCGTTCGTCCCGCTGATGCCGAACGAGGAGACCGCGGCGCGGCGCGGCCGTCCCGCCTCCGGCCACGGCACCGCCTCGGTGAGCAGCTCGACGCCCGCGCCGTCCCAGTCGACGTGCGGGTTCGGGACGTCCGCGTGCAGCGTGCGCGGCAGCCGCCCGTGCCGCATCGCCATGATCATCTTGATGATCCCGGCGGCTCCGGCGGCGGCCTGGGTGTGCCCGATGTTGGACTTGACCGAACCGAGCAGCAGCGGCCGCCCCGGGCCGCGCCCGTGCCCGTAGGCGGCGATGAGGGCGTTCGCCTCGATGGGGTCGCCCAGCGCGGTCCCGGTGCCGTGCGCCTCGACGGCGTCGACGTCGCCGGGGACGAGCCCGGCGGCGTCCAGCGCCCGCCGGATGACCCGCTCCTGCGCGGGGCCGTTCGGCGCGGTCAGCCCGTTGCTGGCGCCGTCCTGGTTGACGGCGGTGCCGCGGACGACCGCGAGCACCGGATGCCCGTTGCGGCGGGCGTCCGACAGCCGTTCCAGCAGCAGGAACCCGGCGCCCTCGGCCCAGCCCGTCCCGTCGGCGGCGGCGGAGAACGCCTTGCAGCGCCCGTCGGCCGACAGCCCGCGCTGCCTGCTGAACTCGGTGAACGTGCCCGGGGTCGACATGACGGTCGCGCCGCCGGCCAGCGCCAGCGTGCAGTCCCCGGACCGCAGCGCCTGCGCGGCCAGATGCACCGCGACCAGCGACGACGAGCACGCCGTGTCGACCGTGACGGCCGGGCCGCGCAGGCCGAGCAGGTACGACACCCGGCCGGACGCGACGCTCGCGCGGCTGCCGTTGCCGAGATGCCCCTCCAGGTTCCGCGGGACCTCGCGCACCCGCGTGCCGTAGTCGTTGTACATGATCCCGGCGAACACGCCGGTCGGGCTGCCCGCCAGGCTCGACGGGTCGATCCCGGCGCGTTCCGCCGCCTCCCAGGCCGTCTCCAGCAGCAGCCGCTGCTGCGGGTCCATGGCGAGCGCCTCGCGCGGGCTGATCCCGAAGAAACCGGGGTCGAACCGGTCGGCGTCGTACAGGAAACCGCCGGTGCGGGCGTAGGAGGTGCCCGGATGGTCGGGATCGGGGTGGTACAGCCGCTCCAGGTCCCAGCCGCGGTCGGCGGGGAACGGGCCGATGGCGTCGGTGCCCGAATCGACCAGCTCCCAGAGCCCCTCCGGGTCGGCGACCCCGCCGGGATAGCGGCAGGCCATGCCCACCACGGCGATCGGCTCGTCCGGGTCGGCCGCCGCACGGGCACCGCCCGTCCCGTCGCCGGACGCGGCGGCGCGCCCGCCCGGCAGCGCCGCCCGCACGTAGTCGGCGAGGGCCTGCGGCGTCGGATGGTCGAAGACCAGCGTGGCAGGCAGCCGCAGGCCGGTGGCGGCGCCGAGCCGGTTGCGCAGCTCGACCGAGGTGAGGGAGTCGAAACCCAGCTCCGACAGCGCCCGGTCCGGCTCGACCGAGTCCGGCGAGGGACGGCCGAGCACGGCCGCGACCTCCGCCGGACGGAACCGGAGCGCGTCCGCGGGCGTCCGGGGCCCGGAGCGGGCGGGCCCGCGCGGGACGGGCACCAGCGCGCGCAGCAGCGTGCGCCGTCCCGTCCCCGCGCCCGGATCGCGGCCCGGTCCAGCAGCGCCGGGACGCGCGGCAGCGGCGACGCGAGCGCGGCGTCCAGCAGCGCGAGCCCCCGGTCGGGCGCGATGGGCACCAGCCCGGCGCGGCTCAGCCGCTCGACGTCGCGCCTGCTCCAGCGCCGCCGTCATCCCGCCGTCCGTCGCCCACGGCCCCCAGGCCAGCGACCGGGCGGGCAGGCCCGCCGCGCGGCGGTGGTGCGCGAGGGCGTCCAGGAACGCGTTCGCGGCGGCGTAGTTGCCCTGCCCGGGACTGTCCAGCGTCGCGGCCACGGACGAGAACAGCACGAACTCCGCCAGGTCGGCGTCCAGGGTCAGCTCGTGGAGGTTCCACGCGGCGTCGACCTTGGGCCGCATGACCGTCTCCAGCCGCTCCCGGGTGAGGGCCGTGACGACGCCGTCGTCGAGCACCCCCGCGCAGTGGACGACCGCGGTG
>NZ_MKJY01000390.1 GCF_001942465.1 Actinomadura sp. CNU-125
GGCCTTGAGGCCGACGGGCTGGTACGACGCGAAGTGCACCCGACCGTCCCGCCCAGCGTCGAGTACAGCCTGACCCCCACATGCTCAGGTAGGCGACAAAGGAGACGTAAGGCAAGAAGGTGACTAAACACCCGGGAACGTGTTGGCACGTTGAGCGTGGACCCGCAGGCGACGCGAAGGTTGCCGCCCGCCCCTTCGACGCCCCGTTCAATCTTCAACGCCGCGTTCGATGCCGGACCGGATCCACCCCGCCCGGGCCCCGGCCGAGGCCCCGCCGGTCGCCGCTGGGCCTCGCCAGCGGGGCGTTCCGGGCGTACAACCGAAGGGACGGGGGGCCGGACGAGCACCGGCGGAGCCCCCGCCACCGGTCCCCGCACGGGAGGCCCCCATGGGCGTCGAGATCCGCGTGGAAGGGCTCAGCAAGTCGTTCGGACGGCAGGTCATCTGGGAGGACGTGTCCCTCACGATCCCCGCGGGGGAGATCTCCGCGCTGCTCGGCCCGTCCGGGACCGGCAAGTCGGTGTTCCTGAAGAACCTCGTGGGCCTGCTGCGCCCCGACCGCGGGCACGTCTTCGTCGGCGGCGGCGACGTGCCGCGCCTGCGCGAACGCGACCTCTACCGGATGCGCCGCACGTTCGGGGTGCTGTTCCAGGACGGCGCCCTGTTCGGCTCCATGAACGTCTTCGACAACATCGCGTTCCCGCTGCGCGAGCACACGCGCAAGGGCGAGACCGAGATCCGCCGGATCGTCCTGGAGAAGATGGAGATGGTGGGGCTGTCGGGCTCGGGCGACAAACTTCCCGGCGAGATCTCCGGCGGGATGAAGAAACGCGCCGGGCTCGCCCGCGCGCTCGTCCTGGACCCGGAGATCATCCTCGCCGACGAGCCCGACTCCGGCCTCGACCCCGTCCGCACCGCCTACCTCAACCAGTTGTTCGTCGATGTCAACGCCGAGTTCGGGACGACGTTCCTCATCGTCACCCACGACATCGGCACCGCCCGCGTGCTGCCCGACAACCTCGGCCTGCTGTTCCGCCGCGGCCTGGTGATGTTCGGGCCGCGCGAGATGATCCTGTCCAGCGCGCACCCCGCCGTGAACCAGTTCTTCAACGCCCGCCGCGAAGGCCCCATCGGGATGGCGGAGGAGAAGGACCTCGCCGAGCAGGCGGCCGAGACCGCGCCGGTCCCGCCGCCCGCCCCGATCCCGCCGCAGCTCATGCCGAGCGACGGCCGGATCCGCCCGTCCATGCACCGCCCGGGGGAGTGGCTCGCCGCGCACCGGGTGACGCCGCCGCCCGGCTCGTTCGTCGACGAGAACGGCCGCGACTGGCTCACCGACTGGGACGCGCTCGTCGCTGCCGGGCAACGCCCCCGCCCCTGACACCGTGCGCCCGGAAACGGGAGAATGGCCCGGTGACGCTCCTTTTGAATCGTTCCGATCTGGAGGGCCTGCTGGAGCCCGCCGGGTGCCTGGACGCGCTCCGCCGCGGCTTCGCCGCGCCCCCGGCCGAGGTCCCCGCGCACCGGACGATCGCGCCGCTGCCGGTCTCCGGCACCGCGACGGCGCTGCTGCCCGGGCTCGTCGCGGGCGTGCCCGCCTACACGGTGAAGGTGAACGCGAAGTTCCCCGGGAACCGGCCCGCGCTGCGCGGCGTCGTCTGCCTGCACGACCTGGAGACCGGCGAGCTCCTCGCGCAGCTCGACTCCGCCACCGTCACCGCGTGGCGCACCGGGCTCGCCGCCGCGCTCGGCACGCACGCGCTCGCCCGGCCGCGCGCGCCGACGCGGTCGCCGTGGTCGGCGCGGGCGCTCAGGCCGAACTCGTCCTGCGCGGCCTCGCCGAGCTGCGTCCCGTCCGGTCCCTCACCGTCTGCGACCTGGACGCCGGACGCGCCGCGGCGTTCGCCGCACGGCACGGCGACCGGCTCGGGGTGCCCGCGTCCGTCGCGCCCGACCCGCGCGCCGCCGTCCGCGACACGGCCATCGTCGTCACCGCGACGTGGGCAGCGCCGCCCGCTGCTGCACGCCGCCGACGTCGCGCCCGGAACGCACGTCACCTCGCTCGGCGCCGACGAGGCCCGGCAAGGCCGAACTGGGCGCCGACCTGCTGAAGGACGCCCGGGTCGTGGTCGACGACGTCGCGCTCGCCGTCGCGGCGCGTCCTCGCCGCCGCCGGGCTCGACGCCCGGCACGCGGCCGGGACGCTCCGCGACCTGCTGCGCGGCGACGCCCCGGGCCGGATGCGGGAGGAGGAGGTGTCGGTGTACGCGCCGGTCGGCCTGCCCTGGCAGGACCTCGCGCTGAGCTGGACCGCCTACGAGGCCGCCCGCGCCGCCGGTACCGGCCGCGAGTTCGACTTCCTCGCTTAGAGGACGATCTCGTCGAGGACGGGGACGAGTTCCTCCTCGTGGTCGAGGTGGGCGATCACCTCGCGGGTGAGCCGGTCCACCTCGGCGGAGAGGGCGCCGGTGGGGACGGCGTCCGAGGCGAGGACCGCCCGCAGCCGCGCCAGGAGGCCCTTCAGCACCTCGTGCTCCTCGCGGAGCCGCGCGATGACCGGCGCCAGCTCGGGGTGGGCGCCCTCCAACCCGGGGAACACCATGAGCTCCTCGCCCTGGTGGTGGTTGTCGAGCCCCTGGCAGAACGTGAGGCAGTTGACGCGGAGCTGCGCGCCCAGCGTCGACCCGGACGCGGCCACCTCCCGCCGGATGCTGTCGAGTTCCCGGCGGAACGCGTCGTGGGTCCGCTTGATCGTCTGCCCCAGCGGGCCGCTCGGCGGGCCGACATGAATCGGGTCGAGCGCGACGATCGGCAGCGTGCGGCCCGACTTCTCCTCGTACTCGCCCCATCCGGCGTCCGACTCGACGGCGCGCGCGAACAGCCGGTCGCGTTCCTCGCCCGCGAGGACGGTCGCGTCCGCCTCCATCGTGAACGCGCCGGTCTCGATGGTGACGCGCGGGTTCGCGACGAGGTTGTGGAACCAGGCGGGGTGCCGCGGCGAGCCCCCGGCCGACGCGATGACCAGCAGCCGTTCCGGCCCGTCCGGCAGGTAACCGAGCGGGGTGGTGTGCCGGGCGCCCGACCGCGCCCCGGTCGTCGTCAGCAGGAGCAGCCGCCCGCCCTCGAACATCCCGACCCGGCCGTCATTGGCGCGGAACTCCTCGATGACCTGACGGTTGAAATCCATTCTGTGGGGTTCTCCTTCTGTTTTCGGGCAGGGGTGATCGGCCATGGGGCGAAATGCGTCCATGGCTGGAAAAAGGGGTGCGGAAATGCGCGCCGAAAGAGGCGGCGTCAGGACGGCGCCCGGCAGGGGCCGACTCGTAGGTCGGCGTCAGGGCGGCCAGAAGCAGGACGTCGCGTACAGGCGCGGAAGGATGCGGCGCATCGAGCGCGGCGGAAAAGAAGGGAAGCGGTGCGATGGGCGGGGCACGGGCCCGCCTCGGGCTCACGCCGAGGCCGGGTGCCTCACTCGCTCTTTGCCCGACAGGGCAGACCCGGCAGTCACAATGAAGAAATTTAGCAGCGCAGCCCGGTCAATGCAATCGCGCTTTTCACAGTTCCTCGCGAAGGGCGATCGCGGCCGCCTGGGTGCGGCTCGTGACGTCCAGTTTCGCGAGGATGTTGGAGACGTGCACGCTCGCGGTCTTCGGCGAGATGAACAGCTCCCCGGCGATCTCCCGGTTGTTGCGGCCCTCGGCGACGAGCTTCAGCACCTCCCGCTCCCGGGCGGTGAGCGCGCCGAAC
>NZ_MKJY01000391.1 GCF_001942465.1 Actinomadura sp. CNU-125
GGTCCCGGCCGCCCGCACGCCCGCCGCGGTGGCGAGGCGCAGCAGCGTGACCCGGGGAGGCCAGCAGCGCGCGGGTCTGGGCGCGGCGGTCCCAGGCGACGACGGCGAGCACGACGCCGAGCGCCACCGGGAACAGCGCCCACGCCGGCTCGATGACCAGGATCTGGGTGAGCGCCGCGCCGATCATCAGCCCGATCAGGCCGGTCGCGGCCAGGCCCGCCAGCCGCGGGATCACCAGCCCGATCGCGCCCGCGGCCTCGACGGCGCCGACGAAGTACCGCATGAAGTCGTTCCAGCCGAGCAGGGCGAAGGTCTCGACGGCGTCGGCCTGCCCGGCGAACTTGGGCAGCGCGGACGCGATCAGCAGGAACGCCGCGATGAGGATCTGCGCGGTCCACAGGGCACGGCGGGAGCGGCGGCGACCGGCGGCCTCCCCGGTCGCGGCGGCGGACGCGGCGGCGGTGATGTGGGTGGCGGTCATGGCGGTGGTCCTTCCCTGCGGGTGCCTCTTCGGCCCTTCACCGATACGTCGAACGGCACCCGCACCGGATCGACACCCCGGCCGGACTTTTCTCAGATTTCTTCCGGATTCTTCTGGACGCACCGTTTCCGCAGGTCAGGCCATGTCAGATGCCCGGAGCCGCCGCACGTCCGGCCGCCGCGGCGGTGGCCGCGGCCGTGGCCGCGCGCACGAACGCGGCCAGGTCGCGCGACCGGGACGTCTCCGCCCAGGCCAGGACGAGCGTGGTCGGCTCGGCGTCGGTGACCGGCACCGCCGCCAGGTCGGCGCGCAGGTGGCCGCGGGCCGACCCCTCAGCACCGCGACGACGCGGCCGAGGGCCACCAGCTGCAGCAGCTGCCCCGCGTCCCGGATCGGCGCGCCGCCCGGCCCGTCCCCCGGACCCGCCGGGCCGTGGCCCTGAGCGCCGCGGCCCGGGCCGCGGTGGGGGCCGGGCCAGCGGGGGACGCCCTGCGGTCGATGTCGGCGAGCGTCACCGCGTCCCGTCCCGCCAGCGGATGCGCGCCCGGCAGCACCGCCACCTGGCGTTCGGTGACCAGTTCCTCGGCGGCCAAGCCGGTGAGGTCGGCGCGCGGCGAGTACAGCAGGGCGGCGTCGGCGCGGCCGTCGCGCAGCATCGCCGCCTGCGTCCCGAACCCGAACGCGACCTCGACCACCGCGGCGCCGGGCACGGCGGCGTGCGCGGCCAGCATCGCCGGGAGGAGCCCCGCGTCGCCGCCGGGCTTCATCGCCAGGATCAGCCCCGGGCCCGTCCCGGCCCGGCGGGTGCGGCGCACCGCGGCCGCGACCGCGTCCAGCGCCGCGGTGCCCTCGGCCAGCAGCGTCTCCCCCGCCGCCGTCAACGCCACCCGGCCACCGCCGCGCTCCAGCAGCGTCACCCCGAGCCGCCGCTCCAGCCGCCCGATCGCCCGCGACAGCGGCGGCTGGGCGATGCCGAGCCGCCGCGCGGCCCGGCCGAAGTGCAGTTCCCGCGCGACGGCGCGGAAGTACGCCAGCTCCCGCGTCTCGATCATGTCCCCGTCCGCACCGTCACCGTCCACACCGTCCTTGATACCCGGCCCGATACCCGGCGGGTATCGGGGGCGACCCGATCGGTACTGGAGTGCGGGGGCGGGGCGGTGGTGGGCTGGCGCCATGACGAACATTCCCACCAATTCCACCGTCGCGCTGGTCACCGGGGCGAACAAGGGCATCGGCTTCCGCATCGCCGAGGGGCTGGCGGCGCGGGGCGCGACCGTGCTGCTGGGGGCCCGCGACCCGCGGCTCGGCGAGCGGGCCGCGGCGCGGCTGCGGTCGGCCGGGCACGACGTGCGGCCGGTAGGGCTGGACGTCACCGACGGCGCGTCGGTCCGGGCCGCCGCGGAGCTGGCCGGCGACACGTGCGGACGGCTGGACGTGCTGGTCAACAACGCCGGTATCCACGGCGGGGCGGGGCTGTCGCCGGGCGGCGCCGACCCGGACGCCGTGCACCGGGTGTTCGACACCAACGTGTACGGCGTGATCCGGGTGACCGACGCGTTGCTGCCGCTGCTGGAGAGATCGCCGGCGGGCCGGATCGTGAACGTCTCCAGCGGCGTGGGGTCGCTGGGCGACATGACCGACCCCGGCCACTACATGTCGGCGATGCCCGCCCACGCCGCGTACCCGGTGTCGAAGGCGGCGCTGAACATGCTGACCGTCCAGTACGCCAAGCTGCTGCGCCCGGCCGGGATCCTGGTCAACGCCGCGGTGCCGGGTGCGTGCGCGACCGATTTCACCGCCGGGCTCGGGCTGCCGATCGCCCGCACCGCCGCCGAGGCGCGGCGATCGCCGTCCGGCTGGCCACGCTGGACGACGACGGCCCGACCGGCGGGCTGTTCGACGACGCCGGGCCCGTCCGCTGGTGATCCCGCCCGCGCGGGCGGGATCACCAGGGGTAATCAGGGGTCACCAGTGGGACAGGACCAGGGCCTGGACGGCCAGGGCGGTGCAGGCCTGCGCGGCGAGCCACGCCCGCGCCGGGGGGCGGTGCACGGCCGCGGCCGCCACGATCCACGCCGCGAACGGCACCCAGATCCGCTCCACCTCCCCCTTGGTGATCCCGGATACGTCCAGCACCAGGACGCCCAGGAGCGCCGCGCCGACCGGGAGCGCGACCCCCAGCCCCGGCACGGGCGTCCGGAGCGGCGTCCGGAGCCGCGCCGCCCGGCCCAGCGTGCCGAGCAGGCCGGGCAGGGCGTGCGCGACGGCGGGCCCGGTGAGCAGTCCCAGCACCGCCAGGTCGGCGAACAGGAAGTACCAGTAGGACCGCTGCGCCGACCCGCCGCTGATCAGGTAGGTCTCCAGGGTGGCGCGGACCCCGTCCGGCCACCAGAACCCCAGGGCGGTCAGCGCGGCGGGCACGGCCGCCAGGCCCGCCGCCGCGCCCGCCGCGAGCACCGCCCGGCGGGGACGCGCCCGCACGAGCACCGCGAGCGGCACCGCCGCCAGCGGCAGCAGCCCGTACCTGGACCACGGCAGGGAGCCCAGCAGGATCCCCGCGCCGGCCGCCGCCGGGAACGCGGCGGGGCCGGCGCGGCGCGCCGCGATCGCCGCGAGCGCCGTCCCCCACCGCGCCGACGCCGAGGAACAGCGCGTCCATGGACGTCGCGACCCACAGCGCGAACGGCGCCAGGACCAGGAACGGGACGGCCGCCCGCGCGGCCCGCTCCCCCGCCGTGCGGTGCACGGTGACGGCGATCGCGGCCGCCGCCGACGACCCGGCCGCGATGATCGCCGCGGCGAGCCATCCGGTGCCGCCCAGCCCGGCCTGCTCCAGCGCCCACAGCACCAGCATCGGGCCGGGCGGGTGCCCGCGCACGTGCGTGGTGTAGGCGTACAGCCGGTCGGTGAACGTGCGCAGGTACTCCAGGACGTCGGGGCGCAGCTGCGCCATGCCCGCCGGGTACTCGGTGGGCGCGTCAGCGGCGCGGTGAGCGCGCCCGTCCCGTCCGACGCCGCCAGCGCCACCGCCCAGCAGCGCGGCGCCCGCCACGTGGCGGGCGGCAGCCACCGCCACGGCAGCCGGGCGGCCAGCACCGGCAGGCGCCGACCGCGGCGGCGGCGACGGCCGCGGCGGGCAGCAGCTGCCAGGTGAGCGGCCGGTCCCGGGGGCGGGCGTGCAGCGGCGGCAGCCGGTCCTCGGTGGCGATCCCGGCGCGGTGCAGCCACCATCCGGCGGCGAACGCCGCGACGATCGCCGCGC
>NZ_MKJY01000392.1 GCF_001942465.1 Actinomadura sp. CNU-125
GGGCGCCGGGGCCTCGGGGCCGGACGCGGCGTCCGCGAGGGGCTGCGTGTCCCGGTCGTCCGAGGTCGGGGCGTCGTCCTTCCGGCGTCGACGGTCCTTGCTACGGCGCGGCACGACCCGCATCGTCAACCTCCCCGGGGACATGATCTCTCCAGTGTTCCAGGATGAGACGCCGTCCCGCACCGTGTCGCGCCCTGTCCCGGGCGCTGTTCGCTGATCGCTCACCACGTGGAACGGTGCCCGTTTCGCGGGGGTTCCATACGCGAGAAACCCGGCCCCGTAAGGCTTGGGGCCGGGTTCTCCGCGCGGTGCGCCGTCCGGTGCGTCAGTCGATGCGCCAGGTGTCGCCGCTGCCGAGGAGGGCGGCGAGGTCGCCGCCGCCCTCGGTCTGGACGGCCTCGTCGACCTGCTCGCGCATCAGCTCGTCGTACGACGGCCGGTCGACGTCGCGGAAGATGCCGATCGGGGTGTGCTCGAACGCGGGCGAGTCGAGGCGGGACAGGGCGAACGCGTGCGACGGGTCCGGGTTGTGGGCGTCGTGCACCACGATCTCGGACGGGTCGACGTCGGCGACGTTCACGACTTCGAGGGAGCCGGTCGCGGTGCGCCGGAAACCCTTCGAGCGGTCGGCGCCGAACACGATCGGCTCGCCGTGTTCGAGCCGGACGGTGATGTCGTCGCGGACATCGGCGTCCTTCAGCGGCTCGAAGGCGTTGTCGTTGAAGATGTTGCAGTTCTGGTAGATCTCGACGAGCGCGGTGCCGCGGTGCTCGGCGGCGGCGCGCAGCACCGACTGCAGGTGCTTGCGGTCGGAGTCGATCGTGCGGGCGACGAACGTGCCTTCGGCGCCGACGGCGAGCGAGATCGGGTTGAACGGCGAGTCCAGCGACCCCATCGGCGTCGACTTGGTGATCTTGCCGAGTTCGGACGTCGGGGAGTACTGGCCCTTGGTCAGCCCGTAGATCCGGTTGTTGAACAGCAGGATCTTCAGGTTGACGTTGCGGCGCAGCGCGTGGATGAGGTGGTTGCCGCCGATCGACAGCGAGTCGCCGTCGCCCGTCACGACCCAGACCGACAGGTCCGGACGGGACGTGGCGAGGCCCGTCGCGATCGCGGGGGCGCGGCCGTGGATCGAGTGGAACCCGTAGGTGTTCATGTAGTACGGGAACCGGGACGAGCAGCCGATGCCCGACACGAACGTGATGTTCTCCTTGCGCAGCCCGAGTTCGGGCAGGAAGGACTGGACGGCCGCGAGGATCGCGTAGTCACCGCAGCCGGGGCACCAGCGGACCTCCTGGTCGGTCTTGAAGTCCTTCAGCGTCTGCTTCGCGTCGGTCTTCGGGACCAGGGACAGGGGGCTGCGGCCATTGCCGGCGACGATGCCGCTTCCGTTGCCGTTGCCGTTGCCGTTGCCGTTGACTTCACTCACTGTCGATCACATCCTGGATGACGCCCTGCAGCTCATCGGACTTGAAGGGCAGGCCGCGGACCTGGTTGTAGCCGATGACGTCCACGAGGTACCGGCCGCGCAGCAGCAGCGCGAGCTGGCCCAGGTTGATCTCCGGCACGATGACCTTGTCGTAGGAGCGCAGGACCTCGGGCAGGTTCGCGGGGAACGGGTTGAGGTGCCGCAGGTGGGCCTGCGCGACGCGCTGCCCGCTCGCGCGGACGCGGCGGACACCGGCGGAGATCGCGCCGTACGTCCCGCCCCAGCCGAGGACGAGCACGCGGGCCGCACCGGACGGGTCGTCCACCGCGAGCGGCTCGATGTCGTTCGCGATGCCGTCGACCTTGGCCTGCCGGAGGCGGACCATCTTGTCGTGGTTCGACGGGTCGTAGGAGATGTTCCCGGACCCGTCGGCCTTCTCCAGCCCGCCGATCCGGTGCTCCAGCCCGGCGGTGCCGGGGACGGCCCACGGGCGCGCGAGCGTCTCGGGGTCCCGCTGGAACGGCTGGAACTCCTCCTCGGACGGCGCCGCGAAGTCCGGCTCGATCGTCGGCAGGTTCGCGACGTCCGGCAGCTTCCACGGCTCGGAGCCGTTCGCGAGGTACCCGTCGGACAGCAGGATGACGGGCGTGCGGTACTTGACGGCGATACGGGCGGCCTCGATCGCGGCGTCGAAGCAGTCGGACGGCGACTGCGGCGCGATGACCGGGACGGGCGCTTCGCCGTTGCGGCCGTGCATGGCCTGCAGCAGGTCGGCCTGCTCGGTCTTGGTGGGCAGCCCGGTGGACGGTCCGGCGCGCTGCACGTCGATGACCAGCAGCGGCAGCTCGGTGGCGACGCCGAGACCGATCGTCTCGCTCTTCAGCGCGATGCCGGGCCCGGACGTCGTGGTGACGCCCAGCGACCCGCCGAAGGACGCGCCGAGCGCGGCGCCGACCGCGGCGATCTCGTCCTCGGCCTGGAACGTTCTGACGCCGAACCGCTTGTGCTTGGACAGTTCGTGCAGGATGTCGGACGCCGGGGTGATCGGGTACGAGCCGAGGAACACCGGCAGCCCGGACTGGACGCCCGACGCGACGAGCCCGTACGCGAGCGCGACGTTGCCGGTGATGTTGCGGTACAGGCCCGCCTCGTGCTCGGCCGGCTTGACCTCGTACTGGACCGAGAACGCCTCGGTGGTCTCGCCGTAGCTCCAGCCCGCCTGGAAGGCCGCGATGTTGGCCTTCATGATCTCGGGCTTCTTGGCGAACTTGCGCTCCAGGAACCCGATCGTCCCCTCGGTGGGACGGTGGTAGAGCCACGACAGGAGCCCCAGCGCGAACATGTTCTTCGCGCGTTCGGCGTCCTTCTTGGAGATGTCGAAGTCGGTGAGGGCGGTCACCGTCATCGACGTGAGCGGCAGCGCGTGCACCCGGTACTCGGCGAGCGAGTCGTCCTCGACCGGGTTGGTCGCGTAGCCGACCTTGGCGAGGTTGCGCTTGGTGAACTCGTCGGTGTTGACCAGGACGTCCGCCCCGCGGGGGAGATCCCCGAGGTTGGCCTTGAGGGCGGCGGGGTTCATCGCGACCAGGACGTCGGGCGCGTCGCCCGGCGTGAGGATGTCGTGGTCGGCGAAGTGCAACTGGAAACTGGACACGCCGGGGAGGGTCCCGGCGGGGGCGCGGATCTCGGCCGGAAAGTTCGGCAACGTGGAAAGGTCGTTGCCGAACGCGGCCGTCTCCTGGGTGAAGCGGTCGCCGGTCAACTGCATGCCGTCACCGGAGTCCCCGGCGAAGCGGATGATGACGCGGTCGAGCTGCTGGACCTGCTTGGTCACAGAGGAAGACCTCCTCGACGGGCAGCACCCGACCTGGGGGAGGCACCCAGAATCGTGATGCTACTTAGGCTTGCCTTCATGGTATGTCCGGGAGGCGATGCTCGGATCGGGGGATTGCCGGCCCGCCGGACACCACGGGTACGAACTGGTCGAATCCCCCAGTTACCGCTGACACAGGCAGCTGTGCTGGCGGCAGAGGTCGACGTGCAGCCGCCGGACGAGCCGTCTACGGTTCGCCGAAGAGCCGTCATCTCCCGTGGGCACGGAGTTCACGACCCGAAGTGTAGACAGGACGATTCGCGCGCGAACCCACCGGCCCCCATGCGACCCCGCCGCGTCCGCCTCCGGCCGTCCCAGGGCCACGCCCCGGGCGTCACGGGCGTCACGGGCGTCGCGACGTCACGGACTGCGGCGCGTCCGACGCGGTCGC
>NZ_MKJY01000393.1 GCF_001942465.1 Actinomadura sp. CNU-125
GGGAACGGCACCATCGCACCGAGGGTGAGCAGCGCCCACAGCAGGATCGCGGCCGTGCCGCCGAGGATCGTCAGCTGCCGCAGCGTGAGCCCGTAGAGGATTTTGTCCGGGCGGTCGATGTCGGCGGGAATCTTCACGCTCATCGGCTGCGCATCACGGAAGCCGGTCATCGCCATCTCCTGGTCATCGGCGTCTCCTGGGTTTCGGTGGTTCGGTCCACAAGGTCAGCTGCCGGTTGGGCACCGGCCGCCGGGGCATCCCGGGCAGCATCAGCTGCCCCGACCGACCCCGAAGCCCCGCAGGTGCGGCAGGCGGGCTTGCCGCGAGCGGTCGCGGGACGCGGGGAGTCGAGATCGGCAACGCGTCTGCACGGGGCGTCGGGCCGTCGGGGTGGGCTTGGGAATCGGGAGCGGGAGCTGCATCGCACGTCCTCCTACGGCGCTACCGGAACCGGGAGAAGGCGCCGGTCCCGCGGGCAAGGCCAACGGCGGCGGCGGCCCGGCGGGCAACGCCGGTCGCGGCTCTGCGGGCGGCGCCGACGGTGTCGGGCCTGCGGGCAACGCCGGTCCCGGTTGCGGGCCTGCGGACAATGCCGGTCCCGGTTGCGGGCCTGCGGGCAACTGCGGTCGCGACGGTCCGGGCAGAGCCAGACGCTGCGGCTGCGGGGGAGTCGGCGGTGGTGGTGGGTGATGGAATCCGACCGTGGTGCCGCGTCCGCGTGGCAGGACCCGGCCCAAGAGCCGGTAGAGCACCAGGGATTTCAGCAGGCCGCTGAGCAGGCGCGGCTGGGCGGGTCGCCATACGGTGCGTGCGACCCAGGTGGGGATGCGGACCATCAGCCACAGCAGGCACACCGCCAGCAGAAGGTCGGTGAAGTCGCCGATCGACGCAGCCCCAGCACCGAGCCCCGGTCGTCCTCGGAGTCGGTGAACAGGAGCCGGACCGCGGTTGCCAGCACCAGCGACTGGCACACCTGGATCGCCAGGATCCCGGTGATGCCGCGCCACCACAGCCGGGCGAGCCCGTCGGTGGCCGGAAGGGCATGGAACATCAACGCCAAAGGTGCTGCCGCGATCAGCACGATCGTGATCGCGACCCGCACGATGTAGATGATCACTACGCACAACGCCAGCACCACTGCGGCCAAGGCGACCAGCGCGGGGAACAGGTTGAACGGCACGAGCTGAGCGACGACGTATCCGGCGATCACCTCCGCGACCACGCCCGGGTCGATCGACTCGGCGCCCATCGAAAGGAACGCGCCCGACAGGCCGTTGGCGAGCGTGATGGCGTATCCGAGCACGATCAGGCTCAGGTTCGAGGCCAGGAACGCCCCGACCAGGCGGGCGATCAGCTCCCCGGGGGTGAGGTCGGTGCCGGGCAGGGTGTGCCCGGCCATCAGCACGCCGCCGACCGTGACGACCAGCACGAAGCAGGTGTTGGCGATCGTCTGCGCCACGCCCCACAGCTCCCGCGCCCGACCCATCCCCGGATCGTCGAGCTCCGGAGTGCCCAGAACGCTGGAGCCCAGCAGGTCGAAGACGCTGTCGGCGGCCGAGGACACCAGGTCGCCGAACCAGCCGTTCACGGCCTCCTTGGCCTTGCACGCCACGTCCACGAACCCGCACCCGGACTCCTCGCCGCCGCCCTCTTCGGACGGGGATCGGCCCGGGGTACTCGATGGCCAGGGTGTCGGCGGAGGCGAAGTCAACGACGGTGCCGGCGTCGGTGATGTCTCCCCGGGGCCGGTGTGCGAAGAGGCGGGAGGGGCGGAAGGACTCGCCGACGGTGCCGGGCCGGGCGGCGGCTCGGCCGCTGCGAGACTCCCCGGGGCGATCACCAGAAGGAACCCGGCCAGACCCGCGATGGCGAGCATGCGTCGCACCGCTGGCCGCGCCCGCGCGGCAGGGCGGAAGCTGGTCATGAGGGTTCGCCCACGACTTTCTGCAGCAGCTCCACCAGCACCGGCGCCAGCACCGCGATCGCGTACCCGATCGCGGCGTACCGCAGCGTCTTCTTCGCCGCCTCCACTTCACCCGGGTCGCCCCCGGCCAGGATGTAACGGACCCCGCCGATCGTGGCGAACAACGTCGCCAACCCCACCAGCAACCCCACGATCACGGTCCGCAGATTGTCGATCACCTGATCCAGGGACTCGGCCGCCGCCAGGCTCGTGCTGGCATCGGCGACACCGGGAACCAGGAGCGCGGTGAGCGCGCACCCGGCGCTCCACAGCACCGATGCCGTCACCAGGCGTACCCGGCCGGGCCTGGGACGTGGTCCTCGCCGGCGCGAAGCCGCGGCTTTGATGGCGAGCGGTTCACGTGACGGCTGGTCGGCGTGACCGATGCCGGTGCTGCTCGGGTGTGGTCGGTTGGACATGGCGGCCTCCCTGAACGAGGTCGGGTCTTCGGCTGCCGGTCGAGACCCCGGGGAGGCGGTGCAACCCGGGTGTGGGTGTCCTCCTTCAAAAGCGGATGTGGTGTGGACGGGCGATGCGCGGTGGGGACCGGATGAACCGTCCTCCCCGGGGACCGCACCGCCTCCGCGGGTGTCTCGACCGGCACTAATGAAGCACCGCCTCAAGGCCCGAATTTCCCCCGCCGCCCAGCAGGAATGACCAAGTCTTGACCCCGGCATGGTGACCGACATCGCCGCCGCCAAGGACACGAACGGCCCGTACGGCAGCCATCTGGCGACGCGAAACCGGCTTATGGGACTTGCCCCGTCACGACCTTCCATTGAGCGGCAGGTGACCACGGCGTGGGCGAAGGCGGCCGACCGGGCCGAGCTGTATCGCCCGCCCTGTGAAGAACGGAGGGAGAAGACGAAAATGATCGACTTCACCTTGTACGGGCGGAATGACCCCTTGTGGCCTTCAACCGCCGTGCACCGGCGGCGTGCTGTGTCCCAGGCCCACGACATTGCTCGGCGCCCCGGTTGCCGTGTCACCGCGGCCACTTCGACGAGGCCCTCGCAGAGGTCCCGCTGGAGGAACGTCCCGGGGCTTCAGGGCCGATCACGTACATGCTCTACCGCAGGCAGGAATCCAACGCTCTGCTGATGCCCGATATCGATCACGCGTGGGACCGTGGGCCTGGTCCAGCCGGGCCATGTTTGCCGCCGCAAAGTTCCCGGTCCTGGACTTTCGAACGCGGCAACCCTCGCCACAACGACCAGCCCTGAACCCCGAAATCCAGCCGCTTCCGCAGGGCCAAGTGGTGGTCTTTGCCAGATTTTGACCCGGACTCCCGGGGAAAATCCGGCCGTCCGGCGGTTCTTTATTAGTGCACGGGGACCGGGAGACCGTCATGGGTCACCCGACACATGAACCACACACCATCTGCTCACAACCGCGGAAACGGCCACCGTCGCGGCAGCGAGCGCCGCTTCCTGCCGCTGACGGTCTGGCTGTGCTCCGACACCACCACCGAAGCAAACAACAACACCACCCGGGAGCCGCACCGGAGTGGCCTGCTCTCTGGGCTCTGCCCCGGGCACCGGCCCGGTGTCGGCGATGAACTCGCCCGGCACTTGATCACCACCTGCACCCGCGAGGGTGACCTGGTCGTCGAAGCGTTCACCACCGGCGAGGCCACTCTGGCCACCGCCGCGCGCCTCGGCCGGTGGGGCGTGGCGCTGGTGCCGCACTTCCCGCTCGCCCAGCACCTGCGCGC